>NZ_CP032707.1:957500-1287500 GCF_003627995.1 Brevundimonas naejangsanensis | reverse complement strand
CGCTTAGCCAAGCGGCGTGGATGCCTGCGACCTGACCTGAACCCAGCCAGTTTCGCCCATTCACCCCGCTCCGGCTCCGGACGCGGGGTTTTTCATGTGCCCGCCCCATCACCGACAGGCAAGAACTTCCAAGATTACGATGACGCAGCCTTCCGACAGCACGAAACGACCCAACAACCGCTCTGCGGCTGTCACCGAAGGCCCGAACCGGGCGGCGGCGCGGTCCTATCTGCGGGCCGCGGGGATGCAGGACGCCGACTTCGACAAGCCGATGATCGCCATCGTCAACACCTGGTCGACGGTCACCCCCTGCAACATGCACCTGGATCGTCTGGCCAGGGACGTGCGCGCCGGCATCATCGCGGCCGGCGGCTATCCGGTCGACTTCAACACCATCGTCGTCACCGACGGTATCTCCATGGGCACGGCGGGCATGAAGGCCTCGCTGATCAGCCGCGAGGTCGTCGCCGACTCCATCGAACTGGCGGTCGAGGGGCATCAGCTGGACGGCGTCGTCTGCATCGTCGGCTGCGACAAGACCATTCCGGCGGCGGCCATGGCCCTGGCCCGGATGGATATCCCCGGCCTGGTCTATTACGGCGGCACCATCCTGCCCGGCCGGATCGGCGAGAAGGAGGTCTCGGTCCAGGAGGTGTTCGAGGCCATCGGCGCCCACGGCGCCGGGGCCCTGTCCGACGAGGGCCTGAAGGCGGTCGAGAGCGCGGTCTGCCCCAGCGCCGGCGCCTGCGGCGGTCAGTTCACCGCCAACACCATGGCCATGGCCCTGTCGATGATGGGCATCAGCCCCATGGGCGCCAACGACGTCCCCGCCGTCGATCCCGGCAAGGCCTACGAGGGCGAGCGCTGCGGCCGCCTGATCGTCGAGCGCGTCTTCGCCGGCGACACAGCCCGCAAATACATCACCAAGGCCAGCCTGAAGAACGCCGCCGTCGCCGTCTCGGCCTCGGGCGGGTCGACCAACGCGGTCATGCACCTGACCGCCATCGCGGCCGAGGCCGGCGTCGACTTCGGCATCGAGGACTGCCACCAGGCCTGCGTCGAGGCCCCGGTCATCTGCGACCTGAAGCCGGGCGGCCGCTTTCTGGCCTCGCACCTGTTCGCGGCGGGCGGCACGCGCCTGGTCGCCCAGCGTCTGGCCGAGGCGGGCAAGATCGCCAACACCCCGACCGTCACCGGCCGCAGCCTGTTCGCCGAAGCCGCCGAGGCCGAGGAGACGCCGGGCCAGCAGGTCGTCACCAGCATGGACGCCCCGGTCATGGCGCGCGGCTCCTACGCCGTCATCTATGGCGACGTCGCCCCCGAGGGCGCCGTGATCAAGCTGACCGGCCACAAGGTCGACCGCTTCGAAGGCCCCGCCGCCGTGTTCGACTGTGAGGAGGACGCCTTCCACGCGGTTCAGGACGGCTCGGTCGGCGAAGGCGACGTCATCATCATCCGCTACGAAGGGCCCAAGGGCGGGCCGGGCATGCGCGAGATGCTTCAGGTCACCGCCGCCCTGAAGGGCCGCAAGGTCGAGAACGTCGCCCTGCTGACCGACGGTCGTTTCTCGGGCGCCTCCTACGGCTTCGTCGCCGGCCACGTCTCGCCCGAAGCGGCGGCGGGCGGCCCGATTGCACTCATTCGCGATGGCGATCCGATCGTCATCGACGTCACCAACCGAAGGATCGACGTGCTCGTCGATCTGGAGGCGCGCCGGGCGGATTTCGCCCCCAACCGTATCCGCCCGGCGCAAGGCGTTTTCGCGAAATACCGCGCCGCCGTCGCCTCCGCCTCGCAAGGGGCCGTCACCATCCCCTATCCGCCGCCGGCCCAGACTGCGGCGACCTATTCCCCGACCCCAAACGCCCCGATTTCTGAGGACGCCTGACCCATGGCCATCACCATCTACACCAACGACGACATCAAGCCGGGCGCCATCGCCGGCCAGCGCATCGCCGTGATCGGGTACGGCTCGCAGGGCCGCGCCCACGCCCAGAACCTGAAGGACTCGGGTCATGACGTGGTCGTCGGCGTCCGCCAAGGCGGCACGGGCTGGAAGCATGCGACCGAGGACGGCGTGCCGACCGCCGAGCCGGCCGAGGCCGTTCGCGGCGCCGACATCATCGCCATCCTGACCCCGGACATGATCCAGAACGAGGTCTATCGCGACATCATCGAGCCGAACGCCAAGCCGGGCGCCGCCCTGCTGTTCGCCCATGGCTTCTCGATCATCTACGACCGCATCACCCCGCGCGAGGACATGGACGTCATCCTGGTCGCCCCCAAGGGTCCGGGCGATCTGGTTCGCCGCGAGTTCGCGCGCGGCCGGGGCGTCCCCTCGCTGTTCGCCATCGAGAAGGACGCGACCGGCAAGGCGCGCGACCGCGCCATGGGCTACGCCAAGGGCATCGGCGGGGCGACCGGAGGCCTGCTGGAGACCTCGTTCCGCGAAGAGACCGAGACCGACCTGTTCGGCGAACAGGCCGTCCTGTGCGGCGGCGCCAAGGAGCTGGTGATCGCGGGCTTCAACACCCTAGTCGAGGCCGGCTACCAGCCCGAGATCGCCTATTTCGAATGCCTGCACGAGCTGAAGCTGATCGTGGACCTTTTCTACGAAGGCGGCATCTCCAAGATGCACCACTTCATCTCGGAAACCGCCAAGTGGGGCGCCGTCGCCTCGGGCCCGCGCGTCATCACCGACGAGACCCGCGCCCGCATGAAGACCGTCCTGACCGAGATCCAGGATGGCACCTTCGCCCGCGAATGGATCGCCGAGAACGAGGCCGGCAAGCCCAAATACGACGCCCTGCTGAACGCCGACCGCGAAACCCAGATCGAACAGGTCGGCGAGCGTCTGCGCGAGCGCATGGCCTGGCTGCAGGCGGCCAAACCGGCCGCCGCCTGACCCGCATATATATAAAGAGAGTTGACCCGATGAGCGCCGCCGCGCCCGCCCTGAAAACCACCCCCGCCCCGGCCGTCATGACCGGCGCGCGCCTGCTCGTCTCCAGCCTGGAGCGGATGGGCGTGGAGGTGGTCTTCGGCTACCCCGGCGGCGCCATCATGCCGATCTACGACGCCCTGACCGGCTCGTCGCTGAAGCATGTCCTGGTCCGCCACGAACAGGCCGCCGCCTTCGCCGCCGACGCCTATGCCCGGCTGAGCGGCAAGGTCGGGGTCTGCATGGCCACCTCCGGCCCCGGCGCCACCAATCTGATCACCGGCATCGCCAACGCCATGATGGATTCGGCGCCGATGGTCTGCATCACCGGCAACGTCCCCCAGGGGGTCATGGGCACCGACGCCTTCCAGGAGATCGACATCCTGGGCGTCACCCTGCCGATCGTGAAACACTCCATCCTGGTGCGCGATGCGGCCGAGATCCCGGCCGCCATCGAACAGGCCTTTCACATCGCCGCCTCGGGCCGCCCCGGCCCGGTGCTGGTCGACCTGCCCAAGGACGTCCAGTTCGCCGAGGCCGTCGCCCCGTTCGGCTTCAACATCCCCAATGAGGCGGCCGAGACCGATCCCGACGCCATCGCCGAGGCCGAACGCTTCATCCGCGCCGCCGAGCGCCCGCTGATCTACATCGGCGGCGGGGTGAAGATCGGCCGCGCGACCGAGGCCCTGCGCGCCTTCGCCGAGACCACCGGCATCCCCAGCGTCGCCACCTTGAACGCCCTGGGCACGGTGCCGACCGATGCGCCGGGCTTCCTGGGCATGCTGGGCATGCACGGCACGCGCGCGGCCAATGAGGCGGTTCAGGCCTCCGACCTGCTGATCGTCATGGGCGCCCGTTTCGACGACCGCGCCACCGGCAAGCTGGCCGAGTTCGCGCCGCACGCCCGCGTCGTCCACTTCGACGTCGACGCCTCGGAGATCGGCAAACTGCGCGAGACCCACGTCGCCGTCGGCGGCGAGATCCGCCCGGCCATCGAAGCCCTGACGGCGCGCATGAAGACGGCGCCGCTGGCCATCGACCCGTGGGTCATCCGCTGCGCCTCGGCCGCCGAGCGTCACGCCGCCCGCTATGATGCGCCGGGCGAGGGCGTCTACGCCCCTGCCCTGCTGAAGACCCTGTCGGAGATGGCCGGCGACCGCTTCGTCGCCGCATGCGACGTCGGCCAGCATCAGATGTGGGCCGCCCAGCACTGCCGCTTCGCCCGGCCCGAAGCCCACATCACCTCGGGCGGTCTGGGCGCGATGGGCTTCGGCCTGCCCGCCGGCCTGGGCGCTCAGTTGGCGGACCCCGAGGCGGTCGTCGTCACCATCGCCGGCGACGGCGGCTTCATGATGAACGTCCAGGAACTGGCCACGCTGCGCCGGTATGGCGTGCCGCTGAAGATCGTCCTGCTGGACAACTCCTCCCTGGGCCTGGTGCGCCAGTGGCAGGAGCTGTTCTTCGCCGAGAACTATTCCGAGATCGACCTGTCCGACAATCCGGACTTCGTGAAGGTGGCTGAAGCCTTCGGCGTCGAGGCCTTCCGCATCGACCGCCGCGATCAGGTCGAGGCTGGTCTGGCCCGCCTGCTGGCCGCCAAGGGCGCCTGTCTGGCCCACGTCGTCATCGACCCCAAGGAAAACGTCTGGCCGCTGGTGCCGCCGGGCAAGAGCAACGCTGAAATGATGGAAGGCGCATGAGCATGAGCGACACCATTCACATCCAGATCGACCGGGCCGACGGCTCGCTTCAGCGTCTCATCGGCCTGGTGGAGCGCCGCGGCTTCCACATCGACGGCATCAACATGGCCGATGAAGGCGCGATGCGCCGCATCGCCCTGACCGTTCGCGGGCGCGACGCCGCCCGTTCCATCGACACCCTGGGCCGCCAGATCGACCGCCTGATCGGCGTCGCGCGCATCCAGGCCCAAACCTTCCAGTCCGAGGCCGCGTAATGTCCCGAGTAGACCGAGTATCCAGAACCGCCGAGATTGCGGCCGATCCCAACCGGGTCATCATCTTCGACACCACCCTGCGCGACGGCGAACAGGCGCCGGGCTTCTCCATGTCGGCCGAGTCCAAGCTGAAGATGGCCCATGTCCTGCGCGACCTGGGCGTGGACGTGATCGAGGCCGGCTTCGCCGCCGCCTCGCCGGGCGATGAGGAATGCATCCGTCGCGTGTCGGGCGAGGTCGAGGGGCCGGTCTTCGCCTCCCTGTCGCGCGCCAACGAGAAAGACATCGACGCCTCCTTCCGCGCCCTGGCCCCGGCGCCGAAATCGCATCGTCGCTGCCACGTCTTTCTGGCCACCAGCCCGATCCACCGCTCGGCCAAGCTGCGCATGAGCACCAATGAGGTGCTGTCCACCATCTCGCGCACGGTGGAATACGCCGCCTCCCTGTTCGACGACGTGGAGTTTTCGGCCGAGGACGCCTTCCGCACCGAGCCGGAGTTCCTGGCCGAGGCCCTGGTGGCCGCCGCCGACGCGGGCGCCCAGACGCTGAACGTCCCCGACACCGTCGGCTACGCCACGCCCGAGGAATCGCGCCAGCGCTTCGCCTATCTGGACGGGATCATCCGCCCGCGCCACGCGGACATCATCTTCTCGTCCCACGCCCACAACGACCTGGGTCTGGCCGTCGCCAACTCCCTGGCCGCCGTCGAAGGCGGCGCCCGTCAGATCGAGGGCGCCGTCAACGGCATCGGCGAACGGGCCGGCAACGCCTCGATCGAGGAGGTCATCATGGCCCTGCGCACCCGCGCCGACCGCTATGGCGTGACCGTCGCCGCCGAGAGCCGCCATCTGGTCCGCTCTTCGCAGACCCTGCGCGAAGTGACCGAGAGCGTCATCGCCCGCAACAAGGCCATCGTGGGCCTGAACGCCTTCGCCCACGAGGCCGGCATCCACCAGCATGGCATGATGGCCGACAGCCGCACCTACGAGATCATGCGCCCCGAGGATGTCGGGTTCGAAGGCAGCTATTTCGTGCTGGGCAAACACTCCGGCCGCCACGCCGTCGGCAAGCGCGCCGAGGCTCTGGGCCACGCCCTGGAAGGCCAACGCCTGGCCGAGGTCTTCGCCGGCTTCAAGCGCCGCGCCGACGAGATCGGCGAGATCAACGACGCCGAACTGACCGCCATCATCGCCGCCACCGCCCCCCAACAGGACAAGACCTATGCAGCCGCTGGCTAAGAACATCTGGATCAACGGCGAACTGACGGCGTGGGAGAACGCCACCGTCCACGTGATGAGCCACGCCCTGCACTACGGCACCTCGGTGTTCGAGGGCATCCGCGTCTATGACACGCCGAACGGCCCGTGCGGCTTCCGCCTGACCGACCATATCCGCCGCCTGTTCGACAGCGCGCGCATCTACCACTTCCCCATGCCTTATAATGAGGACGAGCTGATCCAGGCCTGCAAGGACGTGGTGCGCGCCGAGGGCCTGCGCTCGGCTTACCTGCGCCCCCTGGCCTATCTGGGCGCCTGCGGCATGGGCGTGACGCCGGGGCCGGACGCCATCCGCACCGACGTCATGGTCTCGGCCTTCCCCTGGGGCGCCTACCTGGGCGAGGAAGCCCTGGAGAAGGGCGTCGACGCCTGCGTCTCCAGCTGGAACCGCATGGCCCCCAACACCATCCCGGCGGGTGCCAAGGCGGGCGGCAACTATCTGTCGTCCTATCTGATCGGCCGCGAAGCCCGCGTGCGCGGTTTCGGCGAAGGCATCGCCCTGGGCAAGGACGGCCTGCTGTCCGAAGGGGCCGGCGAGAACCTGTTCATCGCCAAGGACGGGGTGCTGATGACGCCGCCCGCCGCCGCCTCCATCCTGCAGGGCATCACCCGCGACAGCGTCATGAAGCTGGCGCGCGGCCTGGGCTATGAGGCGCGCGAACAGATCCTGCCGCGCGAGGCCCTGTATGTCGCCGACGAGGTGTTCATGACCGGCACCGCCGCCGAGATCACCCCGGTGCGCTCGGTTGACGGCATCCCGACGCGCGCCGCCGGCCCCGGCCCCATCACCAAGGCGGTCAACAAGGCCTTCCGCGGCCTGTTCGACGGCACCACCCCCGACCGCTACGGCTGGCTGGAGCCCATCGGCGAGGCGGCCCCCGCCGCACCGGCCAGGGAGCGCGCGCATGAGCCAGCCTAAGACGATGTATGAGAAGGTCTGGGACCGACACGTCGTCGTGCCGGAAACCGCCGAGACTCCGGGCGTCATGTATGTGGACCTGCATCTGGTCCACGAAGTCACCTCGCCTCAGGCCTTTTCCGAAATCGAGGCGCGCGGGCTGAAGGTCCGCCGCCCCGACCGCACCTTCGCCACCCTGGACCACTCGACCCCGACCCTGCCCGCCGGGCCGGACGGCCAACGCCCCTACGTCACCGATCAGGCCCGCATCCAGGTCGAGACGCTGGAGGTCAACTGCGCCCGGCACGGGATCGAACTGGCCGGCTGGGGCTCGGACCAGCGCGGCGTGGTCCACGTCATGGGGCCGGAGCTGGGCCTGACCCAGCCGGGCATGACGGTCGTCTGCGGCGACAGCCATACCGCGACGCACGGGGCCTTCGGCGCCCTGGCCTTCGGCATTGGCACCTCGGAGGTCGGCCATGTGCTGGCGACCCAGTGTCTGCTGCAGCGCCGCGCCAAATCCATGCGGGTGACGGTCGACGGGTGCCTGCGCCCCGGCGTGTCCGGCAAGGACGTGGCGCTGGCCGTCATCGCCGCCATCGGCTTCGGCGGCGGCACCGGCTACGTCATCGAATATGCGGGCGAGGCCGTGCGGTCGCTGGACATGGAAGGGCGCATGACCCTGTGCAACATGTCCATCGAGGCAGGCGCGCGGGCGGGCATGATCGCGCCCGACCAGACCACCATCGACTGGCTGCGCGGCCGCAGGCATGTCCCCGCCGACTATGAAGCCGCCGCCGCCGCCTGGCTGAGCCTGGCCTCCGATCCCGGCGCGATCTTCGACAAGGAGGTCGTGCTGGACGGCGCCGCCATCCGCCCGATGGCCACCTGGGGCACCACGCCCGACGCCGGCGCACCCGTCGGCGCGCCCGTGCCGCAGCCGCGCTCGGCTTCGGACCAGAAGGCCATCGACTACATGGGCTTCACCGCCGGAGAGGCGACCACCGGCCACAAGGTCGATGTCGTCTTCATCGGCAGCTGCACCAACGGCCGCCTGCCCGACCTGCGCGCCGCCGCCGACGTCCTGCGCGGCCGCAAGGTCCAGCCGGGCGTGCGGATGCTGGTAGTGCCGGGTTCGGAAGCCGTCCGCCGCGACGCCGAAGCCGAAGGTCTGGACAAGGTCTTCACCGAGGCGGGCGCCGAATGGCGCATCCCCGGCTGCTCCATGTGCATCGCCATGAACGGAGACTTCGTCGCCGCCGGCCAACTGGCCGTCTCGACCTCCAACCGCAATTTCGAGGGCCGTCAGGGCAAGGGAGCCCGCACCATCCTGGCCAGCCCCGCCACCGCCGCCGCCAGCGCCGTGGCGGGCGTGCTGACCGACCCGCGCGTCTATCTGTCGGAGGCCGCCCATGTCTGAGCCCTTCAAGACCCTGACCTCCAAGACCCTGACCTTGAGTCAGGCCAACATCGACACCGACCAGATCATCCCCGCGCGCTTCCTGACCACCACGACGCGCGAGGGTCTGGGCGCCCAGGCCTTCTATGACTGGCGCTATGAGGCCGACGGTTCGCCCAAGCCGGAATCCGTGCTGAACCGCATCGACCCGGCCGAGCATCGCATCCTGCTGGCGGGGCCGAACTTCGCCTGCGGCTCGTCGCGCGAGCACGCCCCGTGGGCCCTGCTGGACTACGGCTTCCGGGCGGTGATCTCGACCGAGATCGCCGACATCTTCACCTCGAACGCTCTGAAGAACGGCTTTTTGCCCATCGTCGTCGATCAGGCCGTCTGGGACGATCTGGCCGCTCATCCGGAGCAGCCCGTGACCATCGATCTGGAAGCCGGCGAGATCCGTCGCGGCAACGCCCCGGCCGTGCCGTTCACGGTCGAATCCTTCGCCCGCCAGTGCCTGCTGGACGGCGTCGACGCCCTCGGCTGGCTTCAGGCCAAGCTGCCCGACGTCGAAACCTATGAACGCCTGCGCCAAGACTCCTATCAGCCGGAGACCGCCTGATGCCCCCCCGTGAAGCCCATCCCGCCCCCCGCGCCTTCAATATCGTCGTCCTGCCCGGCGACGGAGTCGGTCCGGAAGTCGCCCTGGCCGCCCAGCGCGTCCTGACCTGCATCGGCGACATCTACGGCCACAGGTTCGACTTCGCCGAACACCTGATCGGCGGCGCCGCCATCGACGCTGTCGGAGAGTCCCTGCCCGAAGACACCAAGGCCGCCTGCCTGGCCGCCGACGCCGTCCTGCTGGGCGCGGTCGGCGGGCCCAAGTGGGACGGCGCCCCGGTTCGCCCGGAACAGGGCCTGCTGGCCATCCGCAAGGCCATGGGCCTGTATGCCAACCTGCGCCCGCTGCAGGTCTCGCCGGTGCTGGCCCACCGCTCGCCGCTGAAGAAGGAGATCGTCGAAGGCGTCGACCTGATCGTCTTCCGCGAGCTGACCAGCGGCGTTTATTTCGGCGAGCGCACCCGCAGCAAGACCCAAGCCTCGGACCTGTGCGTCTATACGGTCGAGGAGATCGAGCGCGTCGCCCGCGCCGCCTTCCAGGCCGCCGAGCAGCGCCGCGGCAAGGTCACCTCGGTCGACAAGGCCAACGTCATGGAGACCAGCCGCCTGTGGCGCGAGGTCGTGACCCGCATCCACGCCGAGGAATATCCGCAGATCACCCTGGAGCACGCCCTGGTCGACTCCATGGCCATGCACCTGATCCGCAAACCGCGCGAATACGACGTCATCCTGACCGAGAACATGTTCGGCGACATCCTGTCGGACGAAATCTCGGTGCTGGGCGGCTCCATCGGCCTGCTGCCCTCGGCCTCCCTGGGCGCGGACGGGCCGGGCCTGTTCGAGCCGATCCACGGCTCGGCGCCCGACATCGCCGGCCAGGATCTGGCCAATCCGGTCGGCATGGTGCTGTCGGCGGCCATGATGCTGCGCCACAGCTTCAAGCTGGAGGACGAGGCCGACTCCATCGAGGCGGCGGTCGCGGCCGTCCTGGCCTCGGGCGCGGTCACGGCCGACCTGGGCGGGGAGTTGGGGACGGTCGCCGCCACGCGCGCCATCGTCGACGCCATCCGCGCCATCCACTGGGCCGCGGCTCGCCACGTGCCGATGCACTGGGCCTGAGGCGGCGACCGCCTTCCTGCTGAAGTGATGAAAGGCGGGCCTCGGTCCGCCTTTCCGGCGTCAGCCGTCGACCAGACCCTGCAAGGCGTCGGCCATGCGCCCCGCCAGGGAAGCCTTCTGCGCCTCGTCCAGGTTGGAGAAGCCGTCCGACAGCTCCCGGCTGATGGCCATGCCCATGATCAGCCCCGCCGCCAGACGCGCCCGGACCGGGGCGTCCTCACCGCCGATCCACTGGGTCAGGGGCTCGAAGAAGCGGCTGTTGGTGGTGTGCTGCACTACGTCCATCGCCTTGGACGACCCGATGGAGCGCAGCAAAATCAAGAGGCCGCGCATGCGGCCGCTGCCGTCGTCCGGCGCGCAGGCCGCGGCCTCGCCATAGACGATCTCGCGCGCCAGACGCTGGCCGAAATCCTCGCGCGGGCCGTCCATCAGGTCGCGGCCGTTCTTGCAACTGTCCAGCACGGCGACGAACAGGTCTTCCTTGGAGCCGAAGTAGCGGCTGATCAGCGCCGCATCGACGCCGACGTCGCGGGCGATGTCGCGCATGCCCACGTCGTCATAGCTCTCGGAACAAAAACGCTCGCGCGCCGCTTGCAGGATCGCTTGACGGGTGGCGTTGGCGTTACGCGGTCGAGGGACGTCGCAGATGACCAATTAATCGCACTCCGGATAAACCTTACGGCCTATATGGCTTTGTCATCAGACGTTGACAAGAGCGGCCGTCGTCCGCTTTAAGTCACCCACCGTTGACTGGCCGCACCCTCCCCTTTCGCGGCGGTCCCGTACAAACAAGCTACCTCCCAAGGAGATTGCGCCAATGCGCACGGTGAAGATCGCGGCCGCGTCCGCTTTGATGGCGGCCGCCCTCTATGGCTGTTCCAAGGGACAGGAGGCCCCGGCCCAGGGCGCGCCGCCGGTGACCGTGGCGACGCCCCTGTCGCAACAGGTCGTCGATTGGGATGAGTTCACCGGCCGCTTCGAGGCCCCGCGCTCGGTCGACGTGCGCGCGCGCGTCGGAGGCTACATCCAGGCGGTTCACTTTAAGGACGGCGACATCGTGCGCCAGGGCCAGCTGCTCTTCACCCTGGACCCGCGCCCGGCCCAGGCCGCCCTGGCCGCCGCCCGCGCCCAGCTGGCCCAGGGCCAGGCCCAGCTGACGCTCGCCCGCACCGAACTGACCCGCGCCGAGGGCCTGCTGGCTTCCCAGGCCGTGTCCCAGGCCGAGGTCGACGCCAAGCGCGCCGCCGTCCAGACCGCCCAAGCCGCCGTGGCGGCCGCCGAGGCCGCCATCCGCGCCCGTCAGCTGGATGTCGAGTTCACCCGCGTCACCGCCCCCATCTCGGGCCGCGTGTCGGATCGCCGGGTCGATCCGGGCAACCTGATCGGCGGCGGCTCCTCGGCCGGTGACGTGCTGACGACCATCGTCTCCTCCTCGCCGATCTACTTCGTCTTCGACGGCTCCGAGGCCGTGGCGCTCAAGTATCAGCGCGAGGCCCGCAACGGCGCCGCCCCGATCCGCATCCGCCTGCAGGACGAGACCAGCTATGACCGCACCGGAACGCTGGACTTCACCGACAACGCCATCGACGCCTCCTCGGGCACCATCCGCCTGCGCGCCGTGGTGCAAAACGCCGACGGCTTCCTGAAGCCCGGCATGTTCGGCCACGCCCAGCTGGCCGGCGCGGGCGGCTATGCGGCCATGCTGGTGCCGGACGCCGCCATCGTCACCGACGGCCCGCGCAAGGTCGTCTATGTCGTGGCCAAGGACGGCACGGTCGGCGCCAAGCCGGTCCAGCTGGGGCCGATCGCCAACGGCCTGCGCGTCGTGCGCACGGGCCTGACGCCCGACGACCGCGTCATCATCAACGGCCTTCAGCGCGCCCGTCCGGGCCAGAAGGTCACCGCCCAGAACGGGGCCATCAAGGCCGAGGACGTCAAGGCCCAGGCGCCCGTAACCACCGCGCCCGTCGCCTCGTCCGCCACCTTCGTCGCCAGCGCCGGCTGAGGAGGAGGCTCACGAGCCGGAACCTGATCCATGAATATTTCCCGCTTCTTCATCGACCGACCGATCTTCGCGATCGTGATCTCGGTCTTCATCACCCTGATCGGCGCCTTCGCCATGCCGATGCTGCCTTTGGCGCAGTATCCGGACATCGCCCCGCCGACCATCAGCGTGACCGCCTCCTACGCCGGCGCCTCGGCTGAAACCCTGTCCGAGACGGTCGCCGCGCCGCTGGAGCAGGAGATCAACGGCGTCGAAAACATGCTCTACATGACCTCGTCGTCGACCTCCGACGGCCGGGTCCAGGTCACCGTCACCTTCCAGCCGGGCACCGACCTCGACACCGCCCAGGTGCTGGTTCAGAACCGGGTCGCCCTGGCCGAGCCGCGCCTGCCGGCGCAGGTCCGTCAGGTCGGCGTCATCGTCAACAAGGAGTCGACCGGCTTCCTGATGCTGGCCTCGCTGACGTCCGACGACCCCGGCATCGACAGCGACTATCTGGGCAATATGGCCCAGTCGACCATCCGCGACCGCCTGCTGCGCATCGACGGCGTCGGCGGCGTCCAGGTCTTCGGCGGCGGCAACTACGCCATGCGCATCTGGATCGATCCGGCCAAGGCGGCCGCGCGCGACCTGACCGCGCCCGAGATCATCGCCGCCCTGCAGGCCCAGAACGTCCAGGCCGCGGGCGGGTCGATCGGCCAGCCCCCCTTCCCGACCAACGCCGCCGCCTTCGAGCTGCCGGTTCAGGTCGAGGGCCGTCTGGCCGCCCCCGAAGAGTTCGGCAAGGTGGTGCTCAAGACCGACGCCCAAGGCCGCGTGACCCGCGTCAGCGACATCGCCCGCGTCGAACTCGGCTCGGAAATCTACGGCGTCGAAGGCTATTTCAACGGCCAGCGCGGCGTCGGCGTCGCCATCATCCAGCAGCCCGGCTCCAACGCCCTGTCGACGGCCAACAAGGTCATCGCCGAGCTGGACGCGATCAAGGCCGACTTCCCGCCGGGCGTAAAATACGCCATCCCCTATAACCCGACGGAATACGTCGCCGCCTCGGTCTCGGCCGTGGAACACGTGCTGATCGAAGCCGTCTTCCTGGTGATGATCGTCATCCTGGTCTTCCTGCAGACCTGGCGCGCGGCCATCATCCCGATCCTGGCCATCCCGGTCGCCCTGGTCGGCACCTTCGCGGTGCAGCTGGCGCTGGGCTATTCGATCAACTCCCTGTCGCTGTTCGCCCTGGTTCTGGCCGTCGGCATCGTCGTCGACGACGCCATCATCGTGGTCGAGAACGTCGAGCGCTACATCCGCGAGGGCCTGACCCCCAAGGAAGCCGCCTATCGGTCGATGCAGGAAGTGTCGGGCGCCCTGGTCGCCATCTCCCTGGTGCTGACCTCGGTGTTCGTGCCGACCGCCTTCGTGCCCGGCATCCCCGGCATCTTCTTCCGCCAGTTCGCCGTCACCATCGCCTCGGCGACGCTGATCTCCCTGCTGGTGTCGCTGACGCTGTCGCCCGCCCTGTCGGCCCTGCTGCTCAAGCCGCACAAGGACCACGACGAGAGCCGCAAGCCGGGCCTGATCGGCACGATCGCCTATTACCTCGGCTGGGCCGGGGCCAAGTTCAACGAAGGCTTCGACTGGGTGTCGGACCGCTACGGCCGCCTGACGGCCCGGCTGATCCGCATGGTCACGGTCATGCTGGTCATCTACGCCGCCCTGCTGGCCCTGACCGGCTGGCGCATGGCCGATACGCCTACCGGCTTCATCCCGGCGCAGGATCAGGGCATTCTGATCGGCGTCGTGCAACTGCCGCCGGGCGCCTCGCTGGAACGCACCAAGGCGGCCATGAACAAGGCGGTCGACATCGTCCGCAAGGCCGACGGCGTTCAGGAGGTCACCGCCTTCGCCGGTCTGGACGGCTCCAGCTTCTCCATGTCGTCCAACGCCGCGACCATGTTCATCAAGCTGAACGACTATGACCAGCGCACCACCCCCGCTCTGGAGGCCTCGGCCCTGGCCGGCGCGCTCAGCGGCGCGACCGGCGTCATCGAGGAAGCCAGCATCTTCATGCTGTCGCCCCCGCCCGTTCAGGGTCTGGGCACCGGCTCGGGCTTCAAGATGATGATCCAGGACCGTTCGGGTTCGGGCTTCAAGGCCCTCGAGGGCGCAACCTTCGCCATGATGGGCGCCGCCGCCCAGATGCCGGATGAGGTCCAGCAGGTGTTCAGCCTCTACAACACCGGCTCGCCGCGCATCGCCGCCAGCGTCGATCGCGACAAGGCCCTTCTGATGGGAGTCCAGCCGTCGACCGTGTTCAGCACCCTGGGCACCTACCTCGGCTCGACCTACGTCAACGACTTCAACTTCCTGGGCCGCACCTTCCGCGTCACCGCCCAGGCCGAGCCCGCCTATCGCGACGAACTGGCCGACATCGCCAACCTGAAGGTCCGTTCGGCCTCTGGCGGCATGGTGCCGATCGGTTCGGTGGCCACCCTGGCCGATGATTCCGGCCCCTCGCGCGTGGTCCGCTACAACCTGTTCCCGGCTTCGGAACTGCAGGGTGAAGCGGCGCCGGGCGTGTCCACCGGCGACGCCATCGCCGCGATGGAGGAACTGGCCGCCAAGACCCTGCCCGAGGGCTTCGGCTACGAATGGACCGAACTGGCCCTGCAGGAGAAGGCGGCGGCCGGCGGCTCGACCATCATCTTCCTGATGGCGGTGGTGTTCGTCTTCCTGGTGCTGGCCGCCAACTATGAGGCCTTCACCCTGCCGCTGGCGGTCATCCTGATCGTGCCCATGTGTATTCTGGCGGCCATCCTGGGGGTGAACCTGCATGGTCTGGACAACAACATCCTGACCCAGGTCGGTCTGGTGGTCCTGATCGCCCTGGCGGCCAAGAACGCCATCCTGATCGTGGAGTTCGCCAAACAGGCCGAGGACAACGAAGGCCTCGACCGCTGGCAGGCCGCCGTTCAGGCCGCCCGTCAGCGCCTGCGTCCGATCCTGATGACCTCGTTCGCCTTCATCTTCGGCGTGCTGCCTCTGGCCATCGCCTCGGGCCCCGGCTCGGAGATGCAGAACGCGCTCGGCATCGCGGTGGTTTACGGCATGCTGGGGGTGACCTTCTTCGGTCTAATCTTCACCCCGGTCTTCTACGTCATCTGTCGCTGGATGGCGGGCAAGCTGCCCAAGGCGCCGGGCAAGCAGCGCGAGCTGCCGACCAGCTTCGGCTCCACGCCGCACGACCCCTTTGACCCCGACGGCCCGGAACCGGCCCCCGCCGCTCCGCGCCAGGGAGATGCGTAAAATGAACGGCAAACTCCGCACTCTGCTGACCGCCGCGGGGTCGGCCGCCCTGCTCGCCGCCTGCGCGGTGGGTCCCAAGGCGCCGCTCCCGACGATCCCCGCCGGAGGCCAGGGCGCCTTCATCGGCTCGCAATCCGCCTCGGTTTCGACCGAGGCGGCCCGCGACGACTGGTGGCGGCTGTATCAAGACCCCACGCTGGACGGCCTGATCCAGCAGGCTCTGACCGAGAACAACGAGCTGGAGGCGGCCGCGGCCAATCTGCGCGCCGTCCGCGCCTCGCTGTCCGAAGCCCGCTCGGGCCGGTTCCCGACCACCACGACCTCGGCCGCTTACAACCGCAGCCGGGCCTCGACCGACACCGTGCCGACGGCCGGCGGGGCCAAGCTGCCGGAAGTCGACACCTATGACGTCGGCCTGGACGTGGCCTATGAGATCGACCTGTTCGGTCGGGTGGCGTCCTCCATCCGCGCCGCGCGGGGGGATGTGGCCGCCGCCGCCGCCGCGCTGGAAGTCGTGCGGGTGACCGTCGCCGCCGAAACGGCCCGGGCCTACGCCGACACCTGCTCGGCCAACGCCCAGATCGCCGTCGCCGAGCGGACCATCGACCTGCAGGCCCAGACCGTCGATCTGACCCAGCGCCTGCTGGACGGGGGCGCCGGCAACGGTCTGGACGTGGCCCGCGCCCGCGCCGCTCTGGAACAGACCCGCGCCAGCCTGCCGCCCCTGCGGGCGGCGCGCGACGGCGCCCTGTTCCGTCTGGCGACGCTGACCGGCCGCACCCCCGCCGAGGCCAGCGAGGCGGCCCGCGCCTGCCAGTCGCCGCCGCAACTGTCGCAGCCGATCCCGGGCGGAGACGGCGCCGCCCTTCTGGCGCGTCGTCCCGACGTGCGTCAGGCGGAAGCCCGCTTGTCGGCCGCCGCCGCCCGCGTCAACGTCGCCACCGCCGGCCTTTATCCCAGCATCCGTCTGGGCGGGTCGCTGGGCTCGACGGCGCTCGACGCCTCGGACCTGGGCGACAGCGCCAATATGCGCTTCAGCGTCGGCCCGTTGATCTCCTGGTCCTTCCCCAACGTCTGGGCGGCCCGGGCGCGGATCAAACAGGCGGGTGCCCAGTCGGACGCGGCCCTGGCGACCTTCGACCAGACCGTGCTGACGGCCCTGCAGGAGACCGAGACGGCGCTCAGCGCCTACGCCAACGAACTGGACCGCCGCACGGCCCTGCGCACCGCGCGGGATCAGGCGGCCACGGCGGCGCGCCTGTCGCGCCTGCGCTTCGACGCCGGCGCCGACAGCTTCCTGACGGTGCTGGACGCCGAGCGGACCCTGGCCGGCGCCGACGCCGCCCTGGCCGCCTCGGAAGCCCAGGTCGTCACCTACCAGATCGGCCTGTTCAAGGCCCTGGCGGGCGGCTGGGACCAGGCCCCCGATCCCGAAGCCTGATCGTCAACCTCAAGCTGAAACGGAGACGCCCGGCCGGTTCGCCCGCCGGGCGTTTTCTTTGAGCATTCTCCCGTCGCAGAAACAGAAAGGCGAATATTTTTCAAACTCAGCGCTCCTTTGAGCTTCCTTTCTGAATAATCATCGTCGCCGGGTTGGCTGGAACGATGATCTTGCGATAGGGAGGCTCTGTGATCGCCTCCTCCGCCCCCCCTCTGGAGCCTTCGAGATCGCCGCCTCGCCTGCCGCCGCCCTGGCCCAGGCGCGCCGGGTGGTGGTCAAGATCGGTTCGTCCCTGCTGTTCGACGCTGATCATCGCGCTGTCGCCGCCGACTGGCTGACGAGCCTGGCCGCTGACATCGCCGAACTGCGTCGGCAGGGGCGCGAGGTCGTGGTCGTCTCCTCCGGCGCCGTGGCCCTGGGGCGCGGTCGGCTGAACCTGTCGAACGGCCGCCTGCAGGACAAGCAGGCCGCCGCCGCCGTCGGCCAGACCCTCTTGATGCACGCCTGGGAGGAGGCCCTGGCCCCATACGGCCTGATGGCCGGCCAGGTGCTGCTGACCCGCGACGACACCGAGCGCCGCCGCCGCTGGCTGAACGGCCGCGCCACCCTGGAGGCCCTGCTGGGCCACGGCGTCGTCCCCGTGGTCAATGAGAACGACACCGTCGCCACCGAAGAGATCCGCTACGGCGACAACGACCGCCTGGCCGCCCGCGCGGCCCAACTGGCGCGCGCCGACCTGCTGATCCTGCTGTCCGACGTGGACGGCCTCTACACCGCCGACCCGCGCCGCGCCCCGGACGCGCGCCACCTGCCCCTGATCGAGCGGCTGACCCCCGACGTCCTGGCCATGGCCTCGGGCGCCAATGCGCAAGCCGGGGTCGGCACCGGCGGCATGGCGACCAAGCTGGCGGCGGCCCAGATCGCCGCCTCGGCCGGATGCGCCACCGTCATCGCCTCCGGCCTGACCGACCATCCGCTCAAGGCCGTCGCCGAGGGCGCCCGCGCCAGCCTGATCCTGGCGCCCGCCACCCCCCTGGCCGCCTGGAAGCAGTGGATCGCCGGCAGCGTGGCGCCCGGCGGGGCCCTGACGCTGGACGCGGGCGCGGTCGCCGCCCTCAACGCCGGCAAGAGCCTGCTGCCGTCCGGCGTCGTCGCCGTCAGCGGCGACTTCGGCAAGGGCGACAGCGTGCGCCTGACCGGCCCCGACGGCGCGCGGATCGGCGTGGGCCTGTCGTCCTACGCCGCCGAGGAGATCGCCCTGATCCGCGGCCGCCGGTCCGACGCCATCGAGGGCCTGCTGGGCTATCGCGGCCCCTCGGTCGTCATCCACCGCGACGACCTGGTTCTGGAGGACCGATGAGCGACCTCTACCCGATGATGCAGGACATGGGCCGCCGCGCCCGCGCCGCCGCCGACGCCCTGCGCGCCACGACGCCGGACGCCCGAACCGAGGCGCTGCGCCGACTCGCCGAGGGCCTGCGCGCCGCCGAGACCGACATCCTGGCCGCCAACGCCCGCGACGTGGCCCGCGCCCGCGACGGCGGCCTGTCCGAGGCCCTGATCGACCGCCTCGCCCTGACGCCGGCCCGCGTCGAGGGCATGGCCGCCGCGGTCGCGGCCATCGCCGCCCAGCCCGATCCGATCGGCGCCGAGATGGCCCGCTGGACCCCCGCCAACGGCCTCGACATCGCCCGCATCCGCACCCCCATCGGCGTGCTGGCCGTCATCTATGAGAGCCGCCCCAACGTCACCGCCGACGCCGCCGCCCTGTGCCTGCGCTCGGGCAATGCGGCCATCCTGCGCTGCGGCTCCGACTGCCTGGACTCCTCGCGGACCATCGCCGCCGTCGTCGCCCGCGCCACGGCCGAGGCCGGCCTGCCCGCCGACGCGATCCAACTGGTCCCCGTCCCCGACCGCGAGGCCGTCGGCGCCCTTCTGTCGGGGCTGAACGGCGCCATCGACCTGATCATCCCGCGCGGCGGCAAGAGCCTGGTCGCCCGCGTCCAGGCCGAGGCGAAGGCGCCCGTGCTGGGCCACCTCGAAGGGCTGTGCCACACCTATCTGGACGCCGCCGCCGATCTGGACGTCGCCCGGCGCGTGACCCTGAACGCCAAGATGCGCCGCGTCTCGGTGTGCGGGGCGACCGAGACCCTGCTGGTGGATCGCGCGGCGGCGGATCGCCTGTTGCCCGCCGTCGCCGCCGACCTGACCGCCGCGGGATGCGAACTGCGCGGCGACGCCGAGGCCCGCGCCCTGGTCCCCGCCATGACCGCAGCGAGCGAGGCCGACTGGACCGCCGAATACCTGGCGCCCATCCTGTCGGTGCGCGTGGTGGACGGCGTAGGCGGCGCGGTCGACCACATCCGCCGCTACGGCTCGGGCCACACCGAGGCCATCGTCACTGCCGACGAGACGGCCGCCGAACGCTTCGCAGAAGGCGTCGACAGCGCCATCGTCCTGATCAACGCCTCGACCCAGTTCGCCGACGGCGGCGAGTTCGGCTTCGGCGGCGAGATCGGCATCTCGACCTCCAAGCTGCACGCGCGCGGGCCGGTCGGGGCGGAGCAGCTGACCACCTACAAATATGTCGTGCGCGGCGAAGGGCAGACGCGGCCCTAGAACCCGCGCAACGCCTCTCCCTCCCCGTCCCGGAGAGGGTGGCTGAGCCGCAGGCGAGGCCGGGTGGGGGCGGCAAGGCTATTCAAGCGCTGAGGCTAGATCGCCTGGCCCTCCCCACCCGGTCCCTACGGGACCACCCTCCCCGGGACGGGGAGGGAGAGATGCCGCGCCCTACTTCTTCTCCGGCAATGCATAGGCGATGACGTAATCCCCCTCCGGCGTCTCCATGAAGTGATGGCCCGCCGCGACGATGACCAGATACTGCCGCCCGTTCTGCTCATAGATCATCGGATTGGCCTGACCGCCCGCCGGAAGCACGTCCGACCACACCGTCTTGCCGGTCTCGATGTCGATGGCGCGGATCAGGTCGTCGGTCGCGGCGGCGATGAAGATCAGCCCGCCCGCCGTGACCGCCGAGCCGCCGTTGTTGGGCGTGCCGATCTCCAACGGCAGCATGGAGGGAATGCCGAAGGGGCCGTTCTTGCGCGCCGTGCCGAACGGGCGATCCCACAGGGTGCGGCCGCTCTTCAGGTCGATGGCGCGCATCCCGCCATAGGGCGGCTGCTTGCACAGCAGGCCGGTGAATTTCACCCGCCAGCCCGCGTTGACGTCGATGGCGTAGGGCACGCCCATCTGCGGATCGCCCGCCCCCTCGGCCTTCGATTTCGACAGGTTGCCGCCGCGGTTGGCCGCCTCCTTCTCGCGTTCGATGTAGCGGGGATCGTCGCGCGGGAACCAGCCCAGGCGATCGGCCTCGGCGCGAGGCACCAGGCGATTGTGGTTGGGTATGTCGTTGTAGTTGGCCACGATCACGCCACGCGCCGGATCGACCGCCACCCCGCCCCAGTCCGAGCCGCCGTTGTAGCCGGGATACTGGATGTAGTGGCGGTCCGTCGTCGGCGGCGTGAAGTAGCCTTCATAGGCCGCCTGATGAAACTGGATGCGGCAGATCATCTGGTCGATCGGCGACATGCCCCACATGTCGCGCTCGGTCAGGTCGGGCTTGCGCAGCGTGTGGAACAGGGAGAAGGGCTGGGTCGGGCTGCGCTGCGAGGGCTCGACGCCGCCCTGGGGCACGCGCCGCTCCTCGACCCTGTGCAGCGGCTGGCCGGTGCGACGATCCAGGATGTAGATGTCGCCCTGCTTGGACGGCAGGATCACGGCCGGGACGGTCACGCCGTTGATCGGCAGGTCGACCAGGGTCGCCTGGGAGCCCAGATCATAGTCCCAGACGTCCTTCCTGACCGTCTGAAAACGCCAGCGCGGCTTGCCCGTGGTGACGTCCAGCGCCACCAGGGAGGTCGAGTAGGCGTTCTCGGCCGGACGGCGCAGGCCGGAATAATAGTCGGCCGAAGAGTTGCCCATCGGCAGGAAGACCAGACCCAGGGCTTCGTCCGCCGTAGCCGTGGTCCACATGTTCGGCGTGCCTAAGGTATAGGTCTCGCCCTCGGGCGGCAGCTTGGTGATGTCGGGCCGCATCATGTCCCAGGCGAAGCGCAGTTCGCCCGTCACGGCGTCGAAGCCCTGGATCACGCCCGAGGCGTTCCACCGTTTCTGGCCGTCCAGGACCTGATGGCCGGTGACCACCACCCCGCGCACGATGACCGGGGCCGAGGTGATCGACACCATGCCCGGATAGGGGTCGCCCATGCCGGTCTTGATGCTGACCTCGCCATTGGTTCCGAAGCCGGGACAGGGCACGCCCGTGCGCGCGTCCACCGCCACCAGCCGCCCGTCCAGCGTGCCCTCGATGACACGCGCGGCGCAGGGTTGGGCCGCATCGACGTTGGGCGCGGCGTAATAGGTCACGCCCCGACAGGCGGCGGTATAGGGGATTTGGTCGTCGGCGACCTTGGGATCATAGGACCACTTCTGTTGGCCCGTCGTCGCGTCCAGCGCGAACAGACGGTTGCGCGCCGAGCACAGGTAGAGGGTGTCGCCGATCTTCAGCGGCGTGGTCTCGGCGCCCCACCGCTCGCCCGGCAGGTCGCCGGTGCGGAAGGTCCAGGCGCGCTTCAGCCCCTTCACATTGGCCTTGGTGATCTGGGTCAGGGGCGAATAGCGCTGGGCGCTGTCCGAGCCGCCCCAGGCCGGCCAGTCGGCGCCGACCGTCTGCGTCGCCGGATCGCCCACGCCGCCGTGTCCGGCCGTCGGCACCGGGCTCAGCACCCTGGCCTTGTTGGCCTGGGCCACCACCACGCCCGAAACCAGGCCCAGGACGACGATGGCCGCCAGCCCGCCCAGGGCCAGCCCGCCTCCGCCCCCCTCGCGCCTGAGCGCCGGGAAGCTGAGGACCACCAGCACCAGCAGGACCAGAGGCGCCACCACCCGCGGGACCAGGGCCCAGCCGTTCAGCCCCACCTCCCACAGCGCCCAGAGAACGCTGCCGAGGAAGATGGCGACATAGAGCCAGGCGCCCAGAGGTCTGAGCAGGGCCAGCAGGCCGCCCGACAGGATCATCAGCAGGCCGACGATCAGGTAATAGGGCGAGCCGCCCAGCATGATCAACTGCGCCCCGCCGATCGTCAGCGTCAGGCCGATCAGGCCGATGACGAGGCCCAGAAGCCTGACCAGGACGCTTCCGAATCCACGCCCGCGCTCAATGGACGCCATCGCGCCCTCCCATCGTTCGGCTTGGCCTTTGGGGCAGCAACACGCCAGCAAGACCGCCGTTCCATCACGGTTCCGGTAAAGCGTCCCGGCGCAGCCTTCGCCGCCCTGCCGCGTTTCAGCCGTCATGGCGGCGCACGGCGAACTCGACACCTATCAGGCCAAGCGGCGTTTCGGCGCGACGCCGGAGCCGAAGGGGCGCAAGGCCCCGGCTCGGCGCGCGGGGCCGGGCAGCGCAGGTCTGCGCTATCTGATCCAGCGCCACGCCGCGACCCGCCTGCACTACGACTTCCGCATCGAACATGACGGCGTGCTGAAGTCCTGGGCCGTGACCAAGGCCCCCTCACGCGATCCCGCCGTCAAGCGGCTGGCCGTCGAGGTCGAGGACCACCCCCTGGACTACGGCGACTTCGAAGGCACCATTCCGTCCGGCAACTACGGCGCGGGCACGGTGCAGCTGTGGGACGCCGGAACCTGGACGCCCCAGGACACGGACCTGGACGCCGCCTTCGAAAAGGGCGTGATCAAGCTCGATCTGGACGGCCAGCGGCTGAAGGGCGGCTGGGCCCTGGTCCGGCTCAAGAGCGATCGCGGCAAGCCGTCCAAGCGTCCCAACTGGCTGCTGCTCAAGGAGCGGGACGCCTACGCCGTCGACGGCGAGGGCGACGCCCTGACGGAGATCGACGCCTCGGTCACCACCGGCCGCAGCCTGGCCGAGATCGCCGCGGGCGACGCCCAGTGGACCTCGTCGCGCCCCGTCGCCCGCAAGGGCCCGGCCCGGCCCCGACCGAGCAAGGTCGAGACCTCGACGGCGCGCAAGCCGCCCGCCTTCCTGCCTCTCCAGTTCGCCAAGGTGGTCGATCGGCCGCCGCCGGGCGGAGGCTGGGTGCATGAGATCAAGTTCGACGGCTATCGCATCCAGATCGCCGTCGGCGGGGGCCAGGCGACCCTGCGCACCCGCAACGGCCTGGACTGGACGGAAAAATTTCCCGCCCTGGCGCGCCAGGCGGCCGCCTGGCCCGACGCCGTGCTCGACGGCGAACTGTGCGCGCTGAACGCCGAGGTGGCGCCCGACTTCTCCGCCCTGCAGGCCGCCATCGCCACGGGGGCGGCGGACGGCCTGGTCTATTTCGCCTTCGACCTGCTGCGCGAGGGGGCCGAGGACCTGCGCCCCCTGCCCCTGTCGCACCGCAAGGCGCGGCTCCAGGCCTATTGCGACCGCGTCGGCGCCAGGGGACCGAACCTGCGCTACGTCGATCATTTCGCCGCCTCCGGCGAGGCCGTCCTGCTCAGCGCCTGCCGCATGAACCTGGAGGGCGTCATCTCCAAGCGGCTGGACGCCCCCTATCGCGCGGGGCGGAGCACGTTCTGGCTCAAGTCCAAATGCCGGGGCCGCGACGAGGTGGTCATCGGCGGCTGGTCGACCGAGGGCGGATCGCGCCTGCGCTCCCTGCTGGTCGGCGTCCAGGGCCGGGGCGGCCTGCGCTACATGGGGCGCGTCGGCACGGGCTTTTCGGCGGCGGCGGCCGAGGTCCTGCTGCCCGCCCTCAAGGCGGCGGCGGCCAAGGCCTCGCCCTTCGTCGGCGACAACGCGCCCGAGGGCGGCCGCGACATCCACTGGCTGAAGCCCGTCCTGGTGGCTGAGATCGAACACGCCGGCCTGACCGACGGCGGCGCGGTGCGACAGGCCGCCTTCAAGGCCCTGCGCGACGACAAGCCCGCCGCCGAAGTGACCGCCGAGCCCCAGCCGCCGGCCTCCAGCCCGGCCGCCGCGGGCGCTCCCGCCTCTCGTTCGGGCGGAGGCAAGACGATCGTGGCGGGCGTGACCCTGTCCCATCCCGACAAGCCCCTGTGGCCCGCCCACGACGGGCGGCCCCCGGTCACCAAGGCCGACCTCGCCCTCTATTATGAAAACGCGGCCGAGCGCCTGCTGGCCCATGTCGCCGACCGCCCGCTCTCCATCGTCCGCGCGCCCGACGGCATCGAGGGCGAGCGCTTCTTCCAGCGTCACGCCATGCCCGGCCACAACCCGAGGCTGAAGCTGATCGACGTCAAGGAGCGCAAACCCTATGTGGCCGTGTCGGACGTCGGCGGCCTGGTCGCCCTGGCCCAGGCGGGCGGGCTGGAGCTGCATCCCTGGGGCTGCAAGGCCGGTGATCCCGAGACTCCCGAACAGATCACCTTCGACCTCGACCCCGACGAGGGGCTGGACTTCGACGACGTCGTCGCCGCCGCCTGGCTGCTCAAGCCCCGGCTGGAGGCCCTGGGCCTGACGCCCTTCGTCAAGACGACCGGAGGCAAGGGGCTGCACGTGGTCACGCCGATCCGCGCCGACGGCCGCAGCCGGGTCGGCTGGGACGAGGCCAGGGCCTTCGCCAAGGCGGCGTCCGAAGCCGCCAAGGCCGATCACCCCGACCGCTTCACCACCACCCTGTCCAAGAAGGCGCGCGGCGGGAAGATCTTCATCGACTGGCTGCGCAACGGCCGCATGGCGACCGCCGTGGCGCCCTGGTCGCCACGCGCCCGGCCCGGCGCGCCCCTCGCCCTGCCGCTGGACTGGAGCGCGGTGACGCCGGGGCTCAAGCCCGCCGACTTCCATCTGGGCCGCGCGACAGAGCTACTCGCCGCGGCCGATCCCTGGGCCGACTTCCGTCGGGCGGCCGCGTCGCTGCGCCCGGCCCTGCGCGGGCTTGCGCCATAGAAAAAGGCCGCGCGCCTGTCCGGCGCGCGGCCCTCGAAACGGTCCGGTCTGAAGCCTTACTGGCGCGCCAGCTGGCTGGACAGGATCAGGTCCAGCTGCTTGCGGATGTGCGGCGTCAGCTCCTCGATGCCCCAGTTGTCGTAGGCGGCGAAGCGGTAGTTGGAGATGAAGACGTCCCAGATCATGCGGGCCACCAGGGCCACGTCCACGTCCTGACGCAGTTCGCCTTCACGCACGCCCGCTTGCAGCGCCTCAGCCACCGCCTCGACCAGGGGGCGGACGAAGGCGCGCGAGCGCTGGTCGGCGTCTTCCGGCTGGAACCAGGAGCGCGCCACCATGGCCTGCATCAGCGGCAGATGATCGAGCGAGCGGTGATAGCCGGCGGTCAGGCCGTTCGCCAGGCGATCCAGCACGCGGCCCTCGGTCGCGGCGCCGCGGATGTCGGCCAGAAGGCCCTCCATCTCTTCGGCGAAGACGGCCTCGAACAGCTCGGCCTTGTCCTGGAAGTTGGCGAAGACGGCGCCGGTGGACATGCCCGCGCCCTTGGCGATGTCGCGGATGGTGGCCGCGTCATAGCCGCGCTCGGCGAACAGGGCGCGCGCCGCGTCGAGAACCTTCTGCCGCGTCCGCACCTTGGCCGCCTGGCGACGGTTCAACCGGGGCTGGCCTTCAGTTTCAACGATTTCGGGGGCGGACGGGGAGGACTCACGCATCGGCGACGGCTCTGACTTTATGTGCGGCGCTCGTCCCATCGGGTCCACATCGGATGACATGGACCACTAACGGAAGTCGACGGGCGCTCCGGGAGGAAGTTGCGAACTTTCATCACCGAACGGTGACCAAAATGGGTCACGAACGGCATAAAACCTTGCCGCAGGATACGTCCGATTTCAACACAACTACGGATTTATACTCATGAGCTGAGCCTTAAACAGGGCCGGGCGAACTAAAGCTTGGCCATATCAGTGCGACCATCTTCGGCGGTCGCCCGCGGGCGGCCGACGTCGTCGTCATGACCGAATTCAGTCCGCGCTCGCCCTTCACGTTAAAATTTTTTAAGACGCTGAAAGCGCCCGCCGCCACTAGGCTCGGCGCCCCGCGCCCCGGGGGGCGACATTGAGGATTTCGAAGATGAAGAAACTGTTCGCGGGGGTCGCTGCGGCCGCCCTTCTGGCGCCGGCCGCAGCCCTGGCCCACGATGGTCACGACCACGCCTGCGTCGATGATGCCTGCAGCGTTTTCGAGCTGTTCCAGACCCCGGCCGCCCAAGGCGGCGCCTCGGGCTGGCAGGGCACGGACGCGCCCAAGTACGGGACCTGGGGCTTCGACCTGTCGGGCCGCGACACCTCGGTGAACCCCGGCGACAGCTTCTTCCGCTACGCCAACGGCGCGGCGCTGGACCAACTGACCATCCCGTCCGACCGCACCTCCTACGGCTCCTTCGCCCTGCTGCGCGAGCTGTCGGACAACCGCATGAAGCAAATGGTCACGGGCCTGGCCGCGCGCACCGACCTGGTCGCCGGCTCGGACGAGCAGAAGATCGCCGACGCCTACCGCGCCTTCATCGACCAGGCGCGCATCGACCAGTTGGACGCCCAGCCGCTGGCCCCCTACCTGGCCGCCATCCGCGCCGCCGACACCCATGAGAAGATCGCCGCCTACATGGGTCAGACCCAGGGCCGCGCGGGCGGCTCCTTCTTCGGCACCGGCATCACCATCGACCAGAAGAACCCGACCCGCTACGCCGTGACGACCGGCCAGGGCGGCCTGGGCATGCCCAACCGCGACTACTATCTGGACGCCCGCTTCGCCGACAAGAAGCAGAAGTATCAGGCCTATGTCGAGCGGATGCTGACCAACATCGGCTGGACCGATCCGGCCGGTTCGGCGGCGGCGATCGTCGCGCTGGAAGACAAGATCGCCGAGGCCCACTGGACCCCGATCGAGAACCGCAACCGCGACAAGACCTACAACCCCTACTCGATCCAGACCCTGGCCGCCGAGGCCCCGGGCTTTGACTGGGCCGGCTATTTCAACGCCGCTGGCCTGGGCGCGGTCGACCGCGTGATCGTGCGCCAGAACACCGCCATGCCCAAGATGGCCGCCATCTTCGCCGAAACGCCGGTGGCCACCCTGCAGGCCTGGCAGGCCTTCCACACGGTGGACGACGCGGCGCCCATGCTGTCGCAGCGCTTCTCGGACGCCCAGTGGGAATTCCATTCGCGCGATCTGGCCGGCCAGCCCGAACAGCGCAGCCGCGAAAAGCGCGCCATCAGCGTCGCCGAAAGCGCCCTGGGCGAGGCGGCGGGCCGCCTCTATGTGGCGGAATACTTCCCGGCCGAATCCAAGGCCAAGATGGAAGAGCTGGTCGCCAACCTGCGCACCGCCCTGTCGCACCGCATCGACAACCTGACCTGGATGGGCGCCGAGACCAAGACGGCCGCCCAGGAGAAGCTGCGCAAGTTCACGGTCAAGATCGGCTATCCGAACAAGTGGCGCGACTATTCGGCCCTGGAGATCCGCGCCGACGACGCCTTCGGCAACAGCCAGCGCATGGGCCAGTTCCAGTGGAACTACCGCCTGTCGCGCCTGGACCAGCCGGTCGACAAGGACGAGTGGGGCATGACGCCCCAGACGGTGAACGCCTATTACAACTCGGCCAATAACGAGATCGTCTTCCCGGCCGCCATCCTGCAGCCGCCCTTCTTCGACCCGGATGCGGACCCGGCCGTCAACTACGGCGGCATCGGCGGCGTGATCGGCCACGAGATCGGCCACGGCTTCGACGACCAGGGCTCCAAGTCCGACGGCGACGGCGTGCTGCGCAACTGGTGGACGGACGAGGACAAGGCCAATTTCGAGGGCCTGACCAAGCGCCTGGGCGCCCAGTACGACCAGTTCGAGCCCCTACCCGGCTTCCACGTCCAGGGCGGCCTGACCATGGGCGAGAACATCGGCGACGCGGCCGGCACGGCGGTGGGCCTGGAAGCCTATCACCTGTCGCTGAAGGGCCAGCCGGCTCCGGTGATCGACGGCACGACCGGCGACCAGCGCTTCTTCTACGGCTGGGCCCAGGTTTGGCAGTCCAAGTACCGCGAGGACGCGCTGAAGAACCAGATCGCCACCGACCCGCACAGCCCGGCCGAGTTCCGCGTGATCGGCCCTGTGCGCAACATCGACGCCTGGTACGAGGCCTTCGGCATCAAGCCGGGGACCAAATACTACCTGGCGCCGGAAGACCGCGTCCGCATCTGGTAAGGCGCGACGCCTGCCGAACGAAGAGGGCCGGAGCGGCGACGCTCCGGCCCTTTTTCATGGCCGCATGCCCTCTTGGCGCGTCGTCATCCTCGGGCTTGGCCCGAGGATCGAGGGAGGCCTCGCCCTCCGAAGTCCAATCGGTCGCCCGCGGTCAGCCGATCCTCGGGCCAAGCCCGAGGATGACGGAGTTTGAGGCCCCGCCGCCATCACTCGAATAGCCTTCGATAAAGCGCCTGGCTTCCAGGCATGAAAAAGCCCGCTGCGGGGGATACATCGCAGCGGGCCTTCTCGCTCTCTAAGGAGCGGACGTTTCCTCCCCGAAACGCCTTCAAGATGTCGCTGCGGCTCGCCGCTGCGCCTCTCGAGTGAGACCAAATGACGCCATCGAGGGGGGCAAGTCAATCAGCCGCCCATCGAAAGAGCCGTCTTTCGTAACTAAACGTCGATAACTCACGTCCTCGTCATGATCGTTATCGAAGCCTATTCGATAATGGAGCGCACCACGGCCACCAGCTGATCGCGCGCCACCGTCTGCTGTCCGGGACGTTCCGCCTTCCAGGCGTCGTTGTCCGCGATGGCGGCCGCACGGGCGCGTCCGGCGTCCAGATCCTTAATCGTCACCTGACCAGCGGCGATCTCGTCCCCGCCCAGGATGACGGCTGCCGGGGCCCCGCGGCGGTCGGCGTATTTCATCTGCGCCTTCATGCCCGCCCGGCCCAGATAGAGTTCGGCGGCGATGCCCGCCGCGCGCAGTTCGGACACGGCGTCGAGATAGTGCTGCATGTCGTCTTCCGAGAAGACGATGGCCACCACCGGCCCGCGCGCGGCGTCCTCGTCGCCGCGTCCGGCCGCGCGCAGGGCCGAAGCCAGACGCGACACGCCGAAGGAGAAGCCCGTCGCCGGCGTCGCCTGGCTGGTGAAGCGCGCCACCAGGTCGTCATAGCGCCCGCCGCCGCCGATCGAGCCGAAGCGCACGGCCCGGCCCTTCTCGTCCTTGGTGTCGAGCAGCAGCTCGGCCTCGAACACCGCGCCGGTGTAGTATTCCAGCCCGCGCACGATGGTCGGATCGAAGCGCACGTCGTCCTGCGACACGCCCATGGCCGTCAGGGCGCGGTCGATGGCGGCCAGCTCCTTCAGCGCCGCCTCCCCCGCTTCGCCCAGGGCCGCGCCCGACACGGCGTCCAGCACGCCCGCGCGGCTCAGGCCCGGCGTCTCGGCCGAGGCCAGGAAGGCTTCGATGGCGCCGATGACCGAGGCGGGCAGATTGGCGCCCTTGGTGTAGTCGCCGGACTCGTCCAGACGGCCCTCGCCCAGCAGCAGGCGCACGCCCTCGACGCCCAGGCGGTCGTATTTGTCCACGGCGCGCAGGGCCGTCAGCCGCTGGATCGGATCCGTGATCCCGCCCGCGTCGAACAGGCCGTCGAACAGCTTGCGGTTGGAGACGCGGATCACCGCCTGCCCCGCCGCCAGGCCCGCGGCGCGCAGACCCTCGCAGCCCATGGCGATGATCTCGGCGTCGGCCTCGGGCCGGTCCGAGCCGACGGTGTCGGCGTCGCACTGCCAGAACTCGCGGAAGCGGCCCGGCCCCGGCTTCTCGTTGCGCCACACCGGCCCATAGGCGTAGCGGCGGAACGGCTTGGGCAGGGTCTCCCAAGTCTGGGCGGCGAAGCGGGCCAGCGGCGCCGTGTGGTCGTAGCGCAGGGCCATCCACTGGTCGTCGTCGTCCTGGAGCGCGAAGACGCCCTCGTTGGGGCGGTCCGCGTCGGGCAGGAACTTGCCCAGGGCGTCGGCGTATTCGAACGCCGGCGTCTCCAGCGCCTCGAAGCCCCAGCGCTCATAGACCTCTGACACGCGCGCGACGATGCGGCGCTCGGCGATCAGGTCGCGGCCGCGACGGTCGGCGAAGCCGCGCGGCGCACGGGCTTCGGGGCGGATGGGGGCTTCGTCGGTCATGAGGCGGCGATTAAGCCATCAAAGAAGCCGCCGCAACTCGCCGTCCGCCCGACGCCCTCAGGCCGTGCGGCGCAGCGGCAGGTCGCGCCCATAGCTCAGGCGCCGCCACAGCCATTCGAACGGCCCCATGGTGAACTTCGACAGCCACAGCGGCGACCAGATCAGCTGCAGCGCCCAGACGCCGACGACGATGGCCCACTGCATCGGATAGTCGACCTGACCGAACAGGCGCGGCCCCCACGGCATGTAGAAGATGGTCGTCATGATCAGGGTCTGGGTCAGGTAGTTGGTGAAGGCCATCCGCCCCACCGGCGCCAGCGCCCGGCGCAGCCAGCCCACGCCGCGCGTCGTCAGCAGGATCAGCGCCGAGGCGTAGGCCAGGGTGATGATCAGCGGATAGGAAGCGACCGCCATGGCCCAGCCGCCGGTCGCCTCGCCCCCAGCCCCTGCCTGGATCTCGAGCCATTCCAACACGCCCAGCAGGGCCAGAACCGCCGCCCCGCCCACCATCAGCATCCCATAGACGCGCGTCGGAACCCGGCCGTGGAAGAAGCCCGCCTTGAACAGGCCCAGGCCCAGCATCATCAGGGGCACGGTCGAGAAGACGTACATGAGCAGGCTCATGCCCTGGGCGATGGCCCAGGCCTTCAGATTTTCCAGCGCCGCGCCCGCCCAGCCGCTCTGATAGGCGGCGATCGAGGCGGCGACCGCCCCATCCGAGGCGCCGCCGCTGCTCATGGCCTCGGGGAAGCGCGCCGTCAGCAGCATCAGCCCGGCCTGAAGCGTCGCGAGAAGGACCGTCGCCCCGGCGCCGATCCAGATCAGGGGCCTGGCCGGCATCGACCGCATCAGCATGACGAACAGGCCGGACCAGGCGTAGAGCAGCAGGATGTCGCCGTACCAGAAGGCCGCGCCGTGGATCAGGCCGAACAGGGCCAGGAACAGCAGACGGCGACGCAGGACGCGCCCCTTGGCCTCATCACCCCGCTCGCCGCCGACCAGGAAGACCGACACGCCGAACAGCATGGAGAACAGGGTCACGAACTTCTGCTGGAAGAAGACGGCCACGACCCATTGCGCCACGCCCGACGCGTTGGGCCCCGCGGGAAAGGGCGACTGGCCGCTCGTCATCTCGATCGCCATCATCGGCAAGGCGAAGGCCGCCGCATTGACCGCCAGGATTCCGAGCACCGCCGCGCCGCGCAGCACGTCCAGCGTCACGATCCGCTGATCCGCCGCCACCGGCTTCGGTTGAGCCGTCTCGACCTGATCCCTCATGCTCGCCCCCTGGCTGCTGACAAGGCCTCAGGCTTAGGCGGGACCGCCGTCCGGGTTCACGTTAAATCCCGGTAACGTCCCGTTCGGCCAGAACGCCCATGCGGTTCTTGACCGCCGGGGCCGGGACGAAGGCCAGATAGGCCACGCACAGCCCGCCCCACAGGGCGTAGCTGGCCCCCACCATGATGGCGAGCGGCAGGCCGGCGACGCCGAAGATCAGCAAGGCGGTCTCGATCGCGCCCAGGCCCTGGACGAAGCTCTGCGAGGCGAAGCCGGCCAGGGCGGCCATGACCACGGCCATGACCGTCTGCATCACCGCCGCCAGCAGGCCGCCGAAGACGGTGAAGCGGCACACCACGCCCAAGCGGGTCGACGGCCGGCCCGTCCTGGCGTGGCTGTTGATCAGCAGCCAAAGGCCGACCGGCGCCGCGACCAGGCCGACCGCCAGCAGCACCAGCCGCCAGTCGGTGTCCACGCCCGACCACCAGTTCTCGGGCGGCCAGATGAACAGGGTCAGGATCGCCGGCGGCCAGGCGGCCGCCGCCAGGGCGGCCGGAATCAGGGCGCCCGCCCCACGTCGCGGCGTCACGCGCTTCAGCCCGGGCAGGGTTGCGAAACGGCCCAGCATCAGCGCGTCGGCACCGGCGTCGGGCCGGAATAGTCGTAGAAGCCGCGGCCGCTCTTCTTGCCCAGCCAGCCGGCCTCGACATATTTCACCAGCAACGGACAGGGCCGGTATTTGCTGTCGGCCAGGCCGTCGTACAGCACGTTCATGATGGCCAGGGCCACGTCCAGCCCCATGAAGTCCGCCAGCTCCAGCGGCCCCATCGGGTGGTTGGCCCCCAGCTTCAGCGCCTTGTCGATCGAGGCCACGTCGCCGACGCCCTCATACAGGACATAGACGGCCTCGTTCATCATCGGCACCAGGATGCGGTTGACGATGAAGGCCGGGAAATCCTCGGACTCCGTGGTGGTCTTGCCCAGGCTCTCGGCGAAGGCGACCGCCGTCTCGAAGGTCGAGGCCGAGGTGGCGATGCCGCGCACCAGTTCGACCAGCTTCATCGTCGGCGCCGGCTTCATGAAGTGCAGGCCGATGAAGCGCTCGGGCCGGTCCGTGGCCGAGGCCAGGCGGGTGATCGAGATCGAGGAGGTGTTGGACGCCAGCAGCGCGTCCGGCCCCAGCAGCGGCGTCAGCTCGGCGAAGACGGCCTTCTTGACGGCCTCGTCCTCGGACGCCGCCTCGATCACCAGATCGGCCTTGGCCGCCTCGGCCAGGGTCGCGGCCGGGACGATGCGCTGCAGCGCCGCCTGGCCTTCCGCCTCGGTGGTCAGCCCGCGCGCCGCGCGGCGCGCCAGGCTGGCGGCGATCTCGCCCAATGCCAGGGTCACGCGCTCCGACGCGATGTCGTACAGCTTCACCTCATAGCCGCCGGCGGCCACCACCTGGGCGATGCCCGAACCCATTTGCCCGGCGCCGATGATGGCGACTGTCCTGATCGTGGTCATGAATTACGCATGGAATGCAGCCCCCGAGGGGACCCGTCGCGGGCACCTTAGGAGCCCGCTCGCGCCGCGCAAAGGCGGAAATGGGCGCCGCGTGCGGAATCCCGCGGCGCCGTGGCCCGCCGGCCCGCCCTGCTTCAGCCCAGGGACAGGATCAGCATGGGCGCGACCGTCCGGTTGAACAGCACGCTCAGGAACTGCAGCGCCAGAAGGGCGATGATCGGGGTGATGTCGATGCCGCCCAGCGACGGCACCACGCGCTGGATCGGCCCCAGGATCGGCCGCGTCACCGTATCCAGCACATAGGCCGCCTGGCCGACGAACCGGTTGCGCGGATTGACCACGTCGAAGGCGAACAGCCAGCTCAGGATCGCCGAGGCGATGATGCACCAGATCATCAGGGTGACGACGGCGTTCACCAGCCAGACAAGGGCGAAACCCATGAGAAACTCCTGCTTCGTTCACGCCGCTTCTAACGATCCGGCCGCCGATCGCCAAGGATTCGTGCGCGGCCCGTTGACACGCCCCCCTGGACGCTTCTATGTCCCGCCCCTGCCTGTCGGTCGGGGCCGTAGCTCAGTTGGTAGAGCGCGTCGTTCGCAATGACGAGGTCAGGGGTTCGACTCCCCTCGGCTCCACCAGGCATTCCAGCCAATCGCTGAAGACCCTTCGCCTTTTGGCGGCGCGCCGACGCGCGCCTCAGTTCTCGCGGTAGAAGTTGCAGTACCAGTCGACGAAGCGGGCGACGCCCTCCTCGACCGGGGTCGAAGGGGCGTAGTCCAGGGCGGCCAGGGTGTCGGTCACGTCGGCCTCGGTGTCGGCCACGTCGCCGTCCTGCATGGGCATGAGGTTCAGCGTCGCCTTGCGGCCCAGCTTGTCCTCCAGCACCTCGATGTAGCGCATCAGCGGCACGGGGCGGCCCGCGCCCAGGTTGAGGATGCGCCAGGGGGCGACGCCGCTGGTGGCGGGGTTGGGGGCCGTGGCGTCCCACGTCGGATCGATCCCGGCGGGACGGTCGAGGGCGGCGACCACGCCGGTGACGATGTCGTCGACATAGGTGAAGTCGCGGCTCATCCGCCCTTCGCCGTACACGTCGATCGGTTCGCCCTTGAGAATGGCGCGGGTGAATTTGAACAGGGCCATGTCCGGCCGGCCCCACGGTCCATAGACGGTGAAGAAGCGCAGGCCCGTCGCCGGGAAGCCGAACAGGTGGGCGTAGGAGTGGGCCATGGCCTCATTGGCCAGCTTGGTCGCCGCATAGACGGTCAGCGGATGGTCGGCCGGCTGGCGCACCGAGAACGGCAGGGCGCGGTTGGCGCCGAACACCGAACTGGTCGAGGCGAAGACCAGGTTGGCGGCCCCGACGGCGCGGCAGCCCTCCAGGATGCTGAGGAAGCCGACGACGTTGGAATCGACGTAGGTCTCGGGCGCTTCCAGGCTGTAGCGGACGCCCGCCTGGGCGGCGAGGTGGACGACGCGGCGCGGCCGCTCGGCGGCGAACAGGGCGGCGACGCCCGCGCGGTCCGCCAGGTCGAGCGTGTGGTGGCGGTAGTTCGGGTAGGCCTGAAGCAGGGCCAGCCGCGCCGCCTTCAGCGCCGGATCGTAATAGGCGTTGAGATTGTCCAGGCCGATGACGACCTCGCCCCGCTCCAGCAGGCGCCGGGCGGTGTGGAAGCCGATGAAACCGGCCGAGCCGGTGACGAGGACGGGATCGCTCATGATGGGCTGCGATAAACGGTCGCGCTGCGGGACGCCAGAGTCCGCTTCCTAGGGCAGGGCTGCGGCCACGGCGGGCGCGGGCGCCAGCATATGGGCCGAGAGGTTCAGACCGACGCCCGCGATCAGGCAGGCCGCCGCCGCGAACAGCACCAGACGCCTCGCCGTCGCGTCCGGCGCCAGGGGCCGCGCGAACAGCACGACCAGCAGCGCGATCAGCGCCAGGGCGCCCGGCATGTCCATGCCCACGCCCAGGAAGACGACATGACCGATCCCCAGCAGCCAGGCCCCGCCCAGCACCGTGGCGACGGCGGCGGGCGCCAGGCCGATCGGGCGCGTCAGGGTCGGATCGAGCGAGGCCGCCAGCGCCGCCGCCGTCGTCGCCAGCAGCGCGGGCCAGACGAACAGCAGGGCCGCCTCGGGCGCCGCCGCCTGCAGCGCGCAGCCGACGACGAAGACCAGGGCGATCAGCCCCAGCCATCCGCCCCAGGCCGTCCGCTCGGCCCGTCCCGGCCACAGCGACAGTCCGACGGCGACGACGCCCAAGGCCAGCAGCACCGGGCTGAAGCCCCCGACCAACAGGACGGCCGCCGTCAGTACGGCGAACGCCCCGCCCGTCAGGCGCGGCCGCGCCCGGCGCGCCCCGGTCAGCACGACCAAGGCCAGGGCGACGATGACCAGAACCGCCCCCGCCTCCATCCACGGCAGGCGGCGCAGCAGGGTGTAATAGACGTCGGGCGAGGCGACGCGGCTAGACATCGGCCCGGCCAGAAGGCGCGCCGCCTGCAGCAGGATGACGCCGCCCGTCAGGAACCACAGCCCGTCCAGCAGACCCAGGCCGACCTGCCCCGCCGTCAGCCCCGCCCGGCGCCGCGCCCGCCAGGCCGCAAAGCCCCCCAGCGCCGCCGCCAGGGCCAGCAGCACCCAACCCGCCCCTTGCGCATGGACGATCAGCCAGCGGCCGAAGACGTCGGAATAGACCAGGTTCTCGCCCCTGGCCGGCAGACTGGGCGCGCGCAGCAAGGCGTCGGCCGCCTCCAGCGCCTGGGCGCCCAGATGCTGGACCGCGCCCCGGTCCAGGTTGGCGGGCGTGGCCTCGGCGGAATGGTACTGGTCCGGGCGGCCGATGAAGGCCAGGTTCAGCCCGCCGATCCCTCGGTCCTTGGGCACGGTGAAGTCGGTGCCGTTGGGCATGCGCTCGTACATGAAGGCGGCGAGCGAGGTGGCCGTGGTCCCGCCGTCGGCGCGCGCCGCCGCCTGACGGAACAGCTGGACCGTCGGCCCGGCTTCGCGCCCGGTCTCGAACATGGCGGCGCGGCCGCCGCCGCCGCGCGCCTCCAGATTGACTACGGCGCCGATGCGGTCGCGCCAGGGATGGCCGCCGAAGAAGATCCGCGCCCCGTCCAGGCCCAGCTCCTCCGCGTCGGTCAGCAGGACGACCAGGTCGCGCTCGGCCGGACCGCGCGCCCGGATCGCCCGCACCGCCTCCAGGATGGCGGCCACCCCGGCGGAATCATCGGCCGCGCCCGGCGAGCCGACCACGGTGTCGTAATGGGCCATCAGCATGACGGCGGGCTGGCTGCCGTCTTTCCCGGGCAGGACGCCGATCAAGTTGATCGCCTTATTGCCCGCCGCCGCCGGGTCGCCGCCGGCGCGCGCCAGCCGCTTGACCGAGGCGGGCGACAGCGGCCCCGCCTGCTCGCTGGCCTCCAGTCCCAGATGCGTCAGCCGCTCGGTCAGATAGGCGCGAACGCGCGCATGTTCAGGCGAGCCGACGGGGTGCGGCGCACGCGCGATGCGCTCGACGTCAACCATGGCCCGCGCCGCCGAGAAGGCCGTGGCGGGAGCGTCGGCCGGACGCGGCGGCGGCGCCTGGGTCGTCCAGACGGCCAGCAGGACGGCGAGCGTCAGCGCTCCGAACAACCAGACCAGCCGCATATGCACCCCTCCCCGATCCGCCCCGACAGTAGGATCAAGCCCGGCCGAATTGGCAAGAGAATCAGGCCGCGCGGCGGATCGCCGCCGAGGTCTTCACATAGAGGCCCCTGCGCCCGGCCACCGGGCGGAAGGCGACGCTGTCGCCCTCGGGGCGTTCGTCGCGGCCCAGAAACAGGCAGCCGTCGTCCACCAGCCGCCGCTCAAGCCCGTCCAGGACCCGCGCGCGGCGCTCGGGCGCCAGGTCGGTCAGGACATGACGGCAGAAGACGACGTCGAAGCGGCCCTCGTCCACCGGTTCGTCCAGCAGATTGGCGCGCCGGAATTTGACCGCGGCGCGCAGTTCGGGCCGAGCTCGCCACTGGTCATCGACCTGTTCGAACCAGCGCAGCATGGTCCGCGCCGCCAGGCCGCGCTGGATCTCGAAGGCGGTGTAGAGGCCCGAGGCCGCCTTCTCGATCGCCTGGCGCGACAGGTCGGTCGCCTCGATCTCGACCTGGGCGCCCGCCTCAAGCGCGGCGATGGCCAGGGAATAGGCCTCCTGCCCGGTCGAGGCGCCCGCGCACCAGATGCGCACCCGGCCGCCCGGCCGCGCCGCCGTCAGGGCGGGCAGGAGTTCACGCTCCATCACCTCGAAGGCCGCGCGGTCGCGGCGGAACCAGGTCTCGCCGTTCAGCAGGGCTTCGATCACGCTCCAGCCCAGGGAGGCGACCGGTCGGCTCCAAAGGCTGGCCAGCATGGCCTCGACGTTGTGATAGCCCTCGCGACGCGCCACCGGGCCCAGCCGATGCTCGGCCAGCTGCATCCGGTCGCGGGTCAGCCGAAAGCCGGCGCGGGACGCCAGCAGGGACTGAAGACGATCGAAATCCTCCGGCGTCATGACGGCGACTGCACCACTCCCACCTCGGCGAGCTTGGCCAACAGGATCTCGCCGTCGAACGGCTTCATAACATATTCGTCGGCGCCTGCGGACAGGGCTTCGGCGATTCGCTCGGCCCGGGTCTCGACCGAGCAGAACACCACCTTGGGCGCCCGGCCGCCCGGCAGGTCGCGCAGACGGCGCAGGAAGGTCAGGCCGTCCATCACCGGCATCTGCCAGTCCAGCAGCACGACCTGGGGCATGGCGGCCAGGCAGTGATCCAGCGCCTCGGCGCCGTCGGCGGCCTCGGCCACGTCGAAGGACAGGTCTTCCAGGATCCGACGCGCCACCTTGCGGATGATGCGGCTGTCGTCGACGATCAGGCAGGTCCTGGAATCCACTGGGTCGCCTCCCGTTTGACGCGAGGTCGAGCCCCCGCTCTCGTCATGGTCGTCCACGGGGGTTAACCGAGGGTTGGCCCGCCGCCCGCGTCCGGCAGGCGCGCCATCAGGGCCACCCGCCCCTCTTCCGCCGCCAGGTCCAGCCGCCCGCCGGCGTCGCGCGCCGTCAGCCACAGCCAGTAGGGCTGGATCCACTGGCCGGCCAGACCCTCCGTCAGCCGCTCGCCCCTCAGGCCGACGACGGCCTCGGGCTTGAGCCGGGCCCGCGCGCCCTCGGCCGAGCCGATCAGGAACAACTGCCCGCCCTCGCGCCGCGCGGTGACCACCGCCGCACCGCCCATGGGCAGGGCCGAGACCGTCAGATAGGCCAGGTTGATCAGGGCCCGCGCCTGGATCTTGGTGAAGGTCTCCTCGCCCACGCGCCAGTCCAGGCTGGCGCGGCCGCCGTCGGTCAGGCCCGCGACCAGGCCGTGCAACTCGGCGCCGGAGAACTGCTCGCTGCTGGTCGCCGCCCCAAAGGCGACGCGGGCGAAATGCACCAGGGCGACCATCTTGGCCGCACTCTGCCGGATCAGGCCCAGGGCGTCGTCGCGCATGTCCTGGGCGCTCGGGTCGTCCAGCAGGTCGAGACCCGACATCACCGCGCCGGCCGGGCTGATGAAGTCGTGGCACAGCTTGGCGGCGATGAAGGCGGCCAGTTCGGCGCCGTCGACGGGCAGGTCGGCGACGAAGAGATCGAGGAAGGCGTCGGAAACGGTCATGGCGCGCAAGGTTGATGAAAGGTTAAGGCCAAGGTGGCCTGATTTGCCGGTTCGTGAAACCGGCCGCATGGGCTATCGGATCGGCCATGACCGCCCCCGACGCCAACCAGCCCGCCGCCGATCTCGAATCCGACCTCGCTTCCGGCCGGCTGGCCGAGATCATCGGCGACATCGCCGAGGAGGCCGCGCGCCTGATCCTGCCCTATTGGCGGGCCGAGGCCGTCGTGGAGACCAAGGCCGACGCCAGCCCCGTGACCGAGGCCGACCGCGCCGCCGAGGCCCTGATCCTGGCCCGGCTGGCCGAGCATTGGCCCGACGTCGAGGCCGTGGCCGAGGAAGCGGTCGCCGCCGACGGGGCCCCCGCGTCCGTCGGCGAATGGTTCTGGCTGATCGACCCGCTGGACGGCACGCGCGGCTTCGTCCAGGGGCGCGAGACCTATTCGGTCAATATCGCCCTGATCCGGGGCGACGCCCCGGTCGCCGGGGCGGTGACGGCGCCCGCCCTGGGCCTCAGCTGGCGCTCGGCCGCGCCGGGCCAGGGCGCTCTGCGCCGCGCCTTCGGCGAGCCCTGGCGGCCGATCCGGGTGCGCGAACGCCCGGCCGACGCCGTGGCCCTGGTCAGCCACAGCATCAGCGAGGAGGAGGCGCAGCGCCTGGCCGCGCGCAACGGCTGCGGCCGGTGGCAGGGCATGGATTCCTCGCTGAAATTCTGCCTGATCGCCGAGGGCCGCTTCGACGCCTATCCGCGCACCGGCCCGACCTGCGAATGGGACACCGCGGCTGGCCAGGCGGTTCTGGAGGCCGCCGGGGGCCGCGTCCTAGCCGAGGACGGCCGCCCCCTGGCCTACGGCAAGCCGAGCTTCCTCAACGGCCCCTTCTCGGCCATCGGCGCCTGAACCGATTTCGCTAGACCGAGGCGTCCACCCGGGCCATCTCGATCTGGGCCGAGAGGCCGGACGGCAGGTCGCGCTCGGGCACGGCCGCCAACTCCTCCAGATGCGCCCGATCCCGGGGCCGGACCAGGACGCTGGACACCGCCGGGTCGGTCAGGGCGTAGGCCAGGCAGATGGCCTCCCCGGTCCAGCCGGGGGTGCGGTGCAGGAAGGCGAAGGACCCCGGCCGCTCCAGGTCGGCGGCGCGTCCCCCGCTCCAGCCCATGGCCCCGAGCAGGCCGCGCTTCTTCGGCGTCCCAGCCTCGGCGGCGGCCGCCGCCCGCCGTTCGGTCGACAGGCTCTCGGGGAAGTAGTCATAGACGAACAGGCTCATGTCCCGCTCGCGCGCCGCCCGCATGCGCGACCGCACCCGCCACTCCACATTGGCGTGGAACGGGGTGAAGAGGACGTCGAAGGCGCCCGTCGAGACATAGAGGTCGGTCACCGCCTCATTGCCGGACACCCCCAGCATCCGCACATGCTCGGCCTTCCTCAACGCCTTCAGCGTGGTCAGGGAGGCCTGGGGCAGCTCGTTCTCGGCGGGGCGATCCAGCACCGCCATGTCGAACCAGCCCAGGCCGGAGGCGCTCAGCCCCTGTTCAATGGACCGGCCCAGGCCCATGGCCGTGAAGTCCCGGTCCGCGCCCAGGGTCGCGCTGGCGCAGACCAGCCCGCGATCGACATGGCCGAGGGCCTCGCCCGCCGCCTGCAGCAGGATCGGGTCCAGGCGCTCAAAATGATAGGCGTTCACCCCCGCCTCCAGCGCCGCGAACACCAGGTCGCGGACGTGGCGCGCGCCGCGCGCCATCGCCTCAGCGCCCAGGCTTAAAGTCAGGTTGGAGACGGCGGCCCCCGAACCGCCGAACGGGCGATAGCGCATGGATCAGCCCGCCTCAGCCGGCGCCGACGTCTCCAGCGCCAGGGCGTGCAGTTCGCCGCCCATCTTCCCCTTCAGCGCGGCATAGACCAACTGATGCTGACGCACCCGGTTCAGGCCGCGGAAGGCCTCGGACACGATGCGGGCACGATAATGGTCGCCGTCCCCGGCCAGATCCTCGATGGCGATGTCCGCATCCGGAAAGGCCTCGACCAGATGGGCGCGAAGGTCATCGGCGGACATGGGCATGAACGAAACTCCTGAAACGCAAGGGCCCGGCTCGGGGCCTGAATTGTAAAGCTTATCGAGGCGAGGCGATCCTGTCAGCCGCCCCGTCGCCCGCCCTCACCCGCCTCTGGGGCGTGCGTAGAGGTCGACAGCCGCCCCCTTGTAGTGGGCTCGGGCGTAGGGCGCATAGCCGACCCGTTCGGCCAGGCGAATCGACGGCGCGTTTTCGGGCGAGATCATGCAGACGGTGCGCGGCTCCAGCCGATAGGCGTCGGTCCAGGCCAGGGCCGCCTGCAACGCCTCGTGCGCCAGGCCCTGCCCCTGAAAGGCGGGGGCCACGCCCCAGCCCAGCTCGGGCGCGTCGAAGGGCGGGTCGATCTCGCGGCGATAGTCCAGCACCCCGACGCTGCCGACATAGGCCCCCGTCGCCGTCTCGCGGATCGACCAGTTGCCGTAGCCCTTGGCCTGCCAGTGGCCGATGTCGCGCAGCAGCCGGAACCAGACCTCCTCCTCCGACAGGCCGCGGCCCATGATGTGACGCGTGAAGCCGGCGTCGGCCCACAGGCCGGTCAGGTCGTCCATGTCGCCGACGGCGACAGGCGTCAGGGTCAGGCGGGCGGTGGTCAGAACAGTCACATCAAACCCAGTTGCTTGAAGCTGGCCACGCCCTCGCGGCCGACGATGAGGTGGTCGTGAACCTGAAGGCTCAGCGAGCGGGCCGCCTCGATCACCTGCCGGGTCATGTCGATGTCGGCGCGGCTGGGGGTCGGGTCGCCCGAGGGGTGGTTGTGGACGATGATCATGGCGCTGGCAGCCAGCTCCAGCGCCCGGCGCACCACCTCGCGCGGATAGACCGGGGCGTGGTCGACCGTGCCCCGGTTCTGGATTTCGTCGAGGATCAGTTGGTTCTTCTTGTCGAGGTAGAGGACGCGGAACTGCTCGCGCGGCTCGTGCTGCAGCGACAGGCGAACATAGGCCAGCAGCGCCGTCCACGACGAGATGACGGTGCGCTTGTTCGCCTCCTCCTTGGCCACCCGGCGCGACACCTCGTGCAGGGCCGTCAGGTCCAGGGCGGTCTCGGCGCCGACGCCCTTGGCGCGGCCGCGCGCGTCCTCGGCCCGGACGGTCATCAGGTCCTCGACCGAAGCCGCCAGCACCGCCGCCAGCGAGCCGAACCGGGTCAGCAGAGCCTTGGCGATCGGCTTGACGTCGCCCTGCGGCTGGCTGCGGAACAGGAACAGCTCCAGCAGCTCATAGTCGGGCAGGTGGTGGATGCCCGCGCCGCGCGCACGCTCGCGCAGCCGCTCGCGATGACCGGCGTGATGCGGCTTGGCCTTCGACTTTTCCGGCGGTTGATCGAGCATCAGCCTCCCCCGAAGGGGAGACTAGCTCAGAATTTCGGGCGGAACAGGCCCTTGGGCGAGGCCGAGAAGATTTCCAGCCCGTCCTCGGTCACCCCGATGGTGTGCTCGCACTGGGCTGACAGCGACTTGTCGCGGGTCACGGCGGTCCAGCCGTCGGACAGCACCTTCACCGCCGGCTTGCCCAGGTTCACCATCGGCTCGATGGTGAAGAACATGCCGGGCTTGAGCACCGCGCCCTCGCCGCGACGGCCGTAGTGCAGGACGTTGGGGCTGTCGTGGAAGACGCGGCCGATGCCGTGGCCGCAGAAGTCGCGCACCACGCTCATGCGCTGGGCCTCGACGAATTTCTGGATGGCGTAGCCGATGTCGCCGAAGGTGTTCCCCGGCTTCACCTGGGCCAGGCCCAGCTCCAGGGCTTCATAGGTGACGTCGATCAGACGCTTGGCGCGGGCGTTGATCTCGCCCACCGGATACATGCGGCTGGAGTCCCCGTGCCAACCGTCGACGATGACCGTGTGGTCGATGTTGACGATATCGCCTTCCTTCAGGACCTTGTCGCCGGGAATGCCGTGGCAGACGACGTGGTTGATCGAGGTGCAGATCGTCTTGGTGTAGCCCTTGTAGCCCAGGCAGGCGGGGGTGCCGCCGTTGTCCAGGGTGAACTCGCGCACCAGATCGTCCAGTTCGCCCGTGGTGACGCCCGGCTTGACGTGCTCGGTAATCATGTCCAGCGCCTCGGCGACCAGGCGGCCGGCCTTGCGCATGCCCTCGAACCCTTCCGCGTCGTGGATGCGGATCTCGTGGCTGCGGACGAAGACGTCGGTTTCCAGGTCGGGGGTCTCGTACATGATCGGCTTTCGGGGAGGCGCGCGCTCCGCGAGGCGCGGATCGGGCGAAGAGGCTGCTTTCAGGACTTCAGATGGTCAGACTAGCACAAAACCTCAAGCCCGTCAGGGTTCGCCGCTGACGCAGGCCCCGCGCCGCCCTATCTGAAGCCCATGTCCCAGACCGCCGCTGAAACCGCTCCCACCGCCGCCGTCCTGATCATCGGCGACGAGATCCTGTCCGGCCGCACCCGCGACATCAATCTGCACACCCTGGCCCGCTTCCTGGCGCCCTTGGGGATCGACCTGATGGAGGCCCGGGTGGTCGGCGACCGCCAGGATCAGATCGTCGCGGCGTTGAACGCCCTGCGCGCGGCCCATGACTATGTCTTCACCACCGGCGGCATCGGCCCGACCCATGACGATATCACCGCCGACGCGGTCGGCGCCGCCTTCGGCGTGGCGGTGCGCGAGCATCCCGAGGCCCTGGCTCTCCTCGAGCGTCGCTACGCCCCCGGCGAGTTCAACGCCGCCCGCCGCCGCATGGCCCGCGTGCCCCAAGGCGGCCTGCTGATCGCCAACCCGGTCAGCGACGCGCCCGGCTTCCAGGTCGAAAACGTCTTCGTCATGGCCGGCGTGCCCAAGATCATGGAGGCCATGCTGGACGATGTGGCCCCGCGGCTGAGAACGGGCGCCCCGGTTCACAGCCGCACCCTGCGCGTGAGCGGCGTCGGCGAGGGCGCGGTGGCCGACATCCTGCGCGCCGCCGCCGAGGCGCGGCCGCACCTGTCCTTCGGCTCCTACCCCTTCGGCTTCGGCGCCGGACAGGCCGCTGGCCAGGGCTCTGGCGAGGTCGGAACCCAGCTGGTGATCAGGGGACGAGACTTGACCGAAGTTGACGCAGCGGAACACGATCTTTCTGAAACTCTGCGTTCTGGAGGCGTTGAAATTGCCGTTACGTCACCTCACTGAGGTGTGAAATTGCGCACTCTTCGCGCCACGCTTTCGCCGAGATGTCGTCCGACAGGGGCCGCTGACGCAACGCTTTCGCGCCACAAGCGCTGTGACCAAGCGTAGCGGCACTTCGGAACCAGGGCCGTCCGCCTGTCTCAATGGCCGGCCCATGACATGGGTGAAGCGTAATGACTCCCAGGAACATGGCCCGCCTCGGCGGCCTCGCCCTGACCACCGCCCTGATGACGGGCGTCGCCGCTCCGGCCTTCGCCGGCTCCTACTATCTGCAGGAACAGTCGGTGCGCGGCGTGGGTCGCGCCTATTCCGGCGAAACCGCCGACCGCGGCGTCGGCTCCCTGTGGTGGAACCCTGCCGCCATCGCCCGCAGCGGCCGCGAAGTCAGCCTCGGCCTGCACGCCATCAAGATCGACTCGGAGGTGAGGAACGCCGGCGCCTTCGTCACCTATCCGGGCGGGATCGACGCGCCGGTGGTCAATCCGCGCAACACCGAGGTCGACCCGATCGAAAGCGGCCTGGTGCCCAACTTCGCCTTCGCCGCGCCGATCGGCGACCGCTTCGCCGTCGGCTTTTCCGTGGCCGCCCCCTACAACTTCACCACCAAATACGAACCGGGCTCCTTCGCCCGCTACGACGCCCTGACCTCCGAGCTGCGTTCGGGCAACGCCAGCCTGATCCTGGCCTGGCAGGTCAACGACTGGCTGGACGTCGGCGCCGGCCTGGACGCCCAGTACGTGAAGGCCAAGTTGACCTCGGCCATGCCGTCGGTTTCGCCCCTGCTGCCCGACGGCTCGTCCTCGCTGGAAGGCGACGGCTGGAATTTCGGCTGGAACGTCGGCGCCCAGATCCACAAGGGGCCGTGGGACGTCGGCCTCAGCTACCGCTCGGCCATCGAGCATGAGCTGGACGGCGACGTGAGCATCGTCCTGACCGGCCCCCTGGCGCCGAACAGCGTCTCGACCGCCGGCGCGGCCCGCTTCAACACCCCGTGGTTCGCCTCGGCCTCGGTGCGCTACGCCGTCACCGACAGCCTGACCCTGAACGCCCAGGTCGACCGCATCGGCTGGTCCGAGTTCGACGCCATCCGGGTCGAGTTTCCCAACGGCGGCGACGTGATCCGTCAGGACTACAAGGACGTGACCACCGGCGCGATCGGCCTGGACTACGCCCTCAGCGACAAGACCACCCTGCGCGCGGGCGTCGGCTATGATCCGACCCCGACCCGCGACCGCCTGCGCACCGCCCGCATCCCCGACGCCGACCGCTGGCTGTTCTCGGTCGGCGGCTCGACCGAGATGACCCCGGGCGTCACCCTCGACGCCGGCCTGACCTACATCGCCTTCAGCGACTCGACGCTCCGCGACGACCGGACCCTCTACGCCGGCACCCCGGCGGCCGTGACCACCCACCTGCGCGGCGAGGCCGAAGGCTCGGCCGTGGTGGCCTCCATCGGCGCCCGCTGGGCCTTCTGATCCGACCAGAGGGCGGACATGGAAACGGCGGCTCCCGCAAGGGAGCCGCCGTTTTTCATTTCCTCCCCATGCAATGGGGAGGTGGATCGCCCGCGATAGCGGACGAGACGGAGGGGCTCGGTTGAGCCGGGCGCATCGCTCCGGCCCCTCCACCACTGAGTGGTCCCCCTCCCCATTTCATGGGGAGGAAAAGACGCCTCACCCCTGGGCGCTGTGGCCCTTGCCGCCGTTCGAGGGGCGGCGGCGGCGCGGGCGGCGCTTCAGCTCGCCGACCGGCTTGGGCTCGGCGACGGGCGTCGCGCGGACGGCCGAACGGGCGCGGTCGCCCGCCATGGGGTCATAGGCGGCCGCCGGACGCTCGGCGTGGTGGGTGCGGTCGCGGGGAGCTCCCTTGCGCTGACGGTGCGGCTGGCCGCCGCCCTCGCTCTTGACGCCCTCGCGGCGCGGGTTGCGGCCGCCGCGACCGCCGCGACCCTCGCCGTCCGAGCGGCCTTCACGCTCGGGCAGGGTCGCCTTCTTGGCCACGCCCGCCGCCATGATGGAGGCGTCCAGCTGGCCCAGGGCCTTGTCGTTGCGGCGGTCGACCGAAGGGATCTTCTGGCGGGTGACCTTCTCGATGTCCTTGAGCAGCTTCATCTCGTCGCCGGCGACGAAGCTGATGGCGGTGCCGTCCGAACCGGCGCGGGCCGTCCGGCCGATGCGGTGCACATAGGCTTCGGGCACATAGGGCAGCTCGAAATTCACCACATGGGTGACCTTGTCCACGTCGATGCCGCGCGCGGCGATGTCGGTGGCGACCAGGACGCGCAGCTTGCCGTTCTTGAAGGCCTCCAGCGCACGTTCGCGCTGCGGCTGGCTCTTGTTGCCGTGGATGGCCCCGGCCTCGACGCCGCCCGCTTCCAGATAGGCCGCGACCTTGTCGGCGCCGTGCTTGGTCTTGGTGAAGACCAGGCAGCGCGTATAGGCGGGATCCGAGAACAGTTCGGTCAGCAGGGCGCGCTTGCGGCCCTGTTCGACCCAGATCACCGACTGCTTGATGCGCTCGACCGTGGTCGACTGCGGCGCGACCTGGACCTTGACCGGATCCTTCAGCAGTTCGCCCGCCAGCTTGCCGATCTCCGACGGCATGGTGGCCGAGAAGAACAGGTTCTGACGCTTGGCCGGGATGCGGCTGACGATCTGGCGGATCGGCTTGATGAAGCCCAGGTCCAGCATCTGGTCGGCCTCGTCCAGGACGAAGATTTCGCAGGTCGACAGGTCCAGGGTCTTCTGCTGGATGTGGTCCAGCAGGCGGCCGGGGGCGGCGACCAGGACGTCCAGGCCCTGTTGCAGGGCGCGCTCCTGCGGGCCGTACTTCACGCCGCCGAAGATGACGGCGACGCGGAAGCCCAGGTGGGCGCCGTACTGCTTGAAGCTGTCGGCGATCTGGGTCGCCAGCTCGCGCGTGGGGCTCAGGATCAGGGCCCGGGTGGTGCGCGGCTTGGGCGCCACGCGGTTCTCGGCCAGGCGGTGCAGGATCGGCAGGGCGAAGGCCGCCGTCTTGCCGGTGCCGGTCTGGGCGATGCCCAGAAGGTCCTTGCCCTTCATGACGTCGGGAATGGACTTGGCCTGGATCGGCGTCGGCTTCTCATAGCCGGTCGCGGCCAGGGCGGTCAGGAGAGCCTTGTTCAGGCCCATGGATTCAAAGGTGATGTCGCTCACGTCTGTCTTTCACGAATGGCGACGGGCGCAGCCGGACAAGCCGGACCTTCAGAGGGCGCACGTCGCCTGCCCGATATCGGGCGGGGAACGGGCGCCGCCCCGCGTGTATGGACGACGTATGAAATCGAATGATCCGGCCGCTCGACAGACAGGTCTTCCGGGAAGGGAAGCCCAACACGCGCTGGAACGCGCCGGTCACCGCATTGTGCGATGCAGCGCAGATGGGCCTCAATAACGGCCAAGTCAAGGCGGAAGGCGAAATCGCCGCTACAGCAGATTGACCGCCAGATTGACCGCCAGGGCCAGGATGACCGTGTTGAACAGCCAGGCGACGATGCTGTGCACGGTGGCGATGCGGCGCAGGCGCTGGCTGGAGATCTGCACGTCGGCGGTCTGGTTGGCGACGCCGATGATCAGGGCGAAGTGCAGGAAGTCCCAGTAGTCGGCGTCGGCCTCGCCCGGAAACATCAGCCCCTGGCGGTCGCCCTTTCCCTTCGCGGCCGGGGCGTAGAACTCATGGGCGTAGTGCAGGGCGAAGATCATCTGCACGAACAGCCAGGACAGGGCGATGGTCGTCACCGTCAGCACCGCCGCCCCCGCCGTCGGCTTGCCGCCCGAGGCCGCCAGGAAGACGATGACGAAGACGCTGGCCGCCGCCGCCAGCAGGCTGAGCGGCAGTACCGCCTCGCCCGCCTGGTCCAGCGCGGCCGCCCTGGCGCGGATGGCCGCGATCGACCGGGCGCGGGTCAGCCGCACGAAGGTCGGCAGCAGGAAGGCCGCCACGCCCGCGTCCCAGGCGACGGCCAGCCGCATCGGCCAGCCCCAGCCGCCGGGCGTCAGCAGCGCGACCGCCGCCATGACCGCCAGCCCCAGCCACAGGGCCAGATGCAGGCGGAAGATGCGGGCGATGCGGCTCATGGGCCGATGTTACGCCGTTCGCCGGCCAAGGCCAGTCGGCAGAAGACGGCCCGCCTGAACGATTCGCCGCGCTCGCCGTTCGACTCCGCGAAAGGAGGCGGATCATGGCTGCGCGACCGACCTGGCAGGGGCATCTGAAGCTGTCGCTGGTGACCTGTCCGGTCGCCCTCTACACCGCCACGACGACCGCCAGCGACGTGCGCTTCCACCTGATCAACCCCAAGACCCACAACCGCATCCGCATGGTGGCCACCGACCCCGACACCGGCCCGGTCGAACGCTCCGACCTGGTCAAGGGCTATGAGGTGTCCAAGGACGAATACGTCCTGTTCGACGAGGCGGACTTCGAGAAGGTCCGGCTGGAAAGCACCAAGACCATCGCCATCGACAAATTCGTCGACGAGGCCGACATCGACCGCCTGTACTGGGACGCCCCCTTCTTCGTCGTGCCGGAGAAGGGCGTGGGGGTCGAGGCCTTCGCCGTGATCCGCGAGGCCATGCGGTCGGCCGGCAAGGTCGCCCTGGGCCAGTTGGTCCTGCGCGGCAAGGAGCGCCAGCTGGCGCTGGAGGTGCACGGCAAGGGACTGGTGGCCTACACCCTGCGCGCCAAGGACGAGGTCAAGAAGGCCAGCGACTTCTTCGACGACATCCCCGCCGTGGCGGCCGACCCGGACATGGTCGACATCGCCGCCCGCATCATCGGCCAGAAGGAGGCCGCGTTCGACCCGGCCGACTTCCACGACCGCTACGACGAGGCTCTGCGCGAGATGGTCCGGGCCAAGGCGAAGGGCGGCAAGGGTCTGGTGGCCGCGCCCGAGCCCGACGACACCAACGTCATCGACCTGATGGCGGCGCTGAAGGCCAGCCTGACGGGCCAGGCCGCCGCGCCCCGGCGGCCGACCGCCAAGAAGACCACCGGCGGCGCGACCAAGGCCAAGGCCGCCGCGCCGAAGAAGCCCCCGCGCCGCAAGGCGGGGTAGGCGCCTCCGATGCTTCAATTCGTCATCCCCGGGCTTGTCCGGGGACCCAGACACTCAAAGGCGGGCCGCGTGAGCGCCGCGCCCTAAACCGACCGTCGCGGTTCTGGATTTTCGGCACAAGGCCGAGAATGACGGATGGAATAGGAGTCTTTCAGACTCAGCTCTTCCAGCGCAGCACCGTCTCCTTGATCGGATTGACGAAGGCGCGGCCCTCGGCGCGGCTCTTCAGCCACTCGCGCTTCAGCTGCTGATACCATTTGGCCTGTTTGTCGGCGTCGTCGATCCAGAGCAGGGCCGGATCGTATTTCAGCCCCTCGTTCTGCAAGTTCACCATGCCGCCGTCCTGCTTCAGGAAGGCGACCACGCCCATGCGCAGGAAGGGCTTGGCGACGCCGAACACCCAGTGGTCGGACCAGAAGATCTGGGTGATGCGGGTCTTAGTCTCGCTCACCGGCGTCAGGCAGGTCAGGGCCAGCACCTGCTTGGCGCCGACCTGGATGTGCTCCCAGCGGTAGCCGGGCAGGCGGAAGGTGATCTCGGTCGCCGGCGCCCCACCCAGGATCTTGTAGAGGCGGCTGTTCGACGACGGGGCGTGGCGCACCATGGCCCAGCCGAAGTCGCGGGGCGCGAAGGCCTTGGCCTTCTCATGCATCGAATGTTCGGAGCGCCACCACCACTGCTGGTGGACGAAGGGGCCGTGGGCCGGGTCCATCAGGCCGACCACGGCGTGGTCGATGTGGCTGTCGAAATACATGGCCTCGACCAGGCGCGGCTGGCCGACCGCGCCTGGAAACAGCGGCGGCTCCTGGTCCGGCTCGGACGGGTTGCGGGCGTCGGCCGCCATCCAGACGAAGACCATGCCCTGGCTCTCGCGCACCGGATAGGACCGCACCTTGATGCGGTTGGCCTCGAAGGCCTGATCCTCGACCAGGGACGGAATGGCCGCGCAGACGCCGTCGGGGCGGAAACGCCAGCCGTGATAGGGGCATTCGATCGTCTCGCCCTCGCCCGGCTTCTCGACCAGCCGCCCGGCCGACAGGGGCGCAGCGCGGTGGGGGCAGATGTCGCGCATGCCATAGACCTCGCCCGCGCGCGTGCGGCCGATCAGCACCGGCTCGCCCATGATCTCATGGCGCTTCAGGCTGGCGACCGGCACGTCGCGCGCCAGGGCGACGAAATACCAGGCGTCGGTGACGAAGCCCTTGCCGAAGGCCGTCGCCCCGACGGTGGAGGCTCGGGCCTGGGCCTCGGGAGCGTCGGCAACGGGAGACTGGACGGGATCGGCGGCGACTGGCTTCATTCCGCCTCTCTATCAAGAGACGTCGCGCGTGTCGTCGGGGTCGATGATGAGCCACAAAAAGAACTTTACATTCTAAAGTTAATCACCTAGTTCAGCAAACGTCATTCGGGGAGCCACGACATGAACCACCGCACTGCCCTCGCCGCCGCCCTTCTCGTCCTGGCTTCGCCGATGGCGGCCCAGGCCCAGGACGGGCGCGCGACCCCCGCCCACGCCGCCGACGGCCACCAGCACGCCGCCTTCGCCTCGGACCGGCTGCACGTCTGCGTCGACGGGCCCGAGGGCGCGCCCGACCTGATCCTGATCCCCGGCCTGTCATCCTCGCCCGCCATCTGGCAGGGCACGGTCGACCACCTGGCCGGGCGCTACCGCGTCCACCGCATCCATGTTCAGGGCTTCGCGGGCGCTCCCGCCCAGGGCAATGCGACGGGCCCCGTCGCCGCCCCCGTGGCCGAGGAGATCGCCCGCTACATTCGCGAACAGGGACTGAACAAGCCCGCCGTCGTCGGCCACTCCATGGGCGGGACCATGGGCATGATGCTGGCCGCGCGTCATCCCGACCTGGTCGGCAAGCTGATGGTCGTCGACATGATCCCCTTCATGGGGGCCATGTTCGGCCCTCCCGGAACCACCGCCGAGAGCGTCGCCCCGGTCGCCGATCAGGTCCATGCCGCCCAGGCGACCGCGCCCCGCGACCAATACCTGGCCCAGGCCAAGGCCTCGGTCACCGGCATGATCAACACCGAAGCCGCGCGCGCCGGCCCCCTGCGCGACGTCGAAACCAGCGACCAGCAGGTCTCGGCCGCCGCCTTCCGCGAACTGATCGCCACCGACCTGCGCCCCGAACTGTCGAAGATCACCGCCCCGGTCGAGGTCCTCTACGTCAAGTTCAACGACGCGCGCATGACCGACGCCCTCACCGACACCGTCTATCGGATGTCGTTCTCGACCCTGCCCGGCGCCAGGCTGAAGCGGATCGACGACAGCGCCCACTTCATCATGCTGGACCAGCCGACGGCCTTCCACGGCGCCTTGGACGCCTTTCTTTCGGCGAAATGAGTCCACACGCTTCCGTTACTGAAAACGGGGGCGTTTTCGTCGGCGGCGTGAACGGCTAGGGTTCGCGCCGCTGATGCTGAAGGGATGTTCATGGCGCGCAACGACCGCGGACCCGACCGAAACGATCAGGGCGGAGGAAAACCGCGCCGTTCCCTCATGGGGCGCCTCTTCTACTGGGGCGCGGTGCTGGCCGTCTGGGGCCTGATCTTCGCCGTCGTCTTCTTCGCCGTCTTCGCGCGCGACCTGCCCGACACCTCCAGCCTGTACAAGGTCGAGCGCCAGCCCTCGATCACCTATCTGGACCGCTCCGGCGCCCTGATCGCAGTGCGCGGCACCCAGATGGCGCCGCCGGTCGACCTCGACGCCCTGCCCGACTACGTCCCCGCCGCCTTCGTGGCCATCGAGGACCGCCGCTTCTACCATCACCCCGGTTTCGACCCGATCGGCATGAGCCGGGCCATGGCCTCCAACCTGAAGGCCGGGCGCGTGGTCCAGGGCGGCTCGACCATCACCCAGCAGCTGGCCAAAAACCTGTTCCTGACGCCCGATCAGAACATGAAGCGCAAGGTCCAGGAGCTGATGCTGGCCGTGTGGCTGGAGATGAAGTTCTCCAAGAAGGAGATCCTGGCCCTCTATCTGAACCGCGTCTATTTCGGCGCCGGCGCCTACGGCATCGAGGCCGCCTCGCAGCGCTATTTCGACAAGAGCGCGGACAAGCTGACCGTCGGCGAGGCCGCCCTGCTGGCCGGCCTGCTGAAGGCGCCCTCGCGCTATTCCCCGGTGTCCGAGAGCCAGCGCGCCGCTGCCCGCGCCAATGTCGTGCTGAACGAAATGGTCGAGGTCGGCGCCATCACCCCGGCCCAGCGCGACGCCGCCGTGGCCGAACCGGTGCGGGTGTCCAAGACCCTGGCCAGCCAGCACGCCCAATACTTCATCGACTGGCTGGACAAGCAGATCCGCGGCCTTGTCGGCGAACCGACCGAGGACATGGTGGTCGAGACCACCCTGGACCTGACGCTGCAGACCGACGCCGAACGCGCGGTGCGCCGCATCCTGGACCGCGACAAGGGCAAGGGCGTCGAGCAGGCCGCCCTGGTCGCCCTGGACGGCGAGGGCCGGGTGCGCGCCATGATCGGCGGCGGCTCCTACGGCGACAGCCAGTTCAACCGCGCCGTGGACGCGCGCCGTCAGGCCGGCTCGGCCTGGAAGCCCTTCGTCTATCTGGCGGCGGTCGAGGCCGGCTACACGCCCGAAACCCCGGTGGTGGACCAGCCCGTGACGATCGGCGGCTGGTCGCCGCGCAACTACTCGGGCAATTTCGTCGGCGAGATGACCCTGGCCCAGGCCGTGGCCCAGTCGACCAACACCGTCGCCGCCTATGTCGCCGACCAGGTCGGCCGCGACGCCGTGGCCCGCGCAGCCCGGCGCCTGGGCATCACCAGCGAGATTGGCCTGCAGCCGTCAATGGCCCTGGGCGCCGTCGAGGTCAGCCCGCTGGAGATGGCCCAGGCCTATGACGCCTTCGCCAACGGCGGCCGCCGCGTCGAAGCCTGGGGCATCAGCCGCATCCGCACCCCGTCCGGCCGGGTCATCTATTCGCACGGCCCCTCCGACGGCGGCCAGGCGATCAACAACCCGCCGCTCTACTACATGAACCAGATGCTGCGCGGGGTGATCACCTCGGGCAGCGGCCGCGCGGCGGCGATCGGCGGGCGCGACATCGCCGGCAAGACCGGCACGACCTCGGATTACAAGGACGCCTGGTTCGTCGGCTACACGGGCGGCTTCGTCGCCGCCGTCTGGGTCGGCAAGGACGACAACAAGCCGATGGCCCGCGTCACCGGCGGCGCGGCGCCCGCCGCCATCTGGCGCGGCTTCATGGAGGCGGCCCTGCCCAGGTTGGCCGTCCAGCCCATCCCCAACGGCCCGCCCCTGCCCGAGGGCTGGATTCCGCCGGACCCGGTCGGCGACCTGATGGGCCAGGTCCAGGACCCCTACGCCGAGAGCCCCCCCTACGACGGCGCCCCGCCGCCGGTGGTCATCGACGGCCAGGCGCCGCAGGGTCGTCCGGCCCCGCCGCCCGCGCCCCAGCAGGAACGCCGCCCGGACGCCCTGTTCTTCTGAGCCGTCTTGCTTCTCCCCTTGCGGGAGAAGGTGGCCCGTCAGGGCCGGATGAGGGGTTTCTCCGCGCTGGAGACAGCGGGCCGGGTTGAGATCGCGAGACCCCTCATCCGTCAGGCTTCGCCTGCCACCTTCTCCCGCAAGGGGAGAAGGATTTGGGTGCGCTAACGCCTTCGACTGCTTGAGCGCCCTATCCGCCCACCGCGTGCAGCGCCGCGCCTTGCTCGCGCAGCCAGCGGCGGTGCGGGCGATGGTCCCCGACCAGGTGCGCCACCACCGCCCAATAGGCCGGGCTGTGGTCGGCGTGGACCAGGTGGGCGACCTCGTGGGCGGCCAGGTAGTCGGCCACGGCGGGCGGGGCCATGATCACCCGCCAGGAATAGCGGATCGAGCGGTTGTGCGGGCTGCACGAGCCCCAGCGCGAACGGGTGTCGACGATGGACACCTTCACCGGCTTCTGCCCCAGGGTCTTCAGGTGGACTTCGGTCCGCTCGGTCAGGAAGTCGCGCGCGGCGCGGCGGAACCAGTTCTCGATGCGGCGCGAGAAGGCCTCGCCCTCGCCGCCCGAGCGCAGCACCGGCCCCTCGGCCGTCTCGACCAGGCGCGCCGCCCCGGCGCCGCCTGTCGCTTCGAGCCGCAGCGGGCGGCCCAGCCAGGTCACCACCGCGCCGGGTTCGAGCGCCAGGGTCTCGGCGCGCGCCGCCAGCCGGTCGGCGATCCACTCCGTCTTGGTGCGGGCGAAGGCCACCACCTCGTGCAGACGCCGCTCGCTGGGAGCCACGGCCACGGCCTCGCCCGCGCGGGCGTCGATGCGGATCGACAGCCTTCGCGCGCGCGGATTGACCGACAGCCTCAGGGCGCCCCCGCCCTCAAGCGGCAGCCGTTGACCGTTCCGATACGACACTCAGGCTCTCGTTCTGGGCGATGAAGTCGCGCACGCGAGGATAGATCTCCTCGCGGAAGCGGCGGCCGTTGAAGACGCCGTAGTGGCCGACCTTGGACTGGACGTGGAGCAGGCGCCGCTCGTCGGGGATGTTGGGCGTCAGGCCGTGCGCCGCCTGGGTCTGGCCGACCCCGGAGATGTCGTCCATCTCGCCCTCGACCGTGGCCAGGCCGATGTCCGTGATCGCCGTCAGATCGACCGTCTGGCCGCGATGCTCCAGCAGGCCGCGCGGCAAGAGATGCTGCTGGAAGACGATGTCGATGGTCTGGAGATAGAACTCCTCGGTCAGGTCCAGCACCGACAGATATTCGTCGTAGAACTGCTCGTGCTTCTCGACCCCGTCGCCGTCGCCCTCGACCAGGCTTTCGAAATAGCGGCGGTGGGCGTCGACGTGCTTGTCCTCGTTCATCGACATGAAGCTGTAGAGCTGGACGAAGCCCGGATAGACCCGCCGCCCCACGCCCGGATAGGGCCAGGGCACGGTGTGGATCATGTTCGACCGGAACCAGGTGAAGGGCTTGGCCTCGGCCAGCTGATTGGTCACCGTCGGCGACAGGCGCGCGTCGATGGGCGAGCCCATGAAGGTCATGGAGGCGGGGCGGTTCGGATCGTCCTCGGCCGCCATCACGGCGCAGGCGGCCAGCACCGGCGGTCCGGGCTGGCAGACTCCGACGACGTGGGCGCGCGGCCCGACCGCCGCCAGCATGGCGCGCACGTGGTCGATGTAGTCGTGGAAGTCGAAGCGCCCCTCCAGCATCGGCACCTGACGCGCGTTGGTCCAGTCCGCGACATAGACGTCGTGGTCCTGCAGGAAGGTCTCGACCGTGCCCCGCAGCAGGGTGGCGTAGTGGCCCGACAGGGGCGCCACGATCACCACGGCGGGCGCCGCCGCGGGCTTGCCCGCGCGCTTCAGGTCGCCGACGTGGCGGGCGAAACGCACCAGGCAGCACCAGGGCGAGGACCAGACCACCTGCTCGGTCGTGCGGACGGGCTGGCCGTCGATCGTGATCGTCTCCAGCCCCCAGTCGGGCTTGCCGTAACGGCGCGTCAGGCTCTCGAACACCTCGGCCGTCGCATAGGCGGTGCGGCCGATCGCCGTGTCCGACGCCGGATTGAGCGGAGAGGTCCAGAACCGGCGCGCCATCTGCGCCCCGATCCGGAACGGCGTCGCCGAATGATAGGCGAGCTCGTGGAAAGCGTAGAGCATGAAACCCCGACTGCGGCCCCCGCCGATGCGGACCCCGATCATACAGGGCGCCGCGCCGCAAAAAAGACCGCGCGCACGCCGTTCAGGGAAAGGTGATCAACCCTTCTCCATGGCGTTCTCGATCAGGGTGGCGGTGCGGCTCGGCCCCAGGTCGTGGGCCACGGCGTTGCGGAACTTGCCGTCCGGCCCCATCAGATAGACGGTCAGGCCGTGGTTCATGGTGTAGCCCTCGCCCTCCCCGACCTTCTGATAGAAGGCGCGGTATTCCCTGGCGACCTTCGCCACCTGTTCGGGCGTGCCGGTCAGGCCGATGACGCCCTTGGGAAAGCCGTCCGACGACAGGTAGTCCTTCAGCATCTGCGGCGTATCGCGCTCGGGGTCGATGCTGATGAAGACGATCTGCACGGCCTTGGCCTTGTCGCCCAGGTCGGTCTCCAGGCGCTGCTGCACCGCGTTCAGCACCCCGAGCGTGGTCGGGCAGTAGTCGGGGCAGTAGGTGAAGCCGAAGAAGACCAGGCTCCACTTGCCCTCCAAGATCTTCTCGTCGACGACCTGGCCGTCCTGGTTGGTCAGGGTGAAGGGGCCGCCGACCAGGGGCTGGCCGGTGGCGCTGTCGACCGTCTGCGCCGCCTGCTGGCGGCCCCCGACCACCACCATGGTGATGAGGCCCAGCGCCAGGGCGATGACGGCGCAGGCGGCGGCGAACAGGATCACGGGGCGGCGGGGCATGGCGTCTCCTTTGCCCGGCCGCGCCGGAACGCCGTGCAGCCGGAAGTCGCCCGGTCTATAGAAGACGCGTGACCCCTACAGAAGCCCCCTCCCTGTCGCAGGCCGCAGCCCTTGTCGCCGGGGCCGCCGGCGAACTGGCCGGCCTGCCCGACCTGCCCCGGCGCGGGCGCGGCCTGTCGCTGCGCACCCTGATCGTGCTGCGCTGGCTGGCCATCCTCGGCCAGACCTCGGCCGTGCTGACCGCCTATCTGGCCCTGCACTTCCCCCTGCCGCTCGGCCCCTGCCTGGCCGCCATCGGGGCCAGCGTCGCCATGAACCTGGCCACCATGGCGCGGGCGCGGCGGGTCGACGGCAGCCTGCCAGACGGGCCGAGGACGGCGGCCCAGCTGGGCTTCGACATCCTGCAGCTGGCCACCCTGCTGGCCCTGACCGGGGGGCTGGCCAACCCCTTCTGCCTGCTGCTGGTGGCCCCCGTGACCATCGCGGCGGCGGCCCTGCCCGCGCGTCAGGCGGTGATCCTGGGCGTCATGGCCCTGATCGCCGTGGGCTTCCTCTTCTACTGGTCCCTGCCCCTGCCGTGGCGCCTGCACGAGCATCTGGAGCTGCCGGGCCTCTATCGCCTGGGCTTGGGCCTGGCCCTGGTGACGGGGGTGCTGTTCACCTCGGGCTACGCCTGGAAGGTGGCGGCCGACGCCGACAAGCTGGAGCTGGCCCTGGCCACCACCCAGGACGTGCTGCAGCGCGAACAGAGGCTGGCGGCCCTGGGCGGGCTGGCCGCGGCGGCCGCCCATGAGCTGGGCACGCCCCTGGCCACCATCCAGGTCGTGGCCAAGGAGATGCTGCGCGACGCCGCGCCCGACAGCCCGGCGGCCGAGGACGCCGCCCTGATCCTGCAGCAGGCCGAGCGCTGCCGGGGCATCCTCAAGCAACTGTCGACCCAGCCCCAGGACGGCGACGCCCTGTTCGCCGACATCGACCTGAAGGCCCTGCTCGAAGAAGTCACCGATCCGCACCGGGGCTTCGACCTGGCCTTCGAGATCGCCGTCAAGGCCCCGCCGGGCCAGCCCGTGCCGCGCGTCCACCGCCTGCCCGAGATCGTCCACGGCCTGTCCACCCTGGTCGAGAACGCCGCCGACTTCGCCGCCCAGCGGGTGCGGCTGACGGCCATCGTCGACGCCGGCTGGATCGAGATCGACATCGTCGACGACGGCCCCGGCTTCTCGTCCGAAATCCTGCCGCGCCTGGGCGAGCCCTATGTGACCAGCCGCCCCCAGGCCAAGGCCCGCCGCGCCCTGGCGGCCCAGATCGCCGCCGCCTCGCGCCCGGCCCGGCGCGGCCGCCGCAGCCCGCCGCCGCCGGTCACCGCCCCCATCGCCCCCAGCCAGGGCGGCATGGGCCTGGGCTTCTTCATCGCCCGCACCCTGCTGGAGCGCAGCGGGGCCAAGGTCTCGGTCGGCGCCGGGGACGGCGAGAAGGGCCAGCCCAAGGGGGCGCGCGTCTCCATCCGCTGGCCCCGCCAGGCCCTCGAAGCGCCGGTTTCCGCGATGGAGGTCGGTGGAACCTGATGTCGCAGTCGTCGGCTTCGCTCTTGACCCTGCGTCTTCGACGCACGACCTGAACCGCAGGAGAACCGCATGTCCGACCTCGAGACCCAGACTGCCGCCCAAGTCGCGGCCCAAGTCGCCGCCCTGACCGACAAGTCCCTGCTGCTGCTGGACGACGATCAGGCCCTGCGCACCCGCCTGGGCCGTGCGCTGGAATCGCGCGGCTTCGTCGTCGCCCTGGCCGGTTCGGTGGCCGAGGCCAACGACGCCCTGCGCCAGTCGGTCCCGGCCTTCGCCGTGCTGGACATGCGGCTGGAGGACGGCAACGGGCTGAAGGTGGTCGAAATGATCCGCGAGCGGCGCGAGGACGCCCGCATCGTCATGCTGACCGGCTACGGCGCCATCGCCACGGCGGTCGCGGCGGTCAAGGCCGGCGCCGTCGACTATCTGCAGAAGCCCGCCGACGCCGACGACGTGGTCAAGGCCCTGCTCTCGACCGGCGAGGCGCCCGAGCCGCCGGAAAACCCGATGTCGGCCGACCGCGTGCGCTGGGAGCATATCCAGCGCGTCTATGAACTGTGCGACCACAACGTCTCGGAAACCGCCCGCCGCCTGGGCATGCACCGCCGCACCCTGCAACGCATCCTGGCCAAACGCGCGCCGCGATAGGCTGCGCCTATCGCTTCATTTTGGGGCGCTATGCTCGCGACGCGGTCGCTCGCGGCTTGAGCGCGACTGCGCCTGACGATCTCGCGATCAGTCCCGCATCGTCCTGAGCGCGCCCAGCCGGGCGAAGGCCAGGGTCAACGCCTTGCGCCGCGCCGGAGCCAAGGGCGTGGCGGGGGCGTCGCGCACCACCGCCCCGCCGAAGCCGTCGGCGACGATCAGACCCGGCTCGTCCGGCAGGATTTCTTGCGGAAACTCCGGCGCCACGGCGAAGTAGAAGGCGTCGCAGAACGGCCCGTACTCGTGCCATTTGCGGTCGACGCGATAGTCGTCGATCCCCGACTTCACCTCGCAGATGACGATGTCGCCCTTGGGCCCCAAAGCCATGACGTCGGCGCGTCGCCCGTTGGGCAGCCCGACCTCCAGCAGGGGGCATAGCCCAGGTCCAGCATCAGCCGCGCGGCCCCGCGCGTGACGGACAGGGTCGTCTCAGGACGGCTGAAGACCAGTTCGAGATGAAGGGCGGCGGCGGCCATGGGTCTTTATGTTCTGCCTATGTTCCAACCGCAAGCGCCGCCTTTCCTCCCCATGCAATGGGGGGGGGGACCACGAAGTGGTGGAGGGGCTATCTCGGCGGAACCAGGCGGCCCCTCCGTCACGTCGGCTACGCCGCCGCGCCACCTCTCCATGTCATGGGGAGGAGAGATCACCGCCTCAGTTTCAGACGGTTCACCCGCCACTCGTCCCGCGTCTGGCCCCACAGGTTGAGCGGCATTTCGTGGAAGGGCGGCGGCGCCCGGCCCGGCCCGCGGTTGGTCGAGCCCAGCCGTTCGGCCACCTTCTCCGAGGCGCGGTTGTCCGGGTCGATGCAGTGGATGACGTCGGGCCAGTCCAGCTCGTCGAAGGCGTAGTCCATGGTCGCCGCCGCCGCCTCGACCGCATAGCCCTTGCCCATGGCGTCGCGGTGCAGGCTCCAGCCCACCTCGCGGCCCGGCCAGTCGTAGGGGTGCAAGGGGCCGATGCGGCCCATCCAGTCGCCGGTCGTCTTCTCGATCACCGAGAACATGCCCTCGCCCTGCAGGGCCCACATGCCCGCGACCGAGGCGATGGTCCGCCACACCTGATGCCTGGACTGCGCCCCGCCGATGAAGCGGGTCGTTTCAGGGTCAGCCTGGAACTCGGCCCAACGGGGGAAGTCCTCCAGCGTCGGCGGGCGAAGGAACAGGCGTTCCGTCTCCAGCGTGGGCCCCAAGGGCGAGGTCGGACGCTCGATCACAGCCGATACTCCCGCTCCAGCGTATAGACGCTGCCGTCGCCGGTCAGGACGCTGGAATAGAGGCCGAAGCGGTCGACCCGGATCGGCGGCGACTTCAACAGGTTGTGCCCGGCGATCCAGGCGCCTATGCGGTCCGGGTTCGCCTGGGGCTTGAGGTAGGCCAGGGTGACGTGCGGCCGGTATTCGCGCTTCTCCGGCGGGACGCCCGCCCGCTCGCCCGCCGCGCGGCAGCGCCCGGCCAGGACGTTCAGCGGCTCCGAGCGCTCCACCCCGGCCCACAGCGTATGGGTGCGGTGGGCGTCGCCGAAGGCCCCGACGCCGTTCAGGACGATCTCGAAGGCGCCCCCGCCCTCGGCCCGGCTCAGCTCCGAGGCCAGGTCGTCGGCCGTCCGCTCGGACGCCTCGCCATAGAAGGCCAGGGTGACGTGCAGGGCCTCCAGCGGCCGCCAGCGCGCGCCGGGCAGGCCGGACTGGCGGCGCGCCAGGGTCTCGGCGACGTCCTCGGGGATGGCGATGGCGGTGAACAGGCGCAGCATGCGACCCTTGGTAGCGGGCGGAACGCCCCTTCGGAAGACGGGTTTTTCTTGCAAGGACGCCGCGCCGTCCCGATATTTCCGCCAAAGGTCGGGATTTCCCGGCCGATTGGGAGACTTGTTTCGCGATGAGCGATTTCAACAACGGTTATGCGCGCCCGCTTCCGCAGTCGGCGGACATGTCCGTCGACGCCGGCCTGCGCGCCTTCATGCTGGGCGTCTACAACAAGCTGGCGATCGGCCTGGTCGTCGCGGGCGCCCTGGCCTACGTCACCGGCAACGTCCCGGCGGTGCAGCAGCTGCTGTTCGCCCGCATGCCCGACGGCCGCATCGGCCTGACCCTGCTGGGCATGATCATCCAGTTCTCGCCGCTGGTCATGCTGTTCGGTTCCATGTTCTTCATGAAGAACCCGACGGCCAAGGGCGTGAACATGCTCTACTGGGCCGTGGTCGCCACCATCGGCGCCGGTCTGGGCGTGCTGTTCCTGCGCTATACGGGCGGTTCGCTGGCCTCGACCTTCTTCGTCACGGCGGCGGCCTTCGGCGGTCTCAGCCTGGTCGGCTACACGACCAAGAAGGACCTGAGCGGCATGGGCACCTTCCTGATCATGGGCGTGATCGGCCTGATCATCGCCATGCTGGTCAACATGTTCCTGCAGTCGGGCGTGATGTACCTGGTCATCTCGGGTCTGGGCGTGCTGATCTTCTCGGGCCTGATCGCCTATGACACCCAGCGGCTGAAGATGACCTACTACGCCCTGGGCGGCGACCAGAACGCCATGGGCGTGGCCACGGGCTTCGGCGCCCTGAGCCTGTTCATCAACTTCATCAACCTGTTCCAGTTCCTGCTGGCCTTCATGGGCGGCAGCCGGGAGTAGAGGCTTGATAAGCGCGCTATGGCCGTGACGCGGTCACGGCCGACTTGAGCGTCGGCCTCAAGCAGCCCGAAGGGCGATAGGCCCACAAAGAACGAGGCTCCGACGGCGACGTCGGGGCCTTTTTCTTTTTGGCGTCACTGCCCTCCCCGCCACGCCGTCATCCTCGGGCTTGACCCGAGGATCGGGTTGTCCGCGCGCGCGGCGCCAACCGTCGAGGACGCATCGTCGCTCGTTCCTCGGGTCAAGCCCGAGGATGACGACAGAGAGGCCAAGGGCGACGGACCCCGCCCGCCCTACTCCACCACGCTGAACTTGCGGCTGTCGAACACCCGCAGCACCTGGACCAGGTCCCGGCCGCGCTTCAGCACATGGCCGCCCTCGCCGATCACGGCCCACTGGCCCTGCTTCAGCCGCAGGGCGGGACGTTTCTCGATGCGATAGGCGGGGGCGTCGCCGTGGCGTCGGAAGACGGCGAACTCGGCGTGGTCCCTCGCCCCGGCCATGGCGTAGTCGCGCCACTCGCCCGCGGCCACCATCCGTCCATAGACCCGCAGCATCTGGTCCAGTTCGCGCCGGTCGAAAAAGATCGGCACGGCTTGCGGCTGCGCGTTCGGACTGTCGACGTCGAAGCTCATGGCTCCAACTTAGGCCCCCGATCGCCAAACGCCAGCGTCAGCGCTCCACTTGTCACCCGCCGCGCGGGCGTCCAAAAGGCGCGTCAACGATCTGATTTGACGGAGACGAACCCATGGCGACGAGCGAAGGCTGGGACATGCCCACCGGCGACCTGATGAAGGGCAAGAAGGGCCTGATCATGGGGGTGGCCAACTCCAGTTCCATCGCCTGGGGCATCGCCTCCCAGCTGGCCGCCCAGGGTGCCGAGCTGGCCTTCACCTATCTGGGCGAGGGCCTTGAGCGGCGCGTGCGCCCGCTGGCCGAAAGCGTCGGCGCCAAGCTGCTGATCCAGGCCGACGTCACCGACGACGCCTCGATGGACAAGGCCTTCGAGGAGCTGGAGAAGGAATTCGGCACGATCGACTTCGTCGTCCACGCCATCGCCTTCGCCAACAAGGACGAGCTCAAGGGCTCCTTCGTCGACAACACCTCGCGCGACAGCTTCCTGCTGGCCATGAACATCTCGGCCTTCAGCTTCGTCGACGTGGCCAAGCGCTCGGCCAAGCTGATGCCCAACGGCGGCTCGATGATCACCCTGACCTACCTCGGGTCCGAGCGGGTCATCCCCAACTACAACACCATGGGCGTGGCCAAGGCCGCCCTTGAGGCCGCGACCCGCTATATCGCGCGCGATCTCGGTCCGAAGGGCATCCGCGTCAACGCCATCTCGGCGGGCGCCATGCGCACCCTGTCGCTGGCCGGCATCTCGGGCGGGCGCGGCCTGCACTCCAAGTCGGCCCAGTTCTCCCTGATCAAGGAAGAGACCTCGATGGAAGGCGTCGCCGGCGCCGCCCTGTGGCTGTGCTCGGACCTGGGCCGCTCGACCACGGGCGAAGTCGTTCACGTCGACGCCGGCTTCCACGCCGTCGGCCTGCCGGACGACATGGAGGGCTGATCCCGACCGGGCTTCGGCAAAGACAGAGGGCCGTCGGGCGAACCGGCGGCCCTTTTTCAAATCTCCCTTCCCCCTCGATGGGGGAAGGGCCGGGGATGGGGGTGAAGGCACAACGCTGAAGCAGTGGCGCCTGAGACGCCTCGACGTCTCCCGAACTCACCAAGACGCCGCCTGCTCGCACCCCCACCCCACCCTCCCCCATCGAGGGGGAGGGCTTTTGAGCGCTTTCTTCTTTCGACGCGCCGCCGCCCGGCCTAGCTTGGACGCATGAGCCCATCGCGCCTGCCTCCCCCCGCCAGCGTCTCGGCCGCCGCCGTGGCGACCGTCGTCGGCTTCGGCGGGACCGTGGCCCTGGTGGTGCAGGCGGGCCAGGCCATGGGCGCTGCGCCCGCCCAGATCATCTCCATGGTCACGGCCCTGTGCCTGGGCATCGGCCTGCCCGGCGCAGTGCTGAGCTGGCGGCTGAAGATGCCCGTGGTGCTGGCCTGGTCGACGCCGGGCGCGGCCCTGCTGGCGGCCTCGACCCTGGGTCTGGGGTGGTCGACCGCCGTGGGCGCCTTCGTCATCGCCGGGCTGATGATGGTGCTGACGGGACTGGTCCCGGCCCTGGGACGGCTGGCCGAGCGCATTCCGGCCGCCGTCGCCTCGGCCATGCTGGCGGGGGTGCTGCTGCCCTTCTGCCTCAAGCTGTTCCTCGTGTTCCCGACCGATCTGACCCTGGCGGCGGGCCTGCTGCTGGTCTTCCTGGTCATGCGGCGGCTGGCGCCCGCCTGGGCCCTGCCCGCCGTTCTCGTCGCCGCCGTCGCCGTGCTGGCGGTTCGCGGCCAGGTCGCCCTGCCCGCCGGGACCGGCCTGTTCGGCAGCCTGGCCCCAGTCCTGCCCGCCTTCGACTGGAAGGCGGCGGTCAGCCTGGCCCTGCCCCTGTATCGGGTGACGCTGGCGTCGCAGAACCTGCCGGGCCTGGTGGTGCTGAGGGCCGCCGGCTACGCCCCGCCCGCCGGAAAACTGATCTTCTGGGGCGGCCTGACCAGCACGCTTCTCGCCCCCTTCGGCGCGCATGGGGTCAACCTGGCCGCCATCACCGCCGCCATCTGCACGGGGCCGGACGCCCATCCTGACCCCGCGCGGCGTTGGACCGTGGGGGTGATCTACGGCCTCTTCTACCTGGTCGTCGCCCTGTTCGCCGCGCCACTGGCCGGCCTGTTCATCGCCATGCCGACGGGGGCGCTGGCCGCCATCACCGGCCTGGCCCTGATCGCGCCGCTGACGGGATCGCTGGCGGCCATGATGGGTGAGGCCAGGGACCGCGAGGCGGCGGTGCTGACCTTCGCCGCCACGGCCTCGGGCGTGGCCCTGTTCGGAGTCGGCTCGGCCTTCTGGGGGCTGGCGGTCGGCTTCATCGCCCTGGCGGCGCGGCGCTGGATTCCGGCCCGGGCCTGATCCGCCCTTACCCCGTTTTACAGTTCACGCCCTTTACGCCCGGAGCGGAGCCGTGGCAGCCTTTGGCCCTCGGCCGACTTACGGCCGTCAGAGCGAGGCGACCATGGCGCACAAGTTCGAAGTCTATCAGGACAAGGCCGGCGAGTTCCGGGTCCGGTTCAAGTACAACTCCGAGATCATCTTCTCGACCGAGGGCTATTCCGACAAGTCGGGCGCCAAGCGCGCGATCGAGTCGATCAAGAAGCACGTCGGCGACGCCCCGATCGAGGAAGTCTGAGATCGCGCGGGGGCGCGGCGCACCGCCCGCCCCCGCCTCCCTTCACGGCCGCGCCGGAATGGTCAGCCCTCGCTGCACGGCCGGGCGCGCCAGGCCGCGCTCCAGCCAGGCGGCGACGCGCGGGAAGTCGGCGAACCCGACCAGGTCGCCCGCCTCATAGAAGCCGATCAGGTTGCGCACCCAGCCCAGCATGGCGATGTCGGCGATGGTGTAGTCGTCGCCCATGATCCAGTCGCGGGCCTCGCCCCCGTCATTGGCCAAACGCCCTTCCAGAACGCCCAGCAGACGTCGGGACTCGGCGACGTAGCGGTCGCGCGGCCGCTTGTCCTCGTAGTCGCGCCCGGCGAATTTATGGAAGAAGCCGACTTGGCCGAACATCGGCCCGATCGCCGCCATCTGGAAGAAGACCCACTGCAGGGTCTCGTAGCGCGCGGCCGGATCAGCGGGCAGGAAGCGCCCGGTCTTCTCGGCCAGATAGACCAGGATGGCCCCGGATTCGAACAGAGGCAGGGGCCGACCGCCCGGGCCGTCGGGGTCGATGAGGGCGGGGATCTTGCCGTTGGGATTCAGCGACAGGAACTCCGGCGTCCAGGTCTCGTCCTTGCCGATGTCGACCAGGTGCGCCTCATAGGGCAGGCCCAGCTCCTCCAGCAGGATGGAGACCTTGACCCCGTTGGGCGTCGGCAAGGAATAGAGCTGCAGCCGGTCGGGATGCTGCGGCGGAAACCGGCGGGTGACGGGGAAGGCGGACAGGTCGGCCATGGGACGCTCCGGCTGGGGACAGGGCTCCTATGTCGGAAGCGGCGCCGCCATCCGCAACCGTCGCGGCGTCAGTCCTCGTCGCGGTCGCTGACCTCGGTCGGACGAACGATGCGCAGCCAGCCTTCGCCGATGTGCAGCTCCGGCGCCGCCTCGCGGGTGAAGGGCAGGTACCAGGTCGGGCCGCCCTCGGCGGGGGCGATCTCGAGCATGTCCGAGGCGCCGAAATTCTGCACCGACTTCACCTTGCCGACCACAGCGTTGGACGGATCGCGCGCCTGAAGGCCGACCAGGTCGGTCAGGTAGAACTCGTCCTCCTCCGGCTCGGGCAGGGCGTCGCGGGTCACGAACAGCTTCTGGCCGCGCCGGGCGTCGGCCTCCTCCTTGGAGGCGATCTCCTTGACCCGGGCCACCACCCCCGCCTTGTCCGGGCGCGCCGAAAGCAGGGTCAGCACCGGCCTGCCGTCAGCGCCCAGAAGCGGCGAATAGCCGACCAGGGCCATGGGGTCGGCGGTATAGGCGCTGATGCGCACCTCGCCCTTCACGCCGAAGGCGCCGCCGATCTGGCCCACCAGGATCAGTCTGTCTTCGTTGCTCATACCGGGCTCCGTTTACCGATGCGATGGGGTCCAGATAGCAGAAAAGCAGCGCCCCGGAAGGACGCTGCTTTCCCGTTTCAACCGGCCGCAGCCGGATGAAAAGTAAGGCTTAGGCCTGTTCTTCGGTCGCCTCAGCGGCGGCTTCGGCAGGCGCTTCAGCCGCAGGGGCTTCTTCAGCCGGAGCTTCTTCCACGGCCGGAGCGGCGGCAGCGGCGGCGGCGGCTTCAGCGGCCTCGGCCTTGGCGGCGGCTTCGGCTTCCAGGCGGTCGGCTTCACGCTGGGCGCGCTCGGCGGCGCGTTCTTGGGCCTTCTTGCCCGGCTCGGCCTTCTTCGGGTTGTTGCCCTGGGCCCACTGGACCTTGCCGGCCAGCGCTTCGTCCTGGCTCTGGCTGATGAAGCGAGCGACGCGGTCGGTCGGCTGGGCGCCCTTGCCCAGCCACTCGGCGATGCGGTCGGCCTTCAGGACGATGCGCGGGGTGGCGCTGTCCTTCGGCAGCATCGGGTTGTAGCTGCCGACGCGCTCGATGAACTTACCGTCGCGCGGAGCGTGCGAGTCGGCGATGACGATGTGGTAGTAGGGGCGCTTCTTGGCGCCGCCGCGGGCCAGACGAATCTTCAGCATTTTCAGTCTCTTTCTAGGAAGTCGTTAGTTCTTTTTGGGGAAGCCCGGCAGGCCCGGAAGGCCCCCCGGAAGTTGTCCGCCGCCCAGACCCGCCAGGCGGTCCTGAATGGCTTTCATTTCATCGGCCGAGGGCTCGGGCATCTTGCCGCCGCCCAGGGCCTTGAGGCGGGCCATGTCGGGGCCCCCGCCCATGCCGCCGCCCATGCCGGGCAGACCGCCCATCATGGCGGCCATCTTCTGCAGGTTCTTGCCGCCGCCCTTGGACAGGGACTTCACCATGTCGGCCATCTGCCGGTGCTGCTTCAGCAGGCGGTTGATGTCCTGGACCTCGACCCCGGCGCCCTTGGCCACGCGTTTCTTGCGGCTGGCGTTCAGCAGGTCCGGCTTCTTGCGCTCGGCCTTGGTCATGGAGTTGATGACGGCCAGCTGGCGGTCGATCATCTTGTCCGAGACGTTGTTCTCGGCCATCTGGTTCTTCAGCTTGGCCACGCCGGGCAGCAGGCCCATGATGCCCTGCAGACCGCCCATCTTCTTCATCTGGTTCAGCTGACCGGCCAGGTCGTCCAGGTCGAACTGGCCCTTGGCCAGCTTGCGGGCCATCTTCTCGGCCTTGGCCTGGTCCAGCTCGCCCGCGGCCTTCTCGACCAGGGCGACGATGTCCCCCTGGCCCAGGATGCGGCCGGCGACGCGGCGGGCGTCGAAGACGTCGAGGGCGTCGACCTTTTCGCCCGCGCCCAGATATTTGATCGGCAGGCCGGTGACGGCGCGCATCGACAGCATGGCGCCGCCGCGCCCGTCGCCGTCGGCGCGGGTCAGCACCAGACCCGTCAGGGGCAGACGCTCATGGAAGGCGGCGGCGGTGCGCACCGCGTCCTGGCCGGTCAGGCTGTCGGCGACCAGCAGGGTCTCGACCGGCTTGGCGATCTCGGCGACCTCGGCCACCTCGTTCATCAGCCCTTCGTCCAGGGTGATGCGGCCGGCGGTGTCGAGGATCAGGACGTCGAAGCCCTGAAGCTTGGCCGATTGCAAGGCGCGGCGGGTGATCTGGACCGCGCTCTCGCCCGCCACGATGGGCAGGGTCGCGACCTCGATCTGCTGGCCCAGGGTCGCCAGCTGCTCCATGGCCGCCGGACGACGCGTGTCCAGCGAGGCCATCATGACCTTCTTGCGGTCGAACTTCGACAGGCGCAGCGCCAGCTTGGCCGAGGTCGTGGTCTTGCCCGAGCCCTGCAGACCGGCCATCAGGACGACGGCGGGCGGGGTGGCGTTGGTGTTCAGCGGAACCGGCTCTTCGCCGCCCAGCATGTCGACCAGGCCGTCATAGACGATCTTGATGACCTGATCCGCGGGCTTGACCGCACGGATGACTTCCTCGCCGGTCGCGGCCGTCTTGGCGCGGGCGATGAAGTCCTTGACCACCGGCAGGGCGACGTCGGCCTCGAGCAGGGCGACGCGGACCTCGCGCAGGGCCTCCTCGACATCCTTTTCGGACAGGGCGCCGCGCCCGGTGATCCGGTCGAAGACGCCTGTCAGCCGCTCGTTCAGAGCCTCGAACATTCAAACCCTTTCATGCGCCTGGGCCGTGGGCCTCCTAGAGAAACGCCCATAGGCGGGCGACCTCTGCGAACGATCACGTCGACAGAGGCCCTCTCCGTCCTCGTCCTGAAGAAAAATCAGGGGTCGTGACGGTGGAGGCGCAGGTTCAATTGCGCCGGAAGTCGCGGCTTATGGCGGAAAAGCAAGGCGGAGTCGATAGGCTTGTCGCCTTGAGGACGCACGCAGAACGTCTCGCCAGTCGTCATTCTCGAGCTTGTCCCGAGAATCCATAAACACGACGCGCTATATCAAGGCGCGGCGCGGGACGAGCGAAGACCTGAGTTTCTGGATCCCCGGGACAAAGCCCGGGGATGACGGGAGGGAACAGGACGGCGCCGCCACACAAAGGGTTTCTGCGTTGCCGCATGGACTGGCGCGCTCGGATTTCATTGATACGGTCCCTGTCCGGCCTCCCCGCTGAGAGACGCCTAGCATGACCCAAGCCTCGGAGTTTCCCCACGATCGCCTCCGCGAGGAGGTCCGGCTGCTGGGCGCCCTGCTCGGCGAGGTGATCCGCGACGAGGGCGGACAGGCCCTCTACGACCGCATCGAGGCGGTGCGCCGCGCCTCGGTGGCCTATCACCGCGACCCGGCCTCGCACGACGCGGCCGAGCTGGAGCGGCTGCTGGGCCAGCTGTCGCTGGATCAGGCCGTCGGCCTGGTGCACGGCTTCGCCGCCTTCTCCCTGCTGGCCAATGTCGCCGAGGATCGGGCGGGCAAGCGCCGCGCCCAGGCCCAGGCCGAGGCGGGCGAGCGGGCCGACACCCCCGAAGGCGCGCTGAAGCGCCTGGCCGAGGCGGGCGCGGGCGCCGATCAGGTGCGCGACCTGCTGGGGCGGGCCCTGATCTCGCCAGTCCTGACCGCCCACCCGTCCGAGGTGCGGCGCAAGAGCGTGATCGACCGCATCGCCGCCGTCGGCGACCTTCTGGACGGCTGCGACCGTGACGGCGTCGCCTGCGATCCCGAAACGTTGAAGGCGGCCCTGCGCCGCCAGATCGTCATCCTGTGGGCCACGCGGCTGACCCGGGCCTCGGCCCTGGTGGTGCAGGACGAGATCGACACCGTGGTCGACTGGCTGCAGCGCATCTTCCTGCATGTCGCCCCGGCCCAGCTGGCCGAGTGGCGGCGCCTGCTGGAGGCGCCCGACCTGGCGCCCTTCGTGCGCATCGGCTCCTGGGTCGGCGGCGACCGCGACGGCAACCCGAACGTCGACGCCGACACCCTGCGCGCCGCTTTCCGCAGTCAGGCCCGCGCCGCGCTCGGCTTCTATCTGGACGAGGTGCACGCCCTGGGCGCCGAGCTCAGCCTGTCGATCGACCTGACCCGCGTCACGCCCGAGCTGCTGGCCCTTTCGCAAGCGTCGGGCGACGCCTCCATCCAGCGGGCGGACGAGCCCTATCGCCGGGCGCTCAGCCAGATCTACGCCCGCCTGTCGGCGGCCTATCCGGTCCTGACCGGCGAGCCGACGCCGCGCCCCGCCCGCTTCGCCGCGCCCCCCTACGACGGCCCCGACGCCTTCCGCGCCGACCTGGCCGTGCTGCACGACAGCCTGGTGCGGACTCACGGCGCCGTCTTCGCCGACGACCGGCTGGCGCGGCTGATCACGGCGGCGGATATATTCGGCTTCCACATGGCGACGCTGGACCTGCGCCAGAACTCGGACGTGCATCAGCGCGTGGTCGCCGACCTGCTGAAGGTTGCCGGCGTCTGCGCCAACTACGCCGCCCTGGATGAGACGGAGCGCCTGGCGGTGCTCGCGCGTGAACTGACCAGCCCCCGCCCCCTCTTCTCTCCGTTTGCGGACTATGCGCCCGAGACGCGGAAGGAGCGCGCCATCCTTGAGGCCGCCGCCGAGGCCCTGGCGACCTTCGGCCCGCAGGCGATCCGCACCCACATCGTGTCCAAGACCGACGCCGCCTCAGACATGCTGGAGGTCTATCTGCTGCTCAAGGAAGTCGGCCTCTACGATCCGGCCAAGCCTTCCGCCTGCCCGATCCAGGCCGTCCCCCTGTTCGAGACCATCGACGACCTGCGGGCCGCCCGCGCCACGCTCGAGCGCGTCCTCGCCGAGCCGTCTGCCCGCGCCGTGGCCGAGGCGCGCGGGGTGCAGGAGGTGATGATCGGCTATTCCGACAGCAACAAGGACGGCTCCTACCTGACCTCGGGCTGGGAGCTGCACGAGGCCTCGCGCGCCCTGCTGGAAGTCGCCCGCGCGGCGGGGGTGCGGCTGCAACTGTTCCACGGCCGGGGCGGCGCCGTCGGGCGCGGCGGCGGCTCCGCCTTCTCGGCCGTGCTGGGCCAGCCCGGCGGGACCGTCGCGGGCCGCATCCGCGTCACCGAACAGGGCGAGGTCATCGCCAACAAATACGGCGAGCCGGAGGTGGCGCGGCGCAACCTCGACGCCCTGACCTGCGGGACTTTGCTGGCCTCGCTGGGGCCGCAGTCCGACGCGGGCCACAGCGCCCGCTACGGCGAGACGGCGGCGCGGCTGTCGGCCGCCTCGATGACGGCCTATCGCGCCCTGGTCTATGACACGCCCGGCTTCGTCGACTATTTCCGCGCCGCCACCCCCATCGCCGAGATCGCCGACCTGAAGATCGGCTCGCGTCCCGCCAGCCGCACGGCCTCCCCCGCCATCGAGGACCTGCGCGCCATCCCCTGGGTATTCAGCTGGTCGCAGTCGCGGGTCATGCTGCCCGGCTGGTTCGGCTTCGGCTCGGCGGTCCGAGGCGAGGACCCGGTCGAACTGCGCGCCATGGCCGAGGCCTGGCCCTTCTTCCGCACCGTGGTGCAGAACATGGAGATGGTCATGGCCAAGGCCGACATGGCCATCGCCCGCCGCTATGCGAGCCTGGTCCCCGACGCCGCCCTGGCCGAGCGCCTCCACGCCGCCATCCTCGCCGAATGGGATCGGACGGTCGCCGCCGTCCTGTCGATCACCGGCCAGGACCGGCTGCTGGGCGGCCAGCCCGAGCTCAGCCGCCTGATCCGCCAGCGCATGCCCTATGTCGAGCCGCTGAACCACGTCCAGGTCGAGCTGATCCGCCGCCGCCGGGCGGGCGACGACGACCCGCGCGTGCGCAACGGCATCCTTCTGGCCATCAACGGGGTGGCGGCGGGCCTCCGGAACAGCGGCTGATCACAGCCATTTGGTGCGCTTGAAGGTGACGTAGAGGCCCAGGCAGATGACTGCGATCAGCCCCATCGCCGCCGGATAGCCGTAGGTCCAGCGCAGCTCGGGCATGTGGTCGAAATTCATGCCGTAGATGCCGGCCACCGCCGTCGGGGTGGCCAGAATGGCGGCCCAGGCGGCCAGCTTGCGGGTGATGACGCCCTGGCGCTGCTGCTCCAACAGGTTGGACACTTCGAACACCGAGGCCAGGATGTCGCGCAGGGCCGCCGCCCGGCTGGCGACGCGCCGCACATGGTCGGCCACGTCGCGGAAATAGGGCCGCACCTCGCGGTCGATACAGGGCAGGTCCAGCGACTGCAGCTTGTTCGCCACCTCCTCCATCGGCCCCAGCACCCGGCTGAACTTCACCAGTTCGCGACGCAGGTGGAACAGGCGGGTGATGTCGGCGCGCGACAGGAAACGGTCCAGCGCCACCTGCTCCATCTCCAGCACGCTGTCCTCGATGGCGTCGACGATGGGGACGTAGCCGTCGACGATGAAGTCCAGCACCGCGTGCAGGATGAAGTCCGCCCCGTGGCGCAGCTGGTGCGGCGAGGCCTCCAGCTGGGCGCGCAGTTGGGTATGGGCGCGGGCTGAGCCGTGGCGGATGGTGATGACGTAGCTGGGGCCGACGAATACGTGGGTCTCGCCGTAGAGGATGCGGTCGCCCTTGGCCTGGGCCGTGCGGGCGACGATGAAGAGTTCCGAGCCATAGACCTCCAGCTTGGGGATCTGGTGCGCCGTCAGGGCGTCCTCGACCGCCAGGGGGTGCAGGTGGAAACGCCGCACCAGGACGTCGAACTCCTCGTCCGTCGGCTCGTGCAGGCCGATCCAGAGGTATTCGCCCTCGGCCAGGGCCAGGCCCTGGTCGGTCAGCGGCGCCGCGCGCACCCGCTTGCCGTCCTTGTAGACGTAGGAGGCGACGACGCTCATGCGTTTTCCTTTGGCTGGACTACACGGCCAAGGCTTAGCACAGCGGCCCGCCCTGGGTCCTCAATCCTGACACCCGCTCATCCCGGCGGACGCCGGGATGAGCGGAAAAGAAAAGGCCCGGCGGATCGCTCCACCGGGCCTTTCCAGTCTCAGCGCCTAACGGGCCTCAAGCAGGCCGAAGGCCGATAGGCCCCCTTAAGAGACCGGGAAGCCCCGCACCTTCAGCAGGGCCGTCACGTCGGGGTTGCGGCCGCGGAAGCGGCGATAGGCCTCGGCGCGGTCCGTGGTGTTGCCCTCGGCCAGGATGATGGCCTTGTAGCGGGCGCCGATGTCCGGGTTGAAGACATCGCCGGACTCCTCGAAATAGGCCCAGGTGTCGGCGTCCATCACTTCCGACCACAGGTAGGAGTAGTAGCCGGCCGAATAGGCGTCCGAGGTGAACAGGTGATTGAACTGCGGCAGGCGGTGCCGCATCACGATCTCCTTGGGCATGCCCAGACGCTTCAGGCTGTCGCGCTCGAAGGCGTCGATGTCGGTCGGCGGCGTGGCCTGGGTGTGCAGGTCCATGTCGACCAGGGCCGACGACAGGTAGGACACCGTCGTATAGCCCTGGTTGAAGGTGGCCGCGGCCTCGATCTTCTCGACCAGGGCCTGGGGCATGGGCTGGCCGGTTTCTACGTGCTTCAGGAAGCCGTCGATGATCGGACGCGACAGCACCCAGTGCTCGTGCACCTGCGACGGATATTCGACGTAGTCGCGCGGCGTGCCGGCCAGGGCCGGGTAGCGCACCTGCGACGACAGCGAGTGCAGGGCGTGGCCGAACTCGTGGAACAGGGTCTCGGCGTCGTCCAGGGAGATCAGCAGCGGACCGCTGGCGGCCTTGATGAAGTTGTTGTTGTTCGAGGCCAGGACGTTCTTCACGCCGTCATAGGTCGAGTACGACCGGTAGGTCGTGGCCCAGGCGCCCGACCGCTTGCCCGAGCGGGCGAAGTCGTCGGAGTAGAACAGGCCGACGTGCGAGCCGTCCGCCTTGTTCTTGACCTCGAACACCTCGACGTCCGGGTGGAAGACCGGCACCGAGCCGTCGGTCACCTTGTGGAAGGTGAAGCCGTACAGGCGCTCGGCCATGTAGAAGGCGCCGCGCTTGACGTTGTTCAGCTCGAGGTACGGCTTCATCTCGTTCTGATCGAGGTCGTACTTCGCCTTGCGGACCTTCTCGGCGTAGTAGAGGTAGTCCCACGGCTCGATGTCGTGGCCGGCGATCGCCTTCATGTCGGCGACTTCCTCGGCGACGCGGGCCTTGGCCGGGGCCCAGACGCGCTCCATCAGCTCCATGGCCGCCGCGGGGGTCTTGGCCATGGTGTCCTGCATGCGCCATTCGGCGTGGTTGGCGAAGCCGAGCAGCTTGGCGCGCTGCTGACGCAGGTCGACGATCTGGGCGATCGTCGCATTGGTGTCATTGGCGTCGCCGTTGTCGCCGCGGTTGACGAACTTCTTCCACACCTGCTCGCGCAGGGCGCGGTCGTCGGCGAACGACAGGAAGGGGTCGACGCTGGAGCGGGTGTTGTTGATGGCCCAGCCGCTGAGGCCGTGGGCCTGGGCTGCGGCCGCGGCGGCGGCCTTGTTGGAGGCCGGCAGGCCGGCGACCCCGGCCTCGTTCGGGATATGGGTCCAGGTCTTCTCGTCCTCGACCACCTTCTGGCCGAAGCTGGTGAAGGCGTTGGACAGGGCGGTGTTGATGCGGCCCAGCTCGGCCTTGCCGGCGGCGTCCAGGGCGGCGCCGTTGCGGATGAAGCTGTCGCGGCTGCGCTCGGCCAGGCGCGTCTGTTCGGCCGTGAGGCCCATGGCGGCGGCGTTGTCGGCCACCGACTTGATGCGGGCGAACAGGCGGGTGTTGAAGGTCGTCTCGTCGCTGGCGGCCGACAGGATCGGCGACACTTCACGGGCCAGGTTCTGATACTCGGCCGAGCCGATGTTGGAGGTCATGACGCCGAAGATCGCCATGGCCCGGCTCTGCGGCTCGCCGGCCATCTGCATGGCGACCAGGGTGTTGGCGAAGGTCGCCGGCTCGGGGTTGTCGGCGATGGCGTTGATCTCGGCGCGGCGCAGCTCAATGCCTTCGAGGATGGCTTCGCGCAGCTTGGCGGCGGTCACCTTGTCCCACGGCGGCACGCCCTCGTAGGGGCCGGTCCAGGCCTGCAGAAGTTCGGCGCGCGGCGCGGTCGTCGGCAGGACGGCGCGCGCGATGCGGGCCTCGTCCGCGGTCGGTGCGGCGCCGCTCGTTCCGGCCGCCAGAGCGCCGGCCGAAGCGCAGCCCGACAGGGCGAAGAGGCTCGCGCCCCCGATGAGAAGATGGCGTCTGTGCATCCGGTACTCCCAACCTTTTAAACGTTGTCGCGCGACCCTGGACCCGGTGGCACGAGCCGACACGTGCATTCGCTGTAATGCTAACCATTGGACGACGGAACCCCAGGGGGCTAAACGCCGCGACATGGCCATAGGCGTTTTCGACTCCGGCGTGGGGGGCCTGACGGTCCACCGCGAACTCACCACCCGCTTTCCCACGCGGGACTTCATCTACCTGGGCGACCAGGCCCACGCCCCCTATGGCGGGCGGAACGGCGAGGAGATCGTCGAGCTGACGCGCGCCGGATGCGAGCGTCTGTTCGAGGCGGGCGCCTCCCTGGTCGTGCTGGCCTGCAACACGGCCTCGGCCATCGCCCTGCGCCGTCTGCAGCAGACGTGGATCCCGGGGCTGCGCGAAAAACTGGGCCGTCCGGTCAACGTCCTGGGCATCATCGTCCCGACCATCGAAGCGGCCACCGGCCTGCCCTGGTCCTATGAGGCCGAGCGCGACGGGCGGCTGGAAGGCCAGAAGAAGCAGGCGATCGACGTCACCGGCGTCTTCTGCACCGCCGCCACGGCCATGAGCCGGGTCTATGAGATCGAGATCGACAAGCGCCGCGACGATCTGGCCGTCTTCACCGAGGCCTGTCCCGGCCTGGCGGGGCTGATCGAGCTGGGCGCCCCGCCGGAGGAGCTGAAGGTGGTGGTCGACGACCACGTCGACGCCCTGCGCCGCCGCATCGGCCGCCACCCGGACAAGGCCATCCTGGGCTGCACCCACTATGAGATCGTCGCCGACCTGTTCGCCCAGGCCCTGCCCGTCGGCGTCCAGGTCATCAGCCAGCCGACGGCCGTGGCCGACTCGCTGGAGCGCTATTTCGAGCGCCACCCGGAATACGACCTGGGTTCGTCCGGCCGCCGCGACTTCCTGACCACCGGAACGCCCGGCCCGCAGTCGGATCTGGTGGCCCAGTTCTGGGGCGAGCCCCTGACCTTCGACAAGGCCTGAGACGGAGCGCCGCCCGCGCCGCGTCCTGTTCGCCGTCATCCTCGGGCTTGACCCGAGGATCGAGCGAGGAGCGTGCACGACGCCGGACGCAGACGTGTCGGTCGCGGGCCATCCGACGCCAAGGCGGAGCCGACGGCTGGATTCTCGGGTCAAGCCCGAGGATGACGGCGTAGGGGTCGAGCCCTACTCCTCCGCCCGCGCGGTCTCGCGCCGCTGGCCGAAGGTCGGTGCCCGTTCCTTCTGCTGCACCCAATAGGTCGGGCCGTCGTCGGGCTTGAACATGGTGCGCGGCACGCCCTTGCGGTCGGTCACGGCGAAGGTGTTGGTCGAGGCCTGATAGAAGAGGGTGTCGCCGTTGGCCCGCTTGACCGTCTCCGTCCCCGGCGGAACGTTTTCGGTGAAGGCCTTCACCTTCCGCAGATAGTCGTCCGCCGAATTGGCCCCGAAGGCGGCGCCGTTGCGTTCATACAGGCGCTGAATCTTGGCGTCGGCGGTCTCGCGCCGGTTGGCGGTGACCGAGGGCTTGGCCTCGGGCAAGGCCGCCTCCTCCGCCGCCGTCGCCGCAATCAGGCCGACCGGCTCGGCCGCGCCTCGCTCCCGCGTCTCGACCGCCGAGCCGCCATTGTCGCATCCCGCCAGCATCAAAGCCGCCGTCGCGGCCAGCCCCGCCGCCATTCGCATCCGCATGGGTCATGCCTCCCTGAACACCCCGCCGAACGCAGTTAGGCATAAGTTTCTTGTTCCCGCAATGTTCCAGTTGCGAACCGCTTTGTCTCGACGGCGTCATGCGGCGCCGCTAGAGATTCCCTCATGACCGCATCCTCGCTTTCCGGCCGCAAGGTCCTGCTGATCGTCGGCGGCGGCATCGCCGCCTATAAGGCGCTGGAGCTGATCCGCCTGCTGAGGAAGGCCGGAGCCGAGGTGATGAGCGTCCTGACCAAGGCCGGGGCCGAGTTCGTCACCCCCATGTCCCTGGCCGCCCTGACCGGCCATCCGGTGCGCCAGGACCTGTTCATGCCCGACGACGAGACGGCCATGGGCCACATCGAACTGTCGCGCTGGGCCGACCTGGTGGTCGTGGCGCCGGCGACGGCCGGGCTGATCGCCAAGGCGGCCAACGGCCTGGCCGACGACCTGGCCTCGACCACGCTTCTGGCCACCGACAAGAAGACGCTGCTGGCCCCGGCCATGAACGTGCGCATGTGGCAGCACCCGGCGGTCCAGGCCAATGTCCAACGGCTCATGGGCTTCGACGGCTTCCACGGCGCAGCCGTGGTCGGCCCCGACGAGGGCGAGATGGCCTGCGGCGAGTTCGGCCCCGGCCGCATGGCCGAGCCGCCCGTCATCCTGGACGCCATCGCCCGCCTGCTGGCCGGGCCGGACGGGCGGCCCCTGGCGGGACGCAAGGCGGTCGTCACCGCCGGACCGACCTTCGAGCCGATCGACCCGGTGCGCGGCCTGACCAACCGCTCCAGCGGCAAGCAGGGCTACGCCGTCGCCGCCGCCCTGGCCGACCTGGGCGCCGAGGTGACCCTGATCTCCGGGCCCGTGGCCCTGGACGCCCCGGTCGGCGTGACCCGCGTCTGGGTGGAGGCCGCGACCGAGATGAAGGCCGCCGTGGAAGCGGCCCTGAACGCTTCTGATCGCCCTGCCGACATCGCGGTGATGAGCGCCGCCGTGGCCGACTGGCGCATCGACGGCGTCTCCACCGGCAAGATCAAGAAGAAGCCGGGCGGCCCGCCGTCCCTGGCCCTGATCGAGAACCCCGACATCCTGGCGGGCGTGTCCGCGCCCGGCCCGAAGCGGCCGAAACTGGTGGTCGGCTTCGCCGCCGAGACCAGCGACCTGGAGGCCAACGCCCGCGCCAAGCTGTCCAAGAAGGGCTGCGACTGGATCGTCGGCAACGACGTCTCGGGCGAGGTCTTCGGCTCGGACGGCAACGCCGTGACCCTGTTCACCCGGGACGGCGCCGAACCCTGGCCGCGCCAGTCCAAGACCGAGGTGGCGCGCAAGCTCGCCCTGCGCATCGCCGATCACTTCAAGGCCTAAAGAGACCCTGCATGACCACCGTCCGCGTCGAACGCCTGCCCCATGCCGAAGGCCTGCCCCTGCCCGCCTATGAGACGACCGGTTCGGCCGGCATGGACCTGCGCGCGGCCGTGGCCGAGGTCGAGACCCTCGTCCTGGAGCCGGGCCAGCGCCGCCTGATTCCCACCGGGCTGAAGATCGCCCTGGAGCCGGGCTATGAGGCCCAGGTGCGGCCGCGCTCGGGCCTGGCGCTGAAGCATGGCGTCACCTGCCTGAACGCCCCCGGCACCATCGACAGCGACTATCGCGGCGAGGTCGGGGTCATCCTGATCAACCACGGCGAGCTGCCGTTCGAGATCCGGCGCGGCGAGCGCATCGCCCAGCTGGTCGTTGCGCCCTACACCCAGGCCGTCATGGCCGAGGTCGAGGCCCTGGACGAGACCGCGCGCGGCGCCGGCGGCTTCGGCTCCACGGGCAAATAGGGCCGAGACGCAAGCCATGTGACGGCGCTCAAGCAGCGCGCCGCCGCGCGGCGAGCGATAGCGCAGGGCGCGCCAGCGCCCCCGGCATCACGCCTGGCGGAAGCCCAGGACATCCTGCATGTCGTAGAGGCCGGGGCGGCGGTTGCGCACCCAGGCGGCGGCGGCCACCGCGCCCTTGGCGAACAGGCTGCGGTCCATGGCCGAGTGCGACAGGGTCAGCATCTCGTCTTCGGAGGCGAACATGACAGTGTGCTCGCCGATCACGCCCCCCGCCCTCAGGGAGGCGAAGCCGATCTTGCCCGGCTCGCGCGGGCCGGTGATGCCGTCGTAGGGGGCGCTGCGCAGCGCCTCCAGGTCATGGCCCCGACCGTTGGCGGCCGCTTCGCCCAGCATCAGGGCCGTGCCCGAGGGGGCGTCGACCTTGCGCCGGTGATGGGTCTCCAGCACCTCGATGTCCCAGTCGCGCGCGTCGAGCCGCAGGGCCGCGTGTTCGACCAGGCCGATCAGGATGTTCACGCCGAGCGAGAAGTTGCCGCTCATGACGATGGCGATCTTCTCGGCGGCGGCCTCGATCTCGGCCTCCTGCTCGGGCGTCAGGCCGGTGGAGCCGATGACCAGGGCGGGCGCGCCCGCCTCGGCGCAGGCGCGCGCCAGGGCGACCGAGGCCTCGGGCGTCGAGAAGTCGATGATGACGTCGCACAGCTTCAGGTCGACGGTCTCGCCGCGATCGAAACGGGCGGCGACCACCACGTCCTCGCGGGCGTCCAGAACCTGAGAAACGGCGCGGCCCATGCGGCCCCGGGCGCCGGAGATGCCGGCGTGGAAGATGTCGCTCACGCGGTCTCTTTCGGATTGTCGGCGTCGCCGCCCAGGATGTCGGCCCAGAAGCGCTTGGCCTTGCCGGCGAAGCTGGTGTTGCGCGGGGTCTGGCTCTCGCCCAGCGACGCGGCCAGTTCGGCCAGAAGCTCCTTCTGGCGCGCGTTCAGATCGGTCGGCGTCTCGACGAACAGCTCGACCACCAGGTCGCCGCGGCCGCGCCCGTTCAGGTGCGGCATGCCCTTGCCCTTGATGCGGACGGTCTTGCCGGTCTGGGCGCCCGCGGGCACCTCGACCGGGGCCTTGCACTTGCCGTCGCAGGCGTCCGAGATCAGGCACGGGGCGTCCACGACGCCGCCCAGGGCCGCCACCGTCATCGGCACCGGAACCGTGACCAGCAGGTCCAGGTTGTCGCGCTCGAACAGTTCGTGCGGCGTCACCGACAGGAAGACATAGAGGTCGCCGCGCGGGCCGCCGCGCTGGCCCGCCTCGCCCTCGCCCGACAGGCGGATGCGCGAGCCGTCGTCCACGCCCGCCGGGACCTTGAGGCTGAGCTTGCGGGTCTTGCGGACCTGGCCGTGGCCCCGGCAGGTGGTGCAGGGGTCGGCGATCATCTCGCCCGAACCGCCGCAGCGGGGACAGGTGCGCTCAACCTGGAAGAAGCCGTTGGCCTGGCGCACGCGCCCGGCGCCGCCGCAGGTGTTGCAGATGGTCGGCTTGGTGCCCGCCTTGGCGCCCGAGCCGTCGCAGACCTCGCAAGCCATCAGGGTCGGGATGGCGATCTCGACCTCGGCGCCCTGATAGGCCTGCTCCAGCGTGATCTCCAGGTCGTAGCGCAGGTCCGAGCCGCGACGCGGCCCGTGGTTCTGCCGCCCGCCGCCCCGGCCGCCGAAGGCGTCCCCGAAGGCGTCGCCGAACACCTGGGAGAAGATGTCGTTGATGTCGTGGAAGCCCGCACCGCCCTGGCCGAAGGGGTTGCCCCCGCCCGCGCCGCCGCCGTTCACGCCCGCGTGGCCGAAGCGGTCATAGGCGGCGCGCTTCTGCTCGTCCGACAGGACGGTGTAGGCCTCGGAGATTTCCTTGAAGCGGGCCACGGACTCTTCGGAGCCGCCATTGCGGTCCGGGTGGTGCTCCATCGCCAGCTTGCGATAGGCGCTCTTCAGCGCGGCCGCATCGACCGTCCGTTCGACGCCCAGGATTTCGTAATAGTCACGTTGCGCCATCAGGCGTTCGTCCTCTTACCGTTCCCGCCGCGTTGGACCTCTCTGAAGCGGAGGCGTTCCGTTCGCGGATGACCGACAGACCCTGACTGACATGGGCGCCCGGTCGCATGATGCAAGTTTCATGAAACGGCCCCGCCTGCCGTCGGGCAAACGGGGCCGCCTGTCATGAAGACGCCGGATCAGGCGTCCTTCTTCTCGTCCGTGTCCGAGACTTCCTCGAACTCGGCGTCGACCACGCCGTCGTCGGCCGGCTGGCCTTCGGCGCCGTCAGCCCCGCCCTGCTGGGCGGCGTACATGGCCTCGCCCAGCTTCATCGAAGCCTGGGCCAGCGCATTGGTCTTCTCACGGATGGCCTCGGGGTCCGTGCCGTCCTTGGCCGACTTCAGATCGTCCAGAGCCGACTGGATGGTCGCCTTGGTCGCGTCGTCGATCTTGTCGCCGTGCTCCGACAGGGCCTTCTCGGTCGAGTGGATCAGGCTGTCGGCGCCGTTCTGGGCCTCGACCAGTTCCTTGCGGGCCTTGTCGGCCGCGGCGTTGGCCTCGGCTTCCTTGACCATCTGGTCGATGTCGGCGTCCGACAGGCCGCCGTTGGCCTGGATGCGGATCGACTGCTCCTTGTTGGTCGCCTTGTCCTTGGCGGTGACGTGGACGATGCCGTTGGCGTCGATGTCGAAGGCGACCTCGATCTGCGGCATGCCGCGCGGCGCCGGCGGGATCCCCATCAGGTCGAACTGACCCAGGATCTTGTTGTCGGCGGCCATCGGGCGCTCGCCCTGGAAGACGCGGATCGTCACGGCCGACTGATTGTCGTCAGCGGTCGAGAAGGTCTGGGCCTTCTTGGTCGGGATGGTCGTGTTGCGCTCGATCAGCGGGGTGAACACGCCGCCCAGGGTCTCGATGCCCAGGGTCAGCGGGGTCACGTCCAGCAGCAGCACGTCCTTGACGTCGCCTTGCAGCACGCCCGCCTGAACCGCGGCGCCCAGGGCCACGACCTCGTCCGGGTTCACGCCCTTGTGCGGCTCCTTGCCGAAGAAGGCCTTCACGGCCTCCTGCACCTTGGGCATGCGGGTCATGCCGCCGACCAGCACCACTTCATCGATGTCCGAGGCCTTCAGGCCGGCGTCGGCCAGGGCCTTCTTGCACGGCTCGATGGTGCGGGCGACCAGGTCGTCGACCAGGGCTTCCAGCTTGGCGCGCGACAGCTTGATGTTCAGGTGCAGCGGGCCCGACTGGTTCATGGTGATGAACGGCAGGTTGACCTCGTACTGGGTCGTCGAGGACAGCTCCTTCTTGGCCTTTTCAGCCTCTTCCTTCAGGCGCTGCAGGGCCAGCTTGTCCGAGCGCAGGTCGACGCCCTGCTCCTTCTTGAACTCGTCGGCCAGGTAGTCGACCAGACGCATGTCGAAGTCTTCACCGCCCAGGAAGGTGTCGCCGTTGGTCGACTTCACCTCGAACACGCCGTCGCCGATCTCCAGGATCGAGACGTCGAAGGTGCCGCCGCCCAGGTCATAGACGGCGATCTTCTGACCATCGTTCTTCTCAAGACCATAGGCCAGGGCCGCCGCGGTCGGCTCGTTGATGATGCGCAGGACTTCCAGACCGGCGATCTTGCCGGCGTCCTTGGTCGCCTGACGCTGGGCGTCGTTGAAATAGGCGGGAACGGTGATGACGGCCTGGGTGACCTTCTCGCCTAGATAGGCCTCGGCGGCCTCCTTCATCTTGCCCAGGGTGAAGGCCGAGACTTGCTGGGGCGAATAATCCTTGCCGTGGGCGCGGACCCAGGCGTCGCCGTTCGGACCCTTGACGATGTCGAAGGGCACCATGCCCTTGTCCTTGGCCACCACCGGGTCGTCATAGTTGCGGCCGATCAGGCGCTTGATGGCGAAGAAGGTGTTGGCGGGGTTGGTCACCGCCTGACGGCGCGCCGGCTGGCCGACGAGAATCTCGCCGCCGTCCTGAATCGCGACCACCGACGGGGTGGTGCGGGCGCCTTCGGCGTTCTCAATGACCTTGGGGTTCTTGCCGTCCATGACGGCGACGCACGAGTTGGTCGTGCCGAGGTCGATGCCGATGATCTTGGCCATGGGCTTGTCTTTTTCACTCCTTGCGGCGGGCGGTGCGGCGGCCTTGGAAACAAGCGCCGCGCGTGACCGCCCCCTGACGGGCTTCTGAAGAAATGCCGCGCCGGACGACGCCCGGCTTGGCGGTGAAGGGGATCGACGACATGCCCCTAGCGAAAGCGGGGTTATCATCGGGTTGGCTCGGATATGGGAAAGACCGCAGGGGCCGCAAGGCCTTCTGTCGGCTTAGCGCTAGATTCGACGGCATATTGCAGACAGGGGCGTCGTTGACCCCTTAAAATCGCCTGATGAGCCCTGTCCTGCCTCGCGAAGCGCCGACCGCCGTGCCTGGATTTCGCCTGTGGCCCCAGGCGCTGGACTCTGCCGCCCAGGTGGCGCTCCTCGCCGAGGTCCGGTCGGGGCTGGAGGCCGCGCCCCTCTATCGGCCGGTCACGCCGGGCGGGCGGCCCTTCTCGGTGCGGATGAGCAATTTCGGCCCGCTGGGCTGGGTCTCGGACCGTGGCGGCTATCGCTATCAGCCCGCCCATCCCGAGACGGGCGCGCCCTGGCCGCCGATCCCGCCGCGCCTGCTGGCGCTGTGGGACGCCCTGACCGGCTGGCCGAGCCCGCCCGACGCCTGCCTGGTCAACCTCTACCAGGGCGAGGCCCGGATGGGCCTGCACCAGGATCGCGACGAGCGCGACCTGACGGCGCCGGTGCTATCGGTGTCACTGGGCGACACGGCCGTCTTCCGCATCGGCCCGGCCGAGGGTGGGCCTACCCGCACCGTGCGCCTGGCCTCGGGCGACGCCTGCGCCCTGACCGGGCCTGCAAGGCTGGCGCGGCACGGGGTCGACCGGCTGCTGGCGGGCTCGTCGCGGCTGCTGCCCGGCGGCGGCCGGGTCAACCTGACCCTGCGGGTCGCGGGCTGACGACGGAAAGACTCGACGGAACGGCGACATCCGAGTCACTCTCGCCGCTTCACAGCGCCGAACCGGAGACCCGCGATGACCCTGATCACCCGGCCCGAGGGCCTGAGCGCCGACCAGATCGCCCCCAGCCGCCGGAGCCTGGGCGTGGCCGCCCTCGGGGGCGTCGCCTTCGCCGCCTACGCCCCCGCCGCCCTCAGCCAGGCGGCGCAGCCGATCACCACCGACAGCGCGGGCCTGGTCGCCGAGACCGCGAGCTGGCGGGCGCCCGACGGCTTCGACCTGCCCGCCTATGTCGCCCGGCCCCAGGGCGCCGGCCCCTTCCCCGTGGTCATCGTCGTGTCCGAGATCTTCGGCGTGCACGAATACATCCGCGACGTCTGCCGCCGCCTGGCCAAGGCAGGCTACGCCGCCGTGGCGCCGGCCTTCTTCGTCCGCGTCCAGGACCCCGCGCCGCTCAGCGACATGCAGGCCATCATGCGCATCGTCGCCGCCGCCGGATATGAGCAGGTCATGGGCGACGTTTCCGGCGCCCTCGACTGGATCGGCCGCCAGCCCTGGGCCGACGGGCGCAAGGCCGCGATCACCGGCTTCTGCTGGGGCGGCAAGGTGGTGTGGCAGGCTTGCGCCCGCTTCCCCGCGCTGGACGCCGGGGCCGCCTGGTACGGCCGCCTGGCCCCCCCGGCAGACGCCACCGAAGCCCAGAAGACGGCGGGCCGGCCCTGGCCCGTCGACCTGGCCGACGATCTGAAGTGTCCGGTGCTGGGCCTCTACGGCGGCCAGGACGCGGGCATCCCGCTGGACAGCGTCGAGGCCATGCGCGCCGCTCTGACCCGCGCCGCCCCGTCCAGCCACGGCGCCGCCGCCAGCGAGATCGTGGTCTATGGCGACGCCCCCCACGGCTTCCACGCCGACTACCGCGCCTCCTACCGCGAGGCCGACGCCAAGGACGGCTGGCGGCGGATGCTGGCGCTGTTCGGAGAGCGACTGAAGGCGTGAGTCCAGACCCGGCTCACACGCCCTCCCCCTCGATGGGGTAAGGGCGGGGGTGCAGGCGGGACGCATCCAATAGGACCGCGGAGACGCGGGCGCGTCTCCTGCGCACGTTCCGGCAAACCTTGCGCCCTAACCCCCATCCCCGCCCTTACCCCATCGAGGGGGAAGGGAGACGAATGCAAAACGGCCCGACGGGTCTGCGCCGGGCCGTTCGTCATTCATGCCGGAAGCCTCAGGCCTTGCCGTCGAAATTCTCGCCGGTCGCCTTCGGGTCGGCGTAGGCGCCGCCTGCGGCCGGGCCCGAGCCCTTGGCCGCCACCACCACCATGGCGGCGCGCACCGTACGGCCGAACAGGGCGTAGCCGGGCTGCAGCGTCTGGATCACCGTGCCGCCGGGCACCGTGTCCGAGGGCTGCTCCATCATGGCCTGGTGCAGGTGCGGGTCGAAGGCCTCGCCCGGGCCCGGCTCGACGCGCGTCAGGCCATTGGCCTCGAAGGCCGACAGCAGGGACTTCTGCGTCAGCTCCAGCCCCGTGATCATGGCGGCGGCGGGGCCCTCGGCGTCCTTGGGCGCCGACGCCAGGCCGCGCTCCAGCGTGTCGGCCACGCCCAGCAGGTCCTTGGCGAAGCGCTGGATGGCGTAGGCGCGGGCGTCGTTCTGCTGCGTCTCGGCGCGGCGCTTGGTGTTCTCGGCCTCGGCCACGGCGCGCAGGGCGCGGTCCTTCCACTGGTCGCGCTCGGCGATCAGGGCGTCGACCACGGCCATGTCGCCGTCGGCGCCTTCCGCGGCGGCGTCCGCCTCGGACTCCTTGATGTCCTGCTCGAGTTGGTCCCGGGTCTCGTCGTTGATGTCCGTCACGTTTCCTGTCCGTCCAGAATCCGCCCCAGCACCCGGGCGGTGTAGTCCACCAACGGGATGACACGGGCGTAGTTCAACCGCGCGGGCCCGATGACGCCGATGGCGCCCAGCACCCGCTGCCGGCCCGACATATAGGGCGCCGCGATCACGGCGGAACCCGAAAGCGAAAAGAGTCGCGTTTCCGCGCCGATAAAGATGCGCACCCCCTGGGCGGCGCCGACGTCGTCGAGCAGGCCGATCAGCTGTTCCTTCTGCTCCAGATCGTCGAACAGCACCCGGACCCGCTCCAGGTCCTCGGCCGCCTGGGCGTCCTGCAGCAGGTTGGCGCGGCCGCGCACGATCAGGTTGCGGTCGCGCTCGCCGCCGCTCCAGGCGGCCAGGCCTTCCTCGACCAGCCGGGCGGCGGCGGCGTCGAGCTCGCGCCGCGCGACCTCCATCTCGCCCTTCATCTCGTGGCGGGCCTCGGCCAGGGCCCGCCCCTTCAGCCGCGCGTTGAGGAAGTTCGACGCCTCCTGCAGGGTCGAGGCCGTCACCCCCGGCGCCAGCCCCATCAGCCGGTTCTCCACCGTGCCGTCGTCGGCCACCAGCACCGCCAGGGCCTGGCCCCCGCCCAGGGCGACGAACTCGACGTGGCGCACCCCCGCCTCGCGCACCGGGCTGGCGACGATACCCGCCCCGCCCGCCAGGCCCGACAGCAGGGAGGAGGCGGCGTCCAGGGCCTCCTCGACGTTGCGGCCCGGCCCCTGGCCGCCCAGGACGGCGAGGCGCGCGTCGATCTCGCGCCGCTCCTCCTCGCCGATGTCCCCGACCTCCAGCAGGCCGTCGACGAACAGGCGCAGGCCCGCATGGGTCGGCGCCCGCCCGGCCGAGGCGTGGGACGAGGCCAGCAGCCCCGCCAGGGTCAGGTCCTGCATGGTGTTGCGGATCGAGGCCGGCGACAGGGCCACCCCGCCGCGCGACAGGGTGCGCGAGCCGACCGGCTCGCCCGTCTCCAGATAGTTCTCGACCACCCGGCGGAAGATGTCGCGCGCCCGCGCGTCCAGCGTCGCCAGCCCCGGCGAGGGATGCAGCAGGGACATCATGCCGACGCCCTCCGCCCCGTCATGACGGGCCGAAAGCGCGGGGCAGGGTTCGAGGCGCGGGACAGGCTCATGGTTTCAGGATAAGCACCCGCCATCCCGCTTCCAAGGAATTCCCATGCGCCCGTCCGAACGCACCCCCGAACAACTCCGCACCGTCACGCTGGAGACCGGCGTCAACCGCTACGCCGAGGGCTCGTGCCTGGTCTCCTTCGGCCACACCAAGGTGCTGGTCACGGCCTCGGTCGAGGAGAAGGTGCCGGGCTGGATGCGCAACACCGGCCAGGGCTGGGTCACGGCCGAATACGGCATGCTGCCGCGCGCCACCCACACCCGCGGCCGCCGCGAAGCCGCCGCCGGCAAGCAGTCGGGCCGCACCCAGGAGATCCAGCGCCTGATCGGCCGCTCCCTGCGCGCCGTGGTCGACCTCAAGGCCCTGGGCGAGCGTCAGGTGCTGATCGACTGCGACGTGATCCAGGCCGACGGCGGCACCCGCACCGCCGCCATCACCGGCGCCTGGGTGGCCATGGCCTCGGCCTTCGACTACCTGCGCGAGGAGGGCGTGCTGGCGACCAATCCGATCGTCGACCAGGTGGCGGCCGTGTCGTGCGGCGTGTTCAACGACTTGCCGGTGCTGGACCTCGACTATGAGGAGGACTCCACCGCCGAGGCCGATTCCAACTTCGTCCTGACCGGCGCCGGCCAGATCGTCGAGATCCAGGCCACCGGCGAGAAGCGCGGCTTCTCGCGCCCCGAATTCGACCGCCTGTTCCAGCTGGCCGAGATCGGCTGCGGCGAACTGTTCGCCCTGCAGAAGGCCGCCCTGGAGGCCGTGAAGCGCTAGGCCGCGCCCGGCAACGAACCGGATCGGGGGAGCGGCGTTCCATGCAGCGCCCCCGACACGGAGTCCGCCCATGATCCGCTTCCGTCACGCCGCCTGCGCGGCCGCCCTCGTCCTGGCGGCCTGCCACCCGCGCGCCGAGGCGCCGCCCGCGCCCGAAGCGCCCGCCGCAAACACCGCCGCCGCCCAGACCCCCTTCAACGCATCCGCCGCCGTCTCGGCGCCGGCGATGATCCCCGCCTCGACAAGCGCGCCTCAGGTCCAGGCCCCCGCGCCCAAGACCCGCGTCCCCGAGGCCCGCCTGCCCGAGGGGCCGGACATGGCCCCCCGCCGCGTTCCGCTCGAGCCGGGCAGTTGTCGCGCCGAGATCGGCGAGGCCGCCTCCGCCCGCCTGGTGCGGCGCTGCATCCGCGTCAGCCCCGCCACCCATCCGCCCTGCCACGCCGACAACCCCTGCGCCATGATCCAGGAGGAGATCGACCGGGGCTGCGCCATGTGGACGGAAACCGACCAGCCCCTGCCGAAGGAATGCGCCGCCTGACCCTCGGCGCCGCGCCTCTCCCTCCCCTTCATGGGGAGGGTGGTCGACGCGAAGCGGAGACCGGGTGGGGAGGGCCAGGCGATCTAGCCTCGGCGTTTGATTTGCCTGGCCGCCTCCACCCGGCTTCGCCTGCGGCTCAGCCACCCTCCCCGTCCCGGGGAGGGAGAAATCGCGCTCAGGCACAAAAAAGGCCCCGCTGTCGCCAGCGGGGCCTCTTCATTTCAGCCGTAAGGCTTAGTCGCGACGGCGACGGCCGCGGTCGCCGCCGTTGCGGTCGCCGTCCCGCTTGGGACGGCCGCCGGTGTCTTCCGACAGCGGGGCCTCGCCGCGTTCAGCGCGCTCGGCGTTGATCTTGTCGGTGATGTCCTCGCCGGTTTCCTGATCGACGACCTTCATCGACAGCTTGGTCTTGCCGCGATCGTCGAAGCCCAGGAACTTGACCTTGACCTCCTGGCCTTCCGACAGGACGTCGGCCGGGTTGGCGACGCGCTCCAGAGCGATCTGGGACACGTGAACCAGACCGTCCTTGGCGCCGAAGAAGTTCACGAAGGCGCCGAAGTCGACGACCTTCACGACCTTGCCGGTGTAGATCGTGCCGACTTCCGGCTCCGAGGCGATCGATTGGATCCAGGCCTTGGCGGCCTCGATCTTCTCCTGCTCGTTGGCGGCGATCTTGATGGTGCCGTCGTCCTGGATGTCGACCTTGGCGCCGGTCTTCTCGACGATTTCGCGGATGACCTTGCCGCCCGAACCGATCACTTCGCGGATCTTGTCGACCGCGATCTTGATGGATTCGATCTTGGGCGCGAACTCGCCCAGCTCGGCGCGCGGCGCTTCCATGGCCTTGGCCATTTCGTCCAGGATGTGCAGGCGGCCGGCCGACGCCTGCGTCAGGGCCTGCTGCATGATCTCCTTGGTGATGCCGGCGACCTTGATGTCCATCTGAAGGCTGGTGATGCCTTCCGAGGTGCCCGCGACCTTGAAGTCCATGTCGCCCAGGTGGTCTTCGTCACCCAGGATGTCCGACAGGATGGCGAACTCGCCCGACGGCTCCAGGATCAGACCCATGGCGATGCCCGAGACCGGGCGGGCCAGCGGCACGCCGGCGTCCATCAGGGCCAGCGACGAACCGCAGACCGTGGCCATCGAGGACGAGCCGTTCGACTCGGTGATCTCCGACACCAGACGGATGGTGTAGGGGAAGTCTTCCTTCGACGGCAGCATCGGGCGGATGGCGCGCCAGGCCAGCTTGCCGTGGCCGATCTCGCGACGGCCCGGCGAGCCCATGCGGCCCGCTTCACCGACCGAATAGGGCGGGAAGTTGTAGTGCAGCAGGAAGGACTCTTTGTAGGTCCCGGTCAGGCTGTCGATGTACTGCTCGTCCTCGCCGGTGCCGAGCGTGGCGACGACCAGGGCCTGGGTTTCGCCGCGCGTGAACAGGGCCGAACCGTGGGTGCGCGGCAGGACGCCGACTTCCGAGACGATGGCGCGGACCTTGTCCAGAGCGCGGCCGTCGACGCGGTGGCTGTTCTCGATGATGTCGCGACGCAGGACGTCGGCTTCGCATTCCTTGAACGCGGCCGAGAACTTGGACGAGTCGACGCCGTCCGGCTTCTCGTCGGTCTTCACCAGGGCCTCGGCGGCCTTCTTCTTGGCGGCGTCGACGCCCGAGCGGCGCTCATACTTGCCCGGGTGGGCGTAGGCGGCCTTGATGTCCTCGCCGACCAGCGCCTTGATCGAGGCGACCACGTCCGAGTGGTCCTCGGCCTGGAAGTCGAACGGCTCCTTGGCGGCGTGCTCGGCCAGGTCGATGATGGCGTCGATGACCGGCTGCATGCCCGCGTGCGCGAACATCAGGGCCTCGAGCATCTTCTCTTCCGACAGCTCCTTGGCTTCGGATTCGACCATCATCAGGGCGTCTTGCGTGCCCGCGACGACCAGGTCCAGGGCGCTCTCGCCCATCTGGTCGATGGCCGGGTTCAGCACCAGTTCGCCGTCGATCATGCCGACGCGCGCGGCGCCGATCGGGCCCATGAAGGGCACGCCCGAGATGGTCAGGGCGGCCGAGGCGGCGACCATGCCCAGGATGTCGGGATCGTTCTCAAGGTCGTGCTGCAGCACGGTGACGATGACCTGGGTCTCGTTCTTGAAGCCCTTGACGAACAGGGGGCGGATCGGCCGGTCGATCAGACGGGAGACCAGGGTCTCCTTCTCGGTCGGACGGCCTTCACGCTTGAAGTAGCCGCCCGGGATCTTGCCGGCCGCGAAGGTCTTTTCCTGGTAGTTGACCGTCAGGGGGAAGAAATCCAGGCCCGGCTTGGGCTGGCGGCCGTAGACGACGGTGGCCAGGACCACGGTCTCGCCGTAGGTCGCCAGCACGGCGCCGTCGGCCTGACGGGCGATGCGGCCCGTCTCCAGGGTCAGCGGGCGTCCGGCCCACTCGATCGTCTTGCGTTTGATGTCGAACATTTTTCGTCTTTCGTCTCCCGCGGGCGTATTCCCGTCGGGGGTGTGCGGAGCGTCAGGCCGTTCAGTCCTTAACGGTCCCCGTTGACCTGACCGCGACGTCGCGGCCGGGCGGGTGGAGTGAGGACCGCTTCATGGCCCTCGCGTCGGTTGCGCCGATGGAAAGACCCGCGGCGCGCGGGAAAACTGACTTATGAGCGGAACGAGGCGCGGACGTGGCCGCCCGCGCCTCGTGGAATGTCATCCGATCCGCAACCGGGCGCGCCTTAGCGACGCAGACCCAGCTTGGCGATCAGCGCCTGATAGCGGGCGCCGTCGGTCTTGTTCAGGTGGTCCAGAAGGCGACGACGCTGCGAGACCAGCTTGAGCAGGCCGCGACGCGAGTGGTTGTCCTTCTTGTGGGTCTTGAAGTGCTCGGTCAGGTTGGCAATGCGTTCCGACAGGATCGCGACCTGCACTTCCGCCGAACCGGTGTCGCCCGTCGAGCGAGCGTTGTCGGCGATGACTTCAGCTTTACGTTGAGCCGTAATCGACATCGAGAGTCTCCATTATGGGAGGTTGAAAACACGATCGGGTTCAAGCCGACCGGCCCTGAGATTGCCGAGCGCGACCAGGGTCCCGCCCTCGAAGACCGAAACCAGCCGCGAACCGGCGGGAAGCCGGGCCTTGAGGGTTTCAATCTGTCGGGGGAGCAGAACGATCGGCCGTCCCTGCCTCAGAGAGAGGGCGTCCTGATCCGTGACGGCCAACTCCGGGATGTCGTCCAGAGCGGTCGCAACGGGCAGCAAGCCCTCCAAGGCGGCGCCCTTATGCGCCAGATCCTCGAGAAAATCCAGAGTGACGGCGTTCTCGGTCGAGAACGGCCCCACCCGCTCGCGCCGCAGGTCCGAGACATGGCCCTCGGCTCCCAGCATCCGGGCCAGGTCGCGCGCCAACGATCGGACATAGACGCCCTTGCCCGTCCGCATCGTGATCTCGACGTGATCGGCGTCGGGCGCGGCCGTCACCGCCGCCTCGTGGATGGTCACGCGGCGGGACTGAAGTTCGACCTCCACGCCGGCGCGGGCCAGGTCATAGGCGCGCTCGCCGTTGACGCGCACGGCCGAGAAGGCCGGCGGCGTCTGGTCGATCTCGCCGACGAAGGCCGGCAGGGCCGCCTTCACCGCCTCGACCGAGGGGCGCACGTCGGAGCGGGCGATGATCTCGCCTTCGCGGTCGACGCTGTCGGTGGAGATGCCCCAGTGGATGGTGAAGCGATAGACCTTCTGCGCCTCCATCATGAAGGGCACGGTCTTGGTCGCCTCGCCCAGGGCGATGGGCAGGATGCCCGAGGCCAGGGGGTCCAGCGTCCCCGCATGGCCCGCCTTCTGGGCGTTGAACAGGCGGCGGACCTTCGTCACCGCCTCGGTCGAGCCCATCTCATAGGGCTTGTCCAGGCAGACCCAGCCGTTGACGACGTCGCCCCGCTTCTTGCGCGCCATAACTCAGTCTTTCTCTAGGCCTACCGCGCCTTGCGCTACTTGAGGCCCGTCATCCTCATCGTCAGCGTGTTCGATATCGGCGCGCACCCGCGGGTCGTTGAACAGCCGGTCCATGTGGCTGGCGGCGTCGAAGCTCTCGTCGTGGCGGAACTTCAGGTCGGGCGTGAACTTCATGTCGATGCGCCGACCCAGTTGGCCGCGCAGGAATTTGGCGTGCTCGTTCAGCGCCTTGATGATGGCGCTCTCCTGTCCGGCGGTCTCGGCCGCCTCGACGCCGGCGCCCAGGGGCTCGACGAAGCAGGTGGCGTGGCGCAGGTCGGGGCTCATCCGCACCTCGGTCACGGTGACGGAGACGCCCACCAGGGCCTCGTCATGGATCTCGTTCTCGCGCAGGACGTCGACCAGGGCGTGGCGGATCAGCTCGCCGGCGCGGAGCTGGCGCTGCGACGGCCCCAGGGGACCGCTGGCGTTGCGGGTGTGTTGCTTGCGGGCCATGGGGCTCCTCCATCTCGCGCCGCCGGGGATCGGACGCCGGCTCTCGAACGCGAAGGGGCGGGGTCTAGTCGCCCGGCGCGCCCAAGTCCAGCGGCCCCCGCCCCGACGCCGCCTTCTGCCGCTCGCCGCGCCGCCTCCAGGACCACGCCCGACCACACGCTGGGGGCGATCGGCATGGGCAGGCCCGCCGCGTTCAGCGCCTGGGCGGTCCAGTGGTTGCACACATGGCCGATCCAGAAGGTCTCGCCGCTTCGGAAGAAGCCCGCCGCCGCGCCCGGTCGTCCGGCCGCCGGGACCGCCCGGCCCGCGGCGTCGAGCGCCAGGCTGGCCGCCACCCGGGCGCGCAGGGCCGCGAACCCAGCCTTCGACAGCCTCAGCGACACCCGTCGCGCCGACGGCGTCGCCGTCGGATCGAAGTCGATCGGAGCCAGCATCAGGATCGAAGGATTGCCGCCGGGCCGGAACAGGGCCCGCGCCCCGTCGCCGAGGCGGTCCCGGACCGGCCCCTCCGCGACATAGAAGACGGCGTCGCCCCAGCCGACGGCCACCCAGTCGCCGGGCGGCAGGCCGCGAACCGCCCCGGCCAGGGCGTCGGCGCCTCGGGCCAGGGCCGCGCGCGGGACGACCAGCTCGGTGTGATAACCGTTGTCTAGCAGGTGGACCACGACGGCGTCGTCGCCCGGGGCGGCGGGAAACAGGGCCGGATCGCCCGCCCACGTCGCCGTCCACAGCCCCCCGAGGAGGCCGATCAGGGCGGCGACCAGCAGGCGGATCGCCACGCCCGCCTCAGTTCGGGCCGTAGGCGGCGGGCGCGTCGCGGGCGGGGCCCGCGCCCGGCTGGGTCGACCATTCGCCGCGATAGACGTAGTTCAGCGCGACGCAGCGGCGGAACTGGCCGTCCGCCCAGCGGCCGACCGCCTGGAGGGTCAGGGGGCGCCCCGCCCTCACCCGCCCGACGACGATCCAGCTCTCGTCCGAGCCGGGGCACAGGGCGCGTCCCAGGGCCCGGCCGTCGCCCTCGGGCGCGATGGCGTAGATGCCGCCCTCGGCGGCGTCCTTCGGCAGGACCCGTCGAACCTGGTCGGGACCGCCGGAGACGAAGCGGGCCGAACCGCGTGAAGTCGATGAGAAGAGGTTCTTCACCGTCGTGGCGCCGAACCAGCCGCGCTCGACCTCCAGCGTCACCCCGCGCGTGAGGGCCTGGGTGGTGCGGTCGGCGGCGTCGAAGGCCAGGAAGCGCACCTCGGCCGCGGCCGGAAGCGCCGTCGCGCCCAGGGCCGAGGCCGCGAGCGAGAGGGTCAGGATGAAGCGGCGCATGGCGATCCCGTCGTTGAGCACGCCCCCCGGCGCGGGCCGAACCCTAGGGCCAGGCGGCCGTCGGGTGAACCCCCTTCGGCGCGAGGCGGGCCCGGAAAGGACCGAGGGCGCGGCCTCTTGCAAGACCGCGCCCCCATAATGGCTTCGTCGTGTCGATCGCGCCCCTTAGTCGAGGGTGCGCTTGACCTCTTCGACGGTGAAGCACTCGATGTAGTCGCCTTCCTTGATGTCCTGGAAGCCGGCGAACTGCATGCCGCACTCCTGGCCCGAAGGCACTTCGTTGACCTCGTCCTTGAAGCGCTTGAGCGTGTTGAGCACGCCCAGCTCCAGAACCACCACGTCGTCGCGGATGATACGGACGCGCGCGCCCTTGCGGACCACGCCCTCGGTGACGCGGCAGCCCGCGACCCGGCCGACCTTGGTGATGTCGAAGGTCTGCAGCACCTTGGCGTTGCCCAGGAAGGTTTCGCGCTGGAGCGGCGCCAGCATGCCCGAGAGCACGCCCTTAATGTCGTCCAGCAGGTCGTAGATGATCGAGTAATAGCGGATCTCGACGCCTTCGCGCTCGGCCAGGTCGCGCGCCTGCTTGGAGGCGCGGACGTTGAAGCCGAGGATCGGCGCCCCGGCCGACTTGGCCAGGTTGACGTCGCTCTCGGTGATGCCGCCGGCGCCGGAATAGACGGTGCGGGCGCGAACCTCGTCGTTGCCCATCTTGTCCAGCGAACCGACGATGGCTTCCGCCGTGCCCTGCACGTCGGCCTTGATGAGGACCGGCAGTTCCGAGACCTTCTTGGACTGCAGCTTGGACATCATGTCGACCAGCGACAGCGAGCCGCCCGAGACCTGGGTCTTCTCGCGCTTCACGCGCTGACGGTATTCCGTCAGTTCGCGGGCGCGGGCCTCGGATTCCACCACGGCGAAGACGTCGCCCGGCGACGGCGCCTCGTCCAGGCCGAGGATTTCGACCGGGACCGAGGGGCCGGCTTCCGGCAGTTGCTCGTTGCGCTCGTTCAGCAAGGCGCGCGCCTTGCCCCAGGCCGAACCGGCCACGACGATGTCGCCGCGACGCAGGGTGCCGCGCTTGACCAGCACCGTCGCCACGGGGCCGCGGCCCTTGTCCAGCTTGGCCTCGATGACCACGCCTTCGGCCGAACGGTCCGGATTGGCCCGCAGGTCCATGACTTCCGCCTGCAGCAGGATGGCGTCGGTCAAGCCGGTCAGGTTGATCTTCTCCTTGGCCGACAGCTCGATGATCTGGGTGTCGCCGCCCAGGGATTCCGAGATCACCTCGTACTGCAGCAGCTCGTTGACGACCTTCTGCGGATTGGCGTCGGGCTTGTCGACCTTGTTGACCGCCACGATGATCGGCGAACCGGCCGCCTTGGCGTGCTGGATGGCCTCGACCGTCTGCGGCATGACGCCGTCGTCGGCGGCCACCACCAGGACGACGATGTCGGTGACGTTGGCGCCGCGCGCCCGCATCGCCGAGAAGGCCGCGTGGCCCGGCGTGTCCAGGAAGGTGATGCGGTGGCCGTCGGCCAGACGCACCTGATAGGCGCCGATGTGCTGGGTGATGCCGCCGGCTTCGCCCGCCGCCACGTCCGTGGTGCGCAGGGCGTCCAGCAGGCTGGTCTTGCCGTGGTCGACGTGGCCCATGATGGCCACGACCGGGGCGCGCACCTCGGTGGCGCCGTCGTCGTCGGCCTCGGTGATGAAGCCTTCCTCGACGTCGGATTCCGACACCCGCTTGACGGCCATGCCGTATTCCTCGGCCACCAGTTCGGCGGTGTCGGAATCGATCACGTCGTTGATCTTCATCATCAGGCCCTGACGCATCAGGAACTTGATGACGTCGACCCCGCGAACGGCCATGCGGTTGGCCAGCTCGCCCACGGTGATGACGTCGGGGATGACGACTTCACGCGGACGGTTGGGCGTCTCGGTCGAGCCGCCGCGGCGCTTTTCCTTCTCGCGTTCGCGGGCCCGGCGCACCGAGGCCAGGGAGCGCATGCGCTCGACGGCGTCCTCGTCGCCCCCCGCCACCGAATGGATGGTCAGGCGGCCCTCGCGGCGCTTGGGCTCGCCGCGCGTGCGGCTGACGGCCTTGCCGGGCGCGTTGTCGCCGAAGCGCTTCTCGCGGTCGTCCTCGCGGCCCGGGCGGGTGAAGCCGACGCCGGCCCGGCTGGGACGGGCGACCTCGGGTTGGGCCGGGGGCTGGTTCGGAGCCGGGCGGCCGCCCGGACGGGCGGCGCCGGCGGCGCCGGTGCGGGCCGCGCCCGGAGCCGGACGCGGGTTCAGCGCCGAATAGCGGACGGTCTGGGCCGGACGGGCGGGACGCTCCTCGCGGCCGCCCTGTTCGGCTTCACGCGGCTTGGGCCCCTCGCCGCCGCTCAGGGCCTGCTCGCGAGCCGAGCGGCCGCCGAAGGCCGGGCGCTCCAGCGGGGCGCGGCCCGTCGGGATCTTGGGCGCGCGCTGGCCGAAGTTGACGGCCGGACGCTTGGGCGCGGCCGGCTTGGCCGGCTCGGGCTTGGGCTCCGCCTTGGCAGCCTCGACCTTGGGCGCTTCCGTCTTGGGGGCCTCGACCTTGGGCGCGACAGGCTTGGCCGGGGCCGGCGTCGGCGCCGGGGCGGCGGAGGTCAGCTTGGCGGCCTCGGCGCGAGCGGCCTCGGCCGCGGCCTGGGCGGCGGCGGCTTCGGCGCGAGCGGCCTCTGCGGCGCGTTCGGCGGCGACGGCCTGTTCGCGCTGGGCGGCCTCGGCGGCGGCCTTCTCGGCGGCCTGGCGGCGTTCGCGTTCAGCCGCCTGCTGGGTGGCCAGGGCGATGGCGCGGCGACGCGCTTCCTGCTCCTCGGGCGACAGGCCGCCTCCGGCCGGCTGGCGCGGCGCGGCCGAGCGCGGGGCTCCGCCTTCCGGACGCGGACGGGCGACGTCGAAGCCCTGCGGGCGCTGATGCCCGCCCTGGGCGCCGGCGCGGCGCTTGGTCTCGACGACGACGGTCTTGGATCGACCGTGGCTGAAGCTCTGCTTCACCGTGCCGGTCGAGACCGAACCCGTCGCGCGCGGCTTCAGGCTCAGCGGAGCGCGCGGCCCCGTCTGCGAAGGCGCGTTGGCAGGAGTCTTGCCGTCGTTGGAATTGTTGTTTTCGTCGCTCATCCGGTCGCTTTACTCAGGGCGGAGAATTCCGCCTTCGTCTCTCTCAATCACCCATAGCAGGATGCGGCCCCGCCTCCGTGTTCGGAAACAGGCCCGCACCCGCTGAAACCCTAAGGCTCTCCTTCCGGGGCGCGGCCCCGGTCGTCCTCTGCGCCGTCTTCGGGCCCCGCCCGGTTCCAGCTCTGGGGACAGAGAGGTCGAAATCCCGCCAGCCGCCGAACCTCCTGGGTCCAGCGATCGGCCCGCCCGCCTTGCAGCAGGACGGCGTGTATCGCATTTTCCAGCCCAAGGGCCAAACTCAAATCGTCCGCGCTGAAAGCCCCGCATATTTCCGGTCTCGGCGCGGCGTGCCGCGCCAGGGCCAGGAGCTTGCCGCGCCCGTCGGCCGAGCCGTCGGCGGCCTCGATCAGCCACGCGGCGCGTCCGCTGCGGATCGCCGCCGCGGATTTTTCAAAGCCAGAGATAAGCACGCCTTCGCGCCGGGCAAGACCCAGCTGGTCCAGGCAGCGCCGGACCAGCAGCCGCTCGACCAGGTCCGACAGGTCGGCGGCCGGCTTCAACGGCGCCTTGGCCGAGCGGGCGAAGAGGTTTTTCTTAACCGCCGCGTCGACGGCGTCGCGCGCGGCCTCGACCCACAGGCCGCGGCCCGGCAGCTTGCGCGCCAAGTCGGGAACCACCGCGCCGTCCGGCGCCGCCACGAAACGGATCAGGCGAGATTCATCGAGAACCTGGCGGCTTGCCAGGTCCTGACGGCCTCTATCGATCAGCGTCTCGGACGGCTTCATGGACGGCTGCGGCTCCCATCACGAGTCGCGCGACTGGTCGGGGTCTTCGTCAGCGAAGACCTCGGCAGGATCGCCGTCGAGCTCGGCCGCGTCGACGCCCTCGGCCTCGAACTCGGCTTCGCCTTCCTCCTCATACGCCTCTTCCTCGACGTATTCCGGCTGGGGCAGCTCCGAGGCGTCGATCCAGCCGGCGGCCACGCGCGCCTGCAGGATCAGCATTTCGGCGTCTTCCTGGCTCAGGTTGAAGCTTTCCAGCACGCCGGCGACCTTGACCCGCTCGCCGCCGCGCACTTCGTAGCCGCCGCGGATCTCGTCGGTGGCCAGGTCGGCCAGGTCCTCGACCGTCTTCACCCCGCCTTCGCCCAGGGCGACGGCCATGGCTGCGGTCACGCCCGGAACCTCGAGCACGCCGTCCTCGACGCCCAGGGCGACGCGCTTGGCGTCCAGCTCGGCGGCCTGGCGCTCCAGGTGCTCGCGGGCGCGGGTCTGCAGCTCCTCGGCGGTGTCCTCGTCGAAGCCTTCGATCTCGGAGATCTCATAGGGCTCGACGAAGGCCAGGTCCTCGACCGTGGCGAAGCCTTCGGTGACCAGCAGCTGGGCGATGGTCTCGTCCACGTCCAGGGCTTCCTGGAACAGCGCGGTGCGCTCGGCGAACTCGCGCTGGCGACGCTCCGAATCCTGGGTCTCGGTGATGATGTCGATCTGCCAGCCGGTCAGCTGGGAGGCCAGGCGCACGTTCTGGCCGCGACGGCCGATGGCCAGCGACAGCTGCTCGTCCGGCACCACCACCTCGACGCGGTCGGCCTCTTCGTCCAGCACCACCTTGGAGACCTCGGCCGGGGCCAGGGCGTTGACGATGAAGGTCGGCTCGTCGTCGTTCCACTGGATGATGTCGATCTTCTCGCCCTGCAGTTCGGCCACCACGGCCTGCACGCGCGAGCCGCGCATGCCGACGCAGGCGCCGACGGGATCGATCGAGCTGTCGTTCGACAGCACGGCCATCTTGGCGCGCGAGCCGGCGTCGCGGGCGGCGGCGCGGATCTCGATCACGCCGTCATAGACTTCCGGCACTTCCTGGGCGAACAGCTTGGCCATGAAGCCCGGATGGGCGCGCGACAGCATGACCTGCGGACCCTTGGCCTCCGGACGCACGTCGTAGATGTAGGTGCGGACGCGGTCGCCGATGTTGAACACCTCGCGCGGGATCGACTGATCGCGACGCATGATGCCTTCGCCACGGCCCAGGTCGACGATGGTGTTGCCGTATTCGACGCGCTTGACCGTGCCGTTGACGATCTCGCCGACGCGATCCTTGAACTCTTCGTACTGGTTGGCGCGCTCGGCCTCGCGGACCTTTCCGGTCACGACCTGGCGGGCCATCTGGGTCTGGACGCGACCGAACTCGAACGGCGGCAGGACCTCGACGTATTCCTTGCCGACCTCGGCTTCCGGGTCGCGCTTCAGGGCGTCGCGCAGACGCACCATGGCGCTGTCGTTGAACTCTTCCAGCTCGTCTTCCGGCTGCCAGTCGTCGCCGACGATGGTGACGTGGCGCGTCAGGCTCAGCTCGCCGGTCTTGTGGTCGATCTTGGCGCGGATGTCGTGGTGCGCGCCATAGCGCGACTTGGCGCCCTTCTGGATCGCTTCCTCGATCGCCTCGATGACGATCTCCCGGTCGATGTTCTTCTCGCGCGCGACGGCGTCGGCGATGGAGAGCAGTTCGAGGCGGTTGGCGGAAATTCCGGTCGCGGCCATCAGGCGTCGTCCTTGGTGGAGTCTTGGATGGAATCTTGGGTGGAATCGGCGTCCGGCGCGCCCTCGGGCAGGCCGTCATCTTCGGGTTCGCCGCGCGCCGCGCGCAGGGCCGCGCCGCGCTTCAGCAATTCGTCGGTCAGCACCAGCTTGGCGTCGGCCAGCCAGGCGAAGGGGATCAGGGCGGTCTCGTCCTCGCCTTCCAGGTCGATGGCGACGTCCTCGCCCTCGGTCCCGGCCAGGATTCCCTTGAAGCGCTTGCGCCCCTCGACCATGCGGTCGGTCTCGAGCCGGGCCTCATAGCCCTCGAACAGGTCGAAATCGATCAGGCGCGTCAGCGGCCGGTCGATGCCGGGCGACGAGACCTCCAGCAGGTATTCGCCCGAGATCGGATCGGCGGCGTCCAGCACCTCGGACACGGCGCGCGACAGGCGGGCGCACTCCTCGACCGAGATGTCGTGGTCGACCTGGCGCTCGGCCATGATCTGCAGGCGACGGCGCAGCGTCCCGCCCATCAGGCGCACGCGCACGACCGCCAGCCCCAGGCTTTCGGCCACGGGGTCGATCAGCTCCAGCAGAGCGCGGTCTTCGGCGGTCTTGGCCCGCAAGCGGCTACTCCAAAAACAAAAGCGACGGTCCGTCCGGGCCGCCGCTTGAAACGACGCCGTTGGACGCCGGTCTAACGATGTGAGGCCCATATAGGCGAAAGCGGGGCCCGTGTCAGCCCCCGCCGTCTCGATCCGCTCAGCGCCGCCCTTCAGCCCCGTTTTTCGAACTCGAGGAAGATCGGGTCGGTGTCGCCCAGCTTCTTTTCCTCATAGCGGGTGACGACGTGGTCTTCGGGCGCGGCGAACCAGTCGGCGCCCGTTTCGATTCGCGTCAGGCCCGGCGTGCGCGCCAGCCGCTCCAGCGCCCAGTCGGCGTAGTCCAGCCAGTCGGTGACAAAGCGCACCTTGCCGCCCGGCTTCAGCAGGCGGGCGATCTCCACCGCCGTCTCGTCCTGCAGGAAGCGGCGCTTGTTGTGGCGCGCCTTGTGCCAGGGATCGGGAAACAGGATCATCACCTGGTCCAGCGACGCATCGGGCAGGGCCGCCATCACCGCGCGGGCGTCGTCGGCGTGCAGGCGCACATTCTCAAGTCCGCCCTCCTCGACATGCCTCAGGGCCGAGGCGACGCCGTTCAGGAAGGGTTCGCAGCCGATCATCACCGCCTCGGGATGACGCGCCGCCTGGGCCGCCAGGTGCTCGCCGCCGCCGAAGCCGATCTCCAGCCAGGCCGCCTTGGCGCCCGGCATCAGGGCCAGGGGGTCGATCGGCCCCTTGGCCGGGTCCGGCACGGCGATGCGCGGCATCAGGGTGTCGAACAGGGCCGCCTGCTTCGCCTTGATCGGCCGCGACTTGATGCGCCCGAAGGAGCGCAGCGGGCCATGCGCCCTGGCCCACTCGGGACGGTCGGCGTCGGACGGTTTGGGGTCGGTCTCGTCGGTCATGGCGCGCGCTCTAGCGGCTTAAGGCCGCCTGCGCAAAGGGCGAGGTCAGCCCCAGGGGCCGCGCGGGGGCGCGGCGGGGCCGTCGTCGGTCGTCGGCACGCTTGTCCCGCGGATCGGCGCGGCGGGCTGCACAGGCGCGACGACGGCCGGCGCTGGACGGCCGCCTATGCCCATCTTCGCCCCCAGCTCCGTCAGGGCGCGCACGCGGTTGCCGGTGGCCGGGTGGGTCGAGAACAGATTGTCCGCCCCCTTCCCGTTCAACGGATTGATGATGAACATGTGGGCCGTGGCCGGATTGCGCTCGGCCGGAGCGTTCACGGCCCCGCGCGCATAGGCCTCGATCTTCTGCAGGGCCGAGGCCAGGGCCTGGGGATCGTTGGCGATCTCGGCGCCGACGCGGTCGGCCTCGTATTCGCGGGTGCGGCTGATGGCCATCTGCACCAGACCCGCCGCCATGGGGGCCAGCAGCATCAGGGCGATGGTCCCGATCATGCCGCCGGGCCGCTCGCGGTCGTCGCCGCCGCCGAAGAACATGGCGAAGTTGGCCAGCATGGCGATGGCGCCGGCCACCGTGGCCGTCACCGTCATGGTCAAGGTGTCGCGGTTCTTCACATGGGCCAGTTCGTGCGCCATCACCCCGCGGATCTCCTCGCGCGTCAGCATGTCCAGCAGGCCCGTCGTGGCCGCGACCGCCGCGTTCTGGGGATTGCGGCCCGTGGCGAAGGCGTTGGGCTGATCGTTGGGAATGATGGTGATGTTGGGCCGGGGGAGCCCTGCGTCCTGGGCCATCTGCTTCACGTCGGCGACATAGGCGCGCACCACGACGTTGGGATGGGTCTCGTCCACCAGCTGGGCGCGGTACATCTTCAGGACGATCTTGTCCGCGTTCCAGTAGGAAAACAGATTCATCGCCGCCGCCGCGGCCAGGGCGATCATCATGCCGGTCGCGCCGCCGATCAGATAGCCGATCCCCATGAACAGGGCGGTCATCACGGCCAGCAGGGCGAAGGTCTTCAGATGGTTCATGCGAGGCGTCGGGCGGTGTTTCGAGCGTCAGGGGTGGCGTGTTCGGCCTGAAGGTCTATTTGAGCCTCCGTATCCCCGCTCTCAAGGCAGGCGACCTGTGACCGAACAGCCCACCCCCCGACCGAACTCACCGAAGACGAGGCCCCCCGCCCCGCCTTCAACGCCGACGTGCCGCACGCCACGCCCGAGCGTCCGCTGAGCGAACCCGCCCGCCGCGCCCTGCTGGAGGCCGCCGCGCGCCGCGCCGCCGAAGACGCCGCCGCACTGCCCAACGAGGTCGGCGGCCGCAAGGGCCCCGAGCCCACCCGCTTCGGCGACTGGGAGAAGAAGGGCCTGGCCATAGATTTCTAGGCTAGGGCGCTGCCGTTCGCCGCGCGGCGGTTCCCTTGACGGGAGAATAGTGAACGCTCCGGCGGCCTCCGCATTAACCTTTGCGGCCAAAACAGGGAGCGCAGCCATGAAGGCCCTATTCTCCGTCGCCGTCGGCGCGGCGATCCTGATCGCCGGCGCGGCCGAGGCCCGTCAGACCGGCGCCCGGTTCAACGCCGCCGCCGGCCATCGCGGCCCCGTCATGGTGCAGAGCCGGGCCCAGACCTGGTACAGCGACACCGGTTGGCAGGGCGGCTACGGCCCCGCCGAGGCCTACGGCTATGGTTACGGCTACGGCGGCGCCGGCGTGCGGCCGCCCGTCGTCGTCTCCCCGCAGGAGCCGATCCGCCACGGCGGCCATCTCGGCGCCACCCGCTCCATGCCCTTCGGCTATCCGGTCGACGGCTACGGCCGCTATCCCTGGTCGCGCTGGGGCGGCTACGCCTACGACTGCGGGCGCTGCGGCCCGCCGCAGCCGGCGCACCACCGGCCCGAGCCGATCTATGTGCAACCGCCGCCGATCTATGTGCAGCCGGCGCCCGTCTACGTCGCCCCGCCCGAAGTCCACGTCGCCCCGCCGATAGTGAATTTCGAACAGGGCTACTACGCCGTCCCCGACGCGCCCCCGCCGCCTCCGCCCCCGCCACATCACCGGTCGCCGACCGAACGCCCCTACCTCCAGGAGCCCGGCGAGCGCGGCTGACGAGACATCATCATCCGCTCATCCCGGCGTCGGCCTGTTTCACGTGGATCACGCCGCGTCCGAGATCAGCCCTTCCTGGATTAGCGCGGTCTCTTCCGACATCTGCCCTAGATCAGCGCGATCTCTTCCGAGATCGCTTGGGCCGCCGCGCGCGGATCGGCCACGGCGGTGATCGGACGGCCGATCACCAGGTGGGTCGCGCCGGCCTCGAGGGCGCTGGCCGGCGTCGCCGCCCGCGCCTGATCGTCCAGGGCCGCGCCCGCGGGCCGCACGCCCGGCGTGACGATCAGGAAGTCGTCGCGGCCCGCCGCAAGCGCGATCTCGCGCACGCGCGCCGCCTCGTGCGGGCTGGAGACGACGCCGTGGATTCCGGCCTCCAGCGCCTGGCGCACCCGCAGCTCGACCAGGTCGGCCGCCGACAGGCTGTGGTCGTCCGCCTTCAGGTCGTCGTCGGTCAGGCTGGTCAGGACGGTCACGCCGAGAATCTTCAGGTCAGAGCCCGCCGCGGCGCGCGCCGCCGCCGCCATGACCTGGGGCCGGGCGTGGACGGTCAGCAGGTCGCAGCCCGCGCCAGCCAGCACCGCCGTCGCCTTCTCCACCGTCGCGCCGATGTCGTGCAGCTTCCAGTCCAGGAACACCTGGGCGCCCGCCGCCTTCAGCTCGCGCGCCAGGCCCATGCCGTCCGAGGCGAACAGTTGCAGCCCCACCTTGTAGAAACCGACCGCGTCGCCGATCCGCTCGACCAGGGCGCGGGCCTCGTCGGTCGTCGGCACGTCGAGGGCGCAGATGACGCGCGGGTCGAAGGGACGGTTGGGACGGTCGACGGGGCGGGCTTCGGACATTTCCGGCTCTCGGCGGCTTGCAGGCGCGCGCGGATGCCCCGATAGGGAGGGCAGGCGTCGCAGTCGCGCGGCGGGTTGTAAGGGCGAGGCGCAGCAATGAACGCGGTCGATCTGGGGGTCAACCTGTTCGTGGCGCTGTTCGCCTTGCTGGACCCCATCGGCAATGTGCCGATCTTCGCGGCGGCCACGGCGGGCGCTTCCCTGCGCCAGCGGATCAGCGTCTCGGCCATGATCTGCCTGTTCGCCGTGGTCTTCCTCGGCTTCTTCTTCTTCACCGGCCTGGGCTTGCTGCAGTTCTTCGGCATCTCCCTGGCCGCCTTCCGCATCGCAGGCGGCATTCTGCTGCTGTTGCTCGGTCTGGACATGGCGCGCGAGGACTTCCTCGCCATCTTCGCCGACGCCGACGCCGCGACCGACGCCAAGGACGTGCGCGGCTACGCCAAGCGCCGCTTCAAGCGGCTGATCGTGCCCTTCGCCATCCCCCTGATGATCGGGCCGGGCGCCATCTCGGCCGTGATCATCAACGCCGGGGAGGCGGCCAAGCTCGGCCTCACCGGGACCTTGGCCTCCCTGGTCGCCATGATCGCCGCCTGCGTCGTCACCTTCCTGTGCTTCTCGGCCACGGGGCCGATCAGCCGCATCCTCGGCGACGTCGGCATGGCCATCGTGGTGCGGGTGCTGGGCCTGATCCTGTGCGCCCTGGCGATCCAGTTCATCCTCATGGGCCTGGGCGAGGCCCTGCCGGGGATGTTCAGCGCCGGCGTCACCGCGCCCTACCCCGCCGGCGGCCAGTAGAACGCCACCTCAGGCGTCATCCCGGCCGCAGCGACGAGCCAGGACCGCCCAAGGCCCCCAGGTCAGCGTCTCTGGCGGCCCGGATAGCCGTTCGGGCCTTCCGAGATGACGACGGCTTAGAGCCGGTCCAGCCGCCTGGCGTGGCCGCCGACCATCTTCAGCGCCAGGGCGTCGGGCAGCAGCCCGCCCAGGGCGGCCAGGACGTTGTTGGCCAGGCCCGGCGTCACGCGCGGTCGGTTGGCCTCGACCGCCGCCCAGCCGATGCGGGCCACGCGCTCCGCATCCATCCACATCCACCTGGGATAGGCGGCCGAGACCTGCGCGCGCGAGCCGTTGACGTCGTGGAACTCGGTGTAGGTGTAGCCGGGGCACAGGGCGGTGACGTGGACGCCCGTCCCTTGCGTCTCCAGCCACAGGCCTTGCGAGGCCTTGATCAGGAAGCTCTTGATCGGGCCGTACAGGGTGTCGCCGCCGGTCGCCGGCATCTGTCCCGCCAGGGAGGCCACGTTGAGCACCCGCCCCCAGCCGCGCTCGACCATGCCGGGCAGCAGCAAGCGCGACAGTTCGACCGGCGCCGTCAGCATGACGCGGATCATAGCAGCGTGGTCGGCCGGTTCGGTCGTCAGGAAGCCCGTGGTGCGGCTGAAGCCCGCGTTGTTGACCAGGCCGTCGACGCTCAGGCCCCGCGCCGCGATGGCCTCGACCAGGCGCGCGGGCGCCTCCGGCTCGGCCAGGTCGGCGACGACGACGGCCGCGGCGACGCCGTGCGCGGCCGTCAGCTCCTCGGCTAGGGCGGTCAGCGGCCCTTCGCGCCGGGCGGTCAGGATCAGGTCACAGCCGCGCGCCGCGCAGACGCGGGCCAGCGCCGCGCCGATGCCGGCCGAGGCCCCGGTGACCAGGATGGTGCGGCGTCCCTCCCCCAAGGTCGCCTCGTCAGGCCGCGTCGGCTTTGGGACAGGCCGGATGCGGGGCGAAGGCGCGCAGCACCTCGGGGTCTTCTTCCAACAGGTCGGCGATGGTGATCTTGGACAGGGCTGCGCCCGCCGCCTGATCGGCCGCCGTCAGGGCCTTGGCCACCTGGCGCGGGATGTGCTGGCCGACCGGGCAGCCCTTGGCCCCCGCCGGCGGCGAGCCCAGATGGGCGCAGCCGTTCACCGCCCGCAACACTTCGTCCAGACAGATGGTCTCGGGCCGCCGCAGCAGCCAGGATCCGCCCGAGGCGCCCGGACGGGTGGCGATCAGCCCCGCCTTAGCCAGCAGGGCCGTCACCCGGCGGATCACCACCGGATTGGTCGGCACCGAGGCGGCCAGGACGGCGCTCGGCTCGGCTTCGGTCGCCGCATAGGCGCCCTTGTGGGCCAGATAGGCCAAGGCGTGGGCGGCGACGGGAAAACGTTGGCTGTCAGACATCAGATCATGCTCCAGCCCAGAAGGTAGGGCTTCCACGCCCGTTTCACAAATCAATCCGCAACAAAAACTGTTCTATTTATGGTTCCGCTTCAGGCGCCGGCCTTGCGGGCGAACGCCCAGGCGGCGTCCGACAAGGGGCCGACCTGGGCCGCCATGGCCCGGGCGTGGGCGCTGGCGGCGGTCCCGTCGCGCACCCGCCCGGCGATGCCCTGGCAGATGGCCGCCAGGCGGAACAGGTTGTAGGCGAACAGCCAGTCCAGGTTCATCGGCGCCGCCGTCCCGGTCTTTTCGGCATAGCGCGCGACCGTCTCCTCGACCGAAGGAATGCCCAGGGCCTCGAGGTCCGCCCCCGCCAGGCCGTTGCGCAAGGACGCCGGAATGACCCAGGCGATCAGCAGATAGGACAGGTCGGCCATGGGGTCGCCCAGGGTCGACAGCTCCCAGTCCAGCACCGCCCGCACCCTGGCCTCGACCGGATCGAGGATCAGATTGTCCAGGCGGAAGTCGCCATGGACGATCCGCGTCGGCCCCTCGGGCGGCAGGCTGTCGGGCAGGAAGGCGATCAGCCGGTCCATGGCCGCGATCGGTTCGATCTCGCTGGCCCGATACTGCTTGGTCCAGCGCCCGACCTGGCGCGCGAAATAGTTGCCTGCCTTGCCGTAGTCGCCCAGGCCGACGGCGTCCGGGTCCAGCCGGTGCAGAGCCGCCAGCGTATCCACCTGGGCCTCATAGATCGCGCGGCGCTCGGGTGGCGTCAGGCCGGGCAGCTTCAGGTCCCAGAAGATGCGGCCCTCGACCTTCTCCATGACGTAGAAGACGGAGCCGACGACGCTTTCATCCGCGCACAGAGCATAGGGCCGCGCCACCGGAAACCCTTGCGCGTGCAGAGCCGAGATCACGGCGAACTCGCGGTCCACGGCGTGGGCGCTGGCCAGGAGGACGCCCGGCGGCTTGCGGCGCAGCACATAGCTCCGGCCCGGCGTGGTCAGCTCATAGGTCGGATTGGACTGGCCGCCCTTGAACTGGCGGATCGTCAGCGGCCCGGCGTAGCCCTCGACGTTGGCCGTCAGCCAGGCGCCCAGCGCCGCCGCGTCCAGCCGATGGCGCTCGTCCACCTCGCGGGTGCCGGAGAAGGCCGCCTGGGCGTCCATGATCTCGCTCATTCCCCTTCCTCCGGCCGGGCGGCGACGATGGCCGCCCGCACCGCCCCGCGCCAGCCCTTGAGCAGGCGCGCCCGCTCCGCCTCGTCCATGCGCGGGCGCCAGACCGCGGGTGCCTCGGCCGGGGCGGTCCACAGGGCCTCGGTCAGGCCCACGCCGAAGGCCGCCAGCCGCGCCGCCCCCAGGGCGGTCATCTCCTGGAAGGCGGGGCGCTCGACCTCGACCTCGCAGATGTCAGCGACGAACTGCATGGCGAAGGCGTTGGCGGTGACGCCGCCGTCGACCTTGAGCCGCGTCAGCGGCGGCGCCCCGTCGGCCTTCAGGGCGTCCAGCAGGTCGCGCGTCTGATAGGCCAGGCTCTCCAGCGCCGCCCGCACGAAGTGGACCGGGCCGCTGTCGCGGGTCAGGCCGACGACCGTCCCGCGCGCCTCCGGCTCCCACCACGGCGCGCCCAGGCCGGTGAAGCCGGGCACCAGATAGACCCCGCCGTTGTCCGTCAGCGTCTGGGCCATGGCCTCGGACTGGCGCGAATCCGAGATCACCTTCAGCCCGTCGCGCAGCCACTGGATCGCCGACCCGGCCGAGAAGATCGACCCCTCCAGCGCATAGGCCGCCCCGCCGTCGGCGGCGTAGCCCAGCGTCCCCAGCAGCCGCGAGGTCGAGGCCACCGGCGCGGCCCCGACATTGGCCACCAGGAAGGCCCCGGTGCCGTAGGTGATCTTGGCGTCGCCCGGCTGCAGCGCCCCATGGCCGACCAGGGCCGCCTGCTGGTCCCCCGCCGCGCCGTGGATCGGCAGGGCGCGGCCGAACAGGGCCGGGTCCGTCTCGCCCAGCAGGGCGTCGCAGTCCCGGATCTCGGGCAGGGCCTCGATCGGCACGCCGAACAAGGCGCACAGGTCCAGCCGCCAGGCGCGGGTCGTCAGGTCCATCAGGCTGGTGCGGCTGGCGTTGGTGGCGTCGGTGACATGGCTTTTCCCGCCCGTCAGCTTCCAGATCAGCCAGGCGTCGATGGTGCCCAGCAGGACCTCCCCCCTTTCCGCCCGCTCGCGCGCGCCGGGCACGGCGTCCAGCAGCCAGGCGTATTTCGAGGCCGAGAAATAGGGGTCGAGGATCAGGCCCGTCGCCGCCTGAACCATCGGCTCATGCCCCGCCGCCGCCAGCCGTCCGGTCGCCTCGGCGGTGCGCCGGTCCTGCCAGACGATGGCCCGATGCAAGGGTTCGCCGGTCGCGGCGTCCCACAGCACCGAGGTCTCGCGCTGGTTGGTGATGCCCACGGCGGCGAAGCGGCCGACCCCGCCCGCCTTCCTCACCACCTCGCGACAGGTCTGCAGGGTCGCGCGCCAGATCTCGGCGGCGTCATGCTCGACCCAGCCGGAGTGCGGAAAGTGCTGCGCCAGCTCGATCTGACTGACAGCGACGGCGCTGAACGCCCCGCCATTCTTGTCGCCTACCGGGCTTCGCCCTGCTTGAGGCTGCGACACCTCAAAGGCGATGGCCCGCGTCGAGGTCGTGCCCTGGTCGATGGCGAGGATCATGTTCGCGTGCATGATGCGAGTTATGCAGAGGACGCCGCCGCGCGTAAGAGGAAACTCATGCATACGCCCAGCTTCGAAGGCGTCGTCGACGCCGCCCGCCAGATCGCCCCCGCCGCCGTCCGCACGCCGCTGATTGAGCATCCGGCCCTGAACGCCGCCGTCGGCGGCCGGGTGCTGCTGAAGGCCGAAACGCTGCAGGTCGCGGGCGCCTTCAAGTTCCGCGGCGCCTACAACCGCATCAGCCGCCTGACCGAGGCGGAAAAGACGCGCGGCGTCGTGGCCTATTCCTCGGGCAACCACGCGCAAGGGGTGGCGGCGGCGGCCCAGGCGGTCGGAACCCGCGCCCTGATCGTCATGCCGTCGGACAGTCCGGCGGTGAAGGTCGAGGGCGTGCGCGCCTTCGGCGGCGAGGTGCGGACCTATGACCGCTGGAGCGAGAGCCGCGAGGCCATCGGCGCCGAGATCGCGGCCGAGCGCGGCTCGGTCCTGGTCCCGCCCTTCGACGACCCCTTCGTCATCGAGGGCCAGGGCACCGTCGGGCTGGAGATGCTGGAGCAGGCCGGGATCGAGCTGGACCAGCTGCTGTGCGGCGCCTCGGGCGGCGGCCTGATCGCCGGGATCAACCTGGTCATGGCCGAGCAGAGCCCCGCGACCCGCGTCATCGTGGTCGAGCCCGAGGCCTTCGACGACACCCGCCGCTCGCTGGAAGCGGGAATGCGCGTCGGCCATCCCGACGGCGCGCCGTCGATCTGCGACGCCCTGATGTCGCCCCTGCCGGGCGAACTGACCTTCCCTATCAACCAACGCCTGGCAGGCGCGGCGACCGTCACCGACGCCGAGGTGGCCGAGGCCATGCGCTTCGCCTTCCGCTGGCTGAAGCTGGTGATCGAACCGGGCGGGGCGGTGTCCCTGGCGGCCCTTCTGTCGGGCAAGGTCGCGGCCAAGGGCCTGACCACCGGCCTCGTCCTGTCGGGCGGCAACGTCGACCCCGGTCTGTTCAGCGCCATCATCGAGGGGCGGTTCGCGGGCTGAGCCTTCCCCGTCATCCCGGAAGCGGCGCAGCCGCTATCCGGGACCGCTGCCCACGCCGCGCCCCTGGGCGGTCCCGGATCGTCGCTGGCGCGCCGTCCGGGATAACGGCTAGGCTGCGCCCTATCACCAAGGGGAGCCTCATGACCAAGCCCAGCGACCTGCCGTCCCTGATCGGCCAGGAGGTCGGCGTCAGCCGCTGGTTCGCCCTGGATCAGGCCCGCATCGACGCCTTCGCCGCCCTGACCGAGGACGAGCAGTTCATCCACGTCGATCCCGAGCGCGCCCAGGCCACGCCCTTCGGCGGGACCATTGCTCATGGTTTCCTGACCCTCAGCCTCGCCTCGGCCATGAGCGAGGACGCGGTCGCCCCGCTGGACGGGGTGGTCATGGGGGTCAACTACGGCTTCGACCGCCTGCGCTTCCTCGCCCCGGCGCCGTCAGGGTCGCGCGTGCGCGGCCGATTCAAACTGCTGTCGGCCGAGGACAAGGGCGGCGGCCGGTGGCTGCTCAAGCACGAACTGACCGTCGAGATCGAAGGCGGCGACAAGCCCGCCCTGATCGCCGAATGGCTGACGATGCAGGTGGTGAAGGCCTAAACTCTCCCCGCTCATCCCGGCGGACGCCGGGATCCAGTGCTTTGGCCCCGGACGCCGCGCGTGCGGTTCTCACTGGGCCCCGGCGTCCGCCGGGGTGAGCGGAACCGCATGGGCGCTTATTCCCCCAGGCACCTCAGCGCCACTTCCAGATTGCGCAGGCCGTCCTCGCCCGAGACCGCCGCCGTCTCGCCGGTGCGGATGGCGTGGATGAAGGCCTCGTGCTCCTTCTTGAGCGGCTCGGCGGGCCAGGCGTTCAGCATCCGCGTCGAATAGGAGCCGTCCGGCTGCTGGCCGAAATACTCGGTCACCTGGCGGGTGATCAGGTCGGCGACGATGAAGCGGGTCTTGGTCGCCACCTGCAGGGTGCGGGTCTTGTAGGGCGTGACCCAGTTGGTGGTGATGTGGGCGATCACGTCATTGGCCATGCGGAACTGCAGCAGGGCCGAGTCCTCGCGCGAGGCGTGGGCGTGGCCCAGCAGCGACTGGACCTCGACGACCTCGGACCCCGTCAGATGGCGGATGATGTCGATGTCGTGCACCGCCAGGTCGATGACCACCCCGACCTCGCCCATGCGCGGCGGGAAGGGGCCGACGCGGGTGATCTGGATGGAGATGATCTCGTCGCCGTCGATGGCGCGCTTGACCGTCTCGACCGCCGGGTTGAAGCGCTCGACGTGGCCGACCATCAGGACGCGGTCGGCAGCCTTGGCCGCGTCGATCATGGCCTGGGCGTCGGCGGTCGTGGCCGCGATGGGCTTTTCGACCAGCACATGGACCCCGGCCTTCAGCAGGGCGACGCCCAGTTCGGCGTGGTAGCGGTTCGGCGTGGCGATGACGGCGGCGTCCAGGCCGGCGGCGACGAAGGCCTCGGCGGTCGTCACGGCGGTCGCCCCATAGGCGGCGGCCACGCCCTCGGCCGTCACGGCGTCGGGGTCGAACACGGTCGTCAGCTCGACGTCGCGCAGTTCGGCGAGGACGCGGGCGTGGTTGCGGCCCATGACGCCGGCGCCGGCGACGCCGATCTTGAGGGGGGTCTGCTGGATCATGCGATCTCTTCTTTCTTCGTCATCCCGGCCGCAGCCTAGCGGAGAGCCGGGACCACCGGAAACACCGGCGCTTGTCGCGGTCCCGGACAGCGGCTCGCGCCGCTTCCGGGATGACGGGGTCGATCAGGCCTTGAAGCCGGCCACGGCGGCGATGATGCGGGCTTGCGTCGCCGCGTCCAGGTCGGCGTGCATCGGCAGGCTGATCACCACGTCCTTCAGTCGCTCGGTGACGGGCAGGCCACCCGCGCCGCGCGGATAGTGCTCATAGGCCGGCTGCAGGTGCAGCGGGATCGGATAATAGACCGCCGTCGGCACGCCCTGCTCCTTCAGGTGCGCGGCCAGGGCGTCGCGGTCCGGGTGCTCGATCGTGTATTGCGCCCAGTTGGAGACATTGCCCGCCGGCACGTCCGGCACCTTGGCGACGTGGGGGCGCAAGGCTTCGTTGTAGCGGGCGGCGGCGGCGTTGCGCCATTCGATCTCCTGGCCGAAGACCTTCAGCTTCTCGATCAGGACGGCGGCCTGGATGGTGTCCAGACGGCTGTTCAGGCCGATGCGCATGTTCAGATATTTGGGGTCGTGGTCGAAGGTGCGGTCCTTCAGGTCCACCGCGACCGCCTTGCCGTGGACGCGGATGGAATCCATCAGCTGGGCCAGTTCGTCATCGTTGGTCAGCACCGCCCCGCCGTCGCCGTAGCAGCCCAGAGGCTTGGCCGGGAAGAAGCTGGTGGTGGTCACGTCGGCCCATTTCAGCGGGTGGTCGCCGTCGATGGTGCAGCCGAAGCCCTGGGCCGAGTCGGAGATCAGCTTGAGGCCGTGCCTGTCGCAGATGGCCTTGATGGTCGGATAGTCGGCGGGCTGGCCGAACAGGTCGACGGCGATGACCACGCGCGGGGTCAGGCGGCCCTCGGCCTTGATGCCCTCGATGGCGCGTTCCAGCGCCGCCGGGTCCATGTTGTAGGTGTCCGCGTCCACGTCGACGAAGACCGGCTCGGCGTCGAACCAGGGCACGACCTCGGCGGTGGCCGCGAAGGTGAAGCTGGGCACGAAGACGGCGTCGCCGCGCCCGATCCCCCAGGCCATCAGGGGCAGGGCCAGGGCGTCGGTGCCGTTGGCGCAGCCCAGGGCGTGCTTGGCCCGGCCGAAGGCGGCCAGGTCGGCCTCGAACTGGCGCACCTGCGGGCCCATGACCCAGGCGCCGCCGACGACGGCCTCCTGGACGGCGGCCTCGATCTTGCCGGCGAGGCGAAGGCGCTGGGCCTGAAGGTCGATGAAGGGGATGGTCATGGGAAGTCGCTCTCTCGATGGGGCCGACGCGGGCGGAACGGCGGGCTCCGGGCGCGTGGACGCGAAGGCGGTCATCTGTCTCGGGCGCGTCCTACCAAAGCCGGGGCGTCCTGAACAAACCCGCCGGGGTCACTTCGCGTTGCCGGTTGCAACGAAAGGGGCGCTTGGCAAAGCGGCGCCCCCCGCCTAAGCCCAAGCGACCATGATCTTGTCGAGCGCACAGACCCGGATCCGCGACTGGCTGTTCCGCCAGGCCCTGCCGCTGTGGGCCGAGGCCGGGATCGACGCCGGGGGCCGCTTCGTCGAGAGGCTGGACTTCGACGGCCGCCCGATCACGGGCCTGCCGCGCCGCACCCGGGTGCAGGCGCGCCAGGTCTATGTCTTCGCCGAGGCGGCGTCGCTCGGCTGGACCGAGGGCGAAGCCGTCGCGCGGCGCGGGTTTGAGGTTCTGGTCCGCGACAACCGGCGGGACGACGGTCTGTGGGTGCGCGCCACGGACGATGCGGGGGTGGTCATCGACTCCACGCCCGACCTTTACGACCTGGCCTTCGTCCTCTTCGCCCTGGCCGCCGCCCATCGGACCCTGAAAGACGACCGCGCCCGGCCGCTGGCGCTGGAGACGCTGGCGGCCATCGAGGCGCGCATGGCCGATCCGCTCCACGGCGGCTGGCAGGAGGCCCTGCCCCCCGTCCTGCCGCGCCGCCAGAACCCGCACATGCACATGTTGGAGGCCTTGCTGGCCTGGCAGGCCCTCGCCCCCGATCCGGCTTTCGCGACGGCGGCGCGACGCGTGCTGGACCTGTTCGCGACTCGTTTCTTCGACCCGAGCGCCGCCGTTCTGGGCGAATATTTCGCCGCCGACTGGGCGATCGCTCCCGGCGGCGCCGGCCAGGTCATCGAGCCCGGCCATCACATGGAGTGGATCTGGCTGCTGGACCAGGCCCGCCGCCTCGGCCTCGAGGGGCACGACCGGCAAGCCGAGGCGCTCTTCGCCTCGGCCCTGACCAACGGCGTCGACGCCCAGGGCCTGATGATCCGCGAAGTCGACCGCATCGGCGTGGTCCGCGACGGCGGCCGCCGTCTGTGGGGCCAGACCGAGGCCCTCCGCACCCTTCTGCTGCGCGGTCGAACCGACCGCGCCCTGACCCTGCTCGACGCCGTCTTCGCCACCCATCTGGCGACGGCGACGCCCGGCCTGTGGATCGACTCCTACGACGCGCAGGGCCGCCCGCAGGACGCCTCGGTCCCCGCCTCGACCCTCTATCACCTGATGACGGCCTTCTCGGCCCTGCTGACGGAGCCCGCATGAGCCAGCGACCGGCCGCCTTCCTCGACCGCGACGGCGTCCTGATCGTCGACAGCGGCTATCCGCACCGCCCCGACCAGCTGGTGCTGATCCCCGGCGCCGCCGAGGCGGTGAAGCGGCTGAACGACGCGGGCTACGTCACGGTCATCGTCACCAACCAGTCGGGCGTGGCGCGCGGCCTGTTCAGCGAAGAGACCATGCACGGCTTCAACCGGATGCTGATCGCGCGCCTGGCCGAGGCGGGCGCGCGTATCGACGCCGTCTACGCCGCCCCCTGCCACGCCGAGGCCGTGGACGAGCGCTACCGCCACCCCGACCACCCCGACCGCAAGCCCAATCCGGGCATGCTGCTGAAGGCCATCGCCGAGCACGATCTGGACCCGGCCCGCTCGCTGATGATCGGCGACCAGCCCTCGGACATGGAGGCGGCGCGGCGCGCGGGCGTCGTCGGGCATCGCTTCCCCGAAGGCGGCGACCTCGATCAATTCGTCGCGGCGATCCTCACGCGCTGATCGCAATTCTTCATCTGGTGAATTACCCTGCCCGCAACGCTGGAGACACAGCCGGGAGAAACGCCTGATGACCTACGCCGACCGCCGCTGGACCTCGCCCGATGGCTTGAGCCTCTACGCCCGCGACTACGCCCCCGCCGACGGCCCGGCGCGCCTGCCGGTCATCGCCATCCACGGCCTGACCCGCAACAGCGCCGACTTCGCCGCCATCGCCGGCCTGATCGCCGCGAGCGGCCGCCGCGTCCTGGCCGTGGACGTGCGCGGGCGCGGCCTGTCGGACCGCGCCTCCGACCCCATGACCTACCGGCCCGACGTCTACGCCCGTGACGTCCTCGCCCTGATGGAGCAGACGGGGATCGAGAAGGCGGCCTTCATCGGCACCTCCATGGGCGGACTGATCACCATGGCCCTGGCGGCGATCCAGCCCCAGGCCGTCGCCGCCGCCGTCATCAACGACATCGGCCCCGAGGTGGCGCCCGAGGGCCTGGCCCGCATCGCCGAATACACCGGCCGCAAGATCGAGATCCGCGACTGGGCGGACGCCGCCGCCTATGCCCGCGACATCAACGCCGTCGCCTTCCCGCTCCATGGCGACGCCGACTGGGACGCCTTCGCCCGCCGCATCTTCCGCGAAGGCGAGGACGGTCGGCCGGTGCTGAACTACGACCCCGACATCTCGGTCCCGATCAAGGCGGCGGGCGCCGCGGCCCTGGTCCCCGACCTGTGGCCGGCCTTCACAGCCCTGGCCGGCGGACGGCCCAGCCTGCTGGTGCGCGGCGGAATCTCGGATCTGCTCAGCGCGGACATCGCCGGCCGAATGCGCGAGGCGGCGCCCGATATGGCCTATGTCGAGGTTCCCGGGATCGGCCACGCCCCCATGCTCGACGAGCCCGAGGCTCGCGCGGCGATCTTCGAGTTCCTGGCGCGGGTCGGCTGACCCCCGTCATCCCGGCCGAAGCGCAGCGAAGGGCCGGGACCGCCGAAAACACGATGGTTTGACGGTCGCGCCTGTCGCGGTCCCGGATAGCGGCTGACGCCGCTTCCGGGAGGACGGCTATGCGGCCTCAAGCAGCGCAAAGCGCGGTAGGCCCAGCATCAAGCCTTCTTTACGAACTCGGTCCGCAGCACCAGGCCGCGCACCTTCTCGACATTGGCCTCGATCTCGTCGGGGTCGCCGGTCAGGCGGATGTTCTTGACCAGGGTGCCGCGCTTCAGCGTCACCCCGCCCGAGCCCTTGACCTTCAGGTCCTTGATCAGGGTCACGCTGTCGCCGTCCGACAGGATGTTGCCGTTGGAGTCCTTGGTCACGTCATCGGTCATGGTCGTCTCGCAGAAGGCGGGCGCGCGCGACGGCGAACCCGCTGGGAAGGAATCGGCCTCAAGTAGCGCGAAGCGCGATAGGCCTCAAATCCGACGCCGTCAGGCGTCGGGAACATTGTTATCCAGTTCGTCGAGCCAGAGGCGCGCGCTGCTGTCCGACGGCGCCCGCCAGTCGCCGCGCGGCGACAGCGACCCGCCCGTCACCACCTTGGGCCCGTTCGGCACGGCCGAGCGCTTGAACTGGCTGGTCTGGAAGAAGCGGATCAGGAACTTCCGCAGCCAGGCCTTGATCGTCGGCAGGTCATAGGCGACCCGCTCCGCTTCCGGCAGGCCGACCGGCCAGGTCCCCGTCGTCGCGTCGCCCCAGGCCTGATGCGCCAGCCAGGCGACCTTGGACGGCTTGAAGCCGAAGCGGCTGACGTAGAACAGGAAGAAGTCGTTCAGCGCATAGGGGCCGACGATCGACTGCGTCGACTGGATCGCCCCGTCGGCGCCCGCCGGCACCAGCTCGGGCGAAATCTCGGTGGCCAGGATGGCGTGAAGGGTCGGCGTCGCCGCCTCCCCCACCAGGCCGCGCTCGGCCACCCAGCGGATCAGGTGCTGGATCAGGGTCTTCGCCACCCCGCCGTTGACGTTGTAGTGGCTCATGTGGTCGCCGACGCCGTAGGTGCACCAGCCCAGCGCCAGCTCCGACAGGTCGCCGGTGCCCAGGACGAAGCCGTGGTTCTGGTTGGCCAGGCGGAACAGATAGTCGCTGCGCAGGCCCGCCTGGACGTTCTCGAACGTGATGTCGTGCACGGGCTCGCCGTTCGCGAAGGCATGGCCGATGTCGCGCAGCATCTGTTCGGCCGCGGGGCGAATGTCGATCTCGGCCCCGGTCACGCCCAGGGCCTGCATCAGCGCCCAGGCGTTCGACTTCGTCCCTTCGGACGTCGCGAAGCCCGGCATCGTGTAGGCCAGGATGCCCGTGCGCGGCAGTTCCAGCCGGTCGAAGGCGCGGCAGGCGACCAGCAGGGCCTGGGTCGAATCCAGCCCGCCCGAGACGCCGATGACCAGGGTCTTCGACCCGGTCGCCGTCATCCGCCGCATCAGCCCCTGGACCTGGATGTTGAAGGCCTCGAAGCAGTCCTGATCCAGCCGCGCGGCGTCGTCCGGCACGAAGGGGAAGCGGTCCAGAGGGCGGATCAACGCGCCGTCTGGCCCCTCCCCCGCCTCGAACGGGACCACGGTCGCGGCCTCGCCCTCGATCCGGGCGCAGTCGGAGAAGGTGCCGTTGCGCAGACGGTCCAGGCCGATGCGGTCCACGTCGACGTCGGCGACGGTCAGATGGCTCTCCAGCGCAAACCGCTGGCCCGAGGCGAGACACGCGCCCAACTCGTGGATGGTCGCCTGGCCATCCCAGGCCAGGTCCGTGGTGCTTTCGCCCCAGCCCGAGGCGGTGAAGACATAGGCCGACAGGGTGCGGGCCGACTGGCTGGCGCACAGCAGGGCGCGCTCGTCGGCCTTGCCGATGACGATGTTGGAGGCCGACAGGTTGCACAGGATGCGCGCCCCGGCCAGCGCCGCCCGCGTCGACGGCGGCAACGGCGCCCAGAAGTCCTCGCAGATCTCGACCGCGAAGACGAAGCCGGGCCGGTTGGTCGCCTCGAACACCAGGCCCGGGGCGAAATCGACGCTCTCGCCATTGAGCAGGATGGCGTCCTCGCTGCGGCTGGCGGCCGGCGCGAACCAGCGCTTCTCATAGTATTCGCGGTAGTTGGGCAGATAGGTCTTGGGGACCACGCCCAGAACCTCGCCGCCGCCCAGCACCACGGCGCAGTTGAACAGGGCGTCGCCGTTGCGCAGCGCCGCGCCCACGGCGACGATCACCCCGGCCTCGCCCGCGACCTCGGCCAGGCGCGCGATCTGGTGCTCGACCTCTTCGAGCAGGGCCGCCTGCAGGTGCAGGTCGTCGATGGCGTAGGCGCTCAGCGACAGCTCGGGGAAGACCAGCAGGTCCACGCCCTTCTCGCCCGCCTGGCGGATCAGTCGTTCGTGTTCGTCCGCGTTGGCGGCCGGATCGGCGACATGGACCACCGGGGTGGCGGCGGCGACGCGCACGAAGCCGTGGCGGCGCGGGGCGTGGAAGGAGTGCGTCTTCGCCATCAATCTTTCCGCTCATCCCGGCGGACGCCGGGATCCAGTGAGAGCCGCGAGGCGCGGCGTCCGATCTCTAAGACCGTTCGATCCATATAGGCTCGCGCCGCCACGCCAAAGCCCTGAGCGGTTTATAGTGACCTGAGAACCGCCGTCGGCTAAGGCTCTGCCCATGAGCGATACGCCCAAAAAAGGCTGGTTCCAGCGGCTGAGCGCGGGTCTGTCCCGATCCTCCAAGCAGATGACCGACCAGGTCGTCTCCACCTTCGTGAAGGAGCCCCTGTCCGAGGAGGCGCTGGAGCGTCTGGAGGAGCACCTGATCGAGAGCGATCTCGGCCCCGCCGCCTCGGCCCGCATCGTCGAACGCTTCCGCGCCCTGCGCTTCGGCAAGAGCTCCGACGAGCGCGAGGTCAAGGAAGCCCTGGCCGAGGCCGTGGCCGCCGAGCTGCTGCCGCGCCAGGCGACGTTCGACCCGCTGTCGGGACCCAAGCCCTATGTCGTCCTGTTCGTCGGCGTGAACGGCTCGGGCAAGACCACGACCCTGGGCAAGATCGCCTCGGACCTGACGGCCAGGGGCGCCAGGGTGATGATCGTCGCCGGCGACACCTTCCGCGCCGCCGCCCGCGAACAGCTGAAGGTCTGGGCCGACCGCGCCGGGGCCCATTTCGAGAGCCGCCGCGACGGCGCCGACGCCGCCGGCCTGGCCTTCGACGCCTATACGAAAGCCAAGGCCGAGGGCTACGACGTGGTCCTGATCGACACCGCCGGGCGGCTGCAGAACAAGTCGACCCTGATGGACGAACTGCTGAAGATCGTCCGCGTGCTCAAGAAGGTCGACCCCGACGCCCCGCACGAAACCCTTCTGGTGCTGGACGCCACCGTGGGCCGCAACGCCCTGGAGCAGGAAAAGATCTTCGGCCGCACCGCCTATGTCTCGGGCGTGGTGATGACCAAGCTGGACGGCACCGCGCGCGGCGGCGTCCTGGTGCCTGTGGCCCAGGCCTCGGACGCCCCGATCAAGCTGATCGGCGTCGGCGAAGGCGTCGACGACCTGCAACCCTTCGACGCGCGCGCGTTTTCCCGGTCTCTGGTCGGGCTTGAGGACTAGAAGCGTATGAGTGAAGCGACCGAGACCAAGCGCCCGCAGTGGATCCGTCAGGCCGTCGACTTCGGCGCGTTGGCGGCCTTCATGGCCGCCTATTTCATCACCCGCGACATGATCAAGGCCACCTGGGTCCTGGTCATCGCCTCGATGATCGCCCTGGCCGTCGGCTTCCTGGTTGAGCGCCGTCTGGCGCCCCTGCCCCTGATCACCGGCGGCTTCGCCATGATCTTCGGGGTTCTGACCATCGTCACCGACGACGACCTGTTCGTGAAGCTGAAGCTGACAGTGCAGAACGGCCTGCTGGCCGTCGTCCTGCTCGGCTCCCTGCCGCTCAAGAAATATCCGTTCAAGGCCCTGCTGGGCTCGGCCATCAAGGTGACGGATCAGGCCTGGCGCACCCTGACCTTCCGCTACGGTCTCTATTTCCTGGCCGTCGCCGTCGCCAATGAGGTGTTCCGCAGCCCCGCCGCCGTCGCCGCCCTGTGGTCGATGCTGAACCTGGGCACGCCCGACGCCAACGCCGTCTGGACGGCTTTTCGCGGCGTGCTGTGGATCGCCGCCTCCATCTTCGGCCTGTGCCAGGTGCCGCTGATCATGAAGAACATGATCAAGGACGAGGAGCCCGGCCCCATCTCCCCTGACACGGGGCTTTAGGGCTGGGGCGAGCTTCCATCAGCCGTCATCCTCGGGCTTGACCCGAGGATCGAGCCTAGCAGCGCACTTATGCTTTCCTCCCACGCGCAGGCGGACAATCCGATCCTCGGGTCAAGCCCGAGGATGACGGAGCTGTAGAAGGATTCGATCACCCAATCCGGGCCTCAAGCAGCGCGAACGCGCGGCAGGCCCGCTTAATAACGGCCTCAAGCAGCGCGAAGCGCGGTAGGCCCACTAAATGTCTTCAAACCGTCAGCGTTTGCGTCGTCAAAGCGTTAAGCCTGACTGTTAGCACTCGCAGCATGATCCGGCCTCGGCCGGCGTTGGGCGGGTTCGGAAACGAGGACGATGATCAAGTCGGGCAAGCAGGCGAAGATCAAGGGCGGGCTGGCGGACTCGCCCAGCCACCTGATGCACCGGGCGCTGCAGCTGGCGCTGGACATCTACGCCGAGGAGACCGGCCCCGACGGCCTGACCCAGCGCCAGTTCGCCGTGCTGGAGGCCGTGGCCGCCCGCTCGGGCCTGACCCAGACCGACCTCGTCAAGGCGACCGGCATCGACCGCTCGACCCTGGCCGACCTGGTGGCGCGGATGACGTCCAAGGGCCTGCTGGAGCGCGAGCGCTCGGCTCTGGACGCGCGCGCCAAGGCGGTGCGCCTGTCGCCCCAGGGCGAGGCCGCCCTGATCGCCGCCCGCCCCCGCGTCGAGGCCGCGGACAGGCGCATCATGGCCCTGCTGCCCAAGTCCAAGCGCGAGGGCTTCCTCGATCTGCTGACCCACCTGTCCGACGCCGCCGACGCCGCCCCGGAACAGGCCCGCGCCGAGGTCAAGGCGGCGAAGAAGGCCGCCAAGGAGGCCAAGAAGGCGGAGAAGGCCGCTCGCAAGGACACGGACGCCAAGGGCGACGGCCGGGGCAAGAAGAAGAAAAAGGGTGCGGTTGACGTCGTGGCGACGGACCAGCCTCAGACCGAGGATCAGGCCGGCGCCGTCGTGGTCCCGCTCAAGGACGCCGCGAAGGGCTGAACGCCCTCTTCCCGCTCATCCCGGCGGACGCCGGGATGAGCGGATTTTGGACCGCCTGCCTCAGACCCGAATATCGAGCAGGGAGCCGGGGCGCTGGAATCGCGAGATCGGAGCCCGCTGCTCCACGGCGGCCGACGCAGCCGCCGCCTCCTGCACGTCGGCGTCTTCAACCGCCATCGGCGCCGCCAGACCCATGGCCTGGCGGAAAAAGGCCGACTGGGCCGTTCTCAGGGCGTGGGCCGCGCCGCCCGCCGGAGGCGGAAAGGCCGGCCGCTCGGATGAAATCGCGGACATGGCCCCACCATGCCCCGGCTTCGTCTAGATATGGTTAATGCATAATTCACCCTGTTTCGGGCGAGCGGCTCAGCGCGCCGGGGCCTTCAGGGCGTCGATCAGCTTCTGCAGGTCGGCGTCGGTCAGCACCGGGCCGGACGACTTGGCGACGATGGTCCCATAGGCGTCGACGACGAAGCTTTCCGGCACGCCCGACACGCCCAGGTCCAGCCCTGCCCGGCCCTCGCGGTCGACCAGCACCAGGCGATAGGGATCGCCCAGCTCCTCCAGGAAGGCGGCGGTGGCGACGGGGTCGTCCTTGTAGGCCACGCCGACCACGGCGACGCCCTGTTCCTTCAGCTTCATCAGCTGCGGATGCTCCAGACGGCACGGGGCGCACCAGCTGGCGAACAGGTTGACGATCATGGGCTTGCCCACGCCCGCCGTCTTCAGGTCCAGCAGGTCGTCGGTCTCGCGGCCGTCGGCCAGGATCGGCAGGACCGTCGTCTCCGGGATCGGCTGGCCGACCAGGGCGTCGGGCTTGTAGGTCGGGCCCGCGGCGGGGTCGCCCGCCATCCGGTCCATCTGGGTCATCAGGAAGACGGCCAGGACGACCAGGGCCAGAATGGGCAGAAGGGCCAGCCAGCGCTTCATTTGCGCGCCTCCTCAAGCCGGGCCAGCTCGCGCTTCCAGCGGCGGGCGGCGATCAGGGCGCGCGCCGACAGGGCGGCCAGGACCACGGCGCTGATCCCCCAGGCGGGCCAGACGAAGGCGGCGTAGCGGCCCATGTCGAGGTCGAGCACGGCGGGTCTCCTTGTCAGGCTTCCAGGGCGGCGCGGGCGCGCAGGGTCAGGACGCGGCGACGGCGGATCTCGGTGCGGATCGAGGTCAGCCAGATGGCCCCGAACAGGAACCCATAGGCCGCCATCATGGTCAGCAGGGCGGGCAGGAAGGCGGGATCGACGCTGGTCCCGCCCGAGCGCAGCAGGGAGGCCGGCTGATGCAGGGTGTTCCACCAGTCGACCGAGAACTTCACGATCGGCAGGTTGATCAGGCCAACCAGACCGAGGACGGCGGCGGCGCGCGCGGCCTTCTGCTCGTCGTCGATCGAGGCGCGCAGGGCCATGTAGCCGAGGTAGAAGAGGAACAGCACCAGAACCGAGGTCAGGCGCGCGTCCCACACCCACCACGTCCCCCACATGGGTTGGCCCCACAGGGCGCCGGTGATCAGGGCCAGGGCCGTGAAGGCCGCGCCGGGCAGGGCGGCCGCCCGCGCCGCCGCATCGGCCAGCGGATGACGGAACACCAGGGCGAAGAAGCTGGACACGCCCAGGGCAGCATAGGCCATCAGCCCCAGCGACGCCGCCGGCACGTGGATGAACATGATCCGCACCGTGTCGCCCTGCTGATAGTCGGCGGGCGCGGTGAAGCTGAACCACGTCCCCAGCAGCAGCAGGCCGAGCGCCAGCGCCCACAGCGCCGGGACCACCGGGCCGGTGAAGCGCATGAAGCGGTCGGGATTGGCGAGGCCGAACATGGGCCGCCGATTACGCGGCCCCGCGCCCGACGGCAAGCGGGCGCGACGTCCGACTCCTTGTCGCAGCTCTTCTTACGCCGCCATCCTCTCTTCTTACGCCGTCATCCTCGGGCTTGACCCGAGGATCGGGCTGTCCGCCTGCGCGACATTGGCGCGGAGGAGCGCGCCGCTTCCCTCGATCCTCGGGTCAAGCCCGAGGATGACGGATGACAATGCCCCCGGGACGAGGCTCGACCTACAGGCTCAGCCCGTGCTCGGCGGCCAACGCCTCCAGGCTGACCATCGGGCGCGGCCCCCAGTGGGCGATCACTTCCGACGCGGCCAGCGAGCCCAGGGCCCCGGCCTCGGCCAGCGACAGGCCGCGCGACAGGCCCAAAAGGACGCCCGCGGCGTACTGGTCGCCGGCGCCCGTGGTGTCGACCACCTTCTCGACCGGATAGGCGGCGACCTCGACCCGCTCGTCGCCGCGGAACAGGACCGATCCGGCGGCCCCGCGCGTGACGGCGGCGACCTCGACGATGCGGCCCAGGTGGGCGGCGCCGTAGTCGAAGCTCTCGGTCTCGAACAGGGCGTGCAGTTCGGCCTCATTGGCCAGGACGATGTCGGCCGAGGTCTTGATGAAGTCCAGCAGCTCGGCGCGCCAGCGGTGCACCACGAAGGCGTCCGACAAGGTGATGGCGACCTTGCGGCCCGCCGCGTGGGCGGCGGCGGCGGCGGCCTCGAAGGCGGCTCGGGCCGGGGCCGGGTCGAACAGATAGCCTTCCAGATAGACCACGGCGCTGTCGCCGATCAGTTCGGCGTCGACGTCGGCCACGGTCAGTTGGTTGGCGGCGCCCAGGAAGGTGCACATGGTGCGCTGGCCGTCGGGGTGACGTTGATCAGGCAGCGGCCGGTGCCCGCGCCGTCCTCCAGCGCCCGGGTGGCGAAGTGGACGCCGACGGCGCGGATGTCGTGGCTGAACACCTCGCCCAGGGTGTCCTTGGCCACCTTGCCGACATAGGCCGCGCGGCCGCCGAAGGAGCCGACGCCCGCCACCGTGTTGCCGGCCGAACCGCCCGAGGCCTCGACCCCCGCCGCCATGGCCTCATACAGGGCCGCGCTCTGCGCCTCGTCGACCAGTTGCATCGAGCCGGGGACCAGGCCCTTGGCCTCCAGGAAGGCCGGCTCGCACGGGGCCAGGACGTCGACGATGGCGTTGCCCACGGCGCAGACGTCGAAGCGGGCGTTACGGGCGAAGGCAGGCAGGGTCTGGGTCATGCGCGCCCCATAGCGGGCGACGCGTGCGTGCGCCAGCGTCCAGGCTTCGCCCGCACGCAAAAGCAGCCTAAGCAGTCCGACCTGTTGCACACGGTCCATGCCGGGCCTTGCGGAGATACGCCTTGACCGACGTCGCCGTCCTGACCCCCGATCCGGCCGATCCCACCTATTCGACCCTGTGGCCCGGCGTGCTGGACAAGCTGTCCGAGGCCCTGGCCACGGCGGGCGTCACGGCCCGGCCCACCCCCTGGACCGACCATGTCGAGAACGCCCGCGCCCTGGCGCACTTTCCCCTGGTCCTGCCGCTGCTGGCCTGGGGCTACCACCGCGACCACGACCGCTGGCTGCAGGCCTGCGCCACCTGGGCCGAGGCCGAGGCGCCGCTGGCCAATCCGGCCGAGACCCTGCGCTGGAACTCCGACAAGCGCTACCTGGCCCGCCTGGCCGAGAAGGGGGTGGCGATCCCGCCGACGATCTTCGCCGACCACGTCGACGCCGGGGTGGTCGAGGCCGCCTTCGCCGCCACGGGGGCCGAGGCCCTGATCGTCAAGCCGACCGTCTCGGGCGGCGCCTGGCGCACCCTGCGCGTGGCGGCGGGCGACCTGCTGGACGAGGCGCTGGCGGACGCCCCGGTCGGCGGGACGATGATCCAGCCCTACCTCAAGGCCATCGAGACCGAGGGCGAGACCTCCCTGCTCTTCTTCGGCGGCGAGCTCAGCCACGTCGTCAACAAGCGCCCCGGCCCGGCGGGCGAGTTCCGCATCCAGACCCAGTTCGGCGGCCGCTATCAGGCGCTGGACACGGCGCCCCAGGGCGCGCTGGACCTGGCCGAACGGACCCTGGCCGCCATCGACGAGGACCTGCTCTACGCCCGCATCGACATGACCCGCGACGACAAGGGCGACTGGGTGCTGATGGAGGCCGAACTGATCGAGCCGGACTTCTACCTGGCCGCCGCGCCCCAGGCGGGCGCCCGTTTCGGCCAGGCGGTGCGGGCGCGGCTGGAGCGCTAGCCCCCTCTTCTTTCGTCATCCTCCGGCGCCCCCCGCGAAAGTGGGGGAGGCCGGGGGACCTAGCGGCGCGCGTGAGCGCGAAAGACGCGGAGGCGGCGCTTGCGAGAAGATCGCCTTCGGCGCCGCTGGGTCCCCCGGTCTGCGCGGCTGCGCCGCTTGCCGGAGGATGACGAAAGAGAAGCAGGCCCTAAACCCCCATGAAGCTGGCCCGCGACGGGCACAGGTCGGAGATGACGCAGCCCGCGCACTTCGGCCGCTGGGCCAGGCAGGTGTAGCGGCCGTGCAGGATCAGCCAATGGTGCGCCTTGGGCAGCCAGGCCTCCGGCACCACCTGGTGCAGCTGGGCCTCGACCTTGTCCGGCGTCGCCGCATTGGCCAGCCCCAACCGGTGCGAGACGCGGAAGACGTGGGTGTCCACTGCGATCGCCGGCTCAATGCCCAGTTCGTTCAGCACCACGCTGGCGGTCTTGCGCCCGACGCCCGGCAGGGCCTGCAGGTCGGCGCGGTTCAGCGGCACCTCGCCGCCGTGCTTCTCGACCAGCATCCGCGCGGCGGCGATGACGTTCTTCGCCTTGGTGCGATAGAGGCCGATCGAGGAGATCAGCGGGATCAGCCCCTCCTCGCCCAGGGCCAGCATCTTCTGCGGCGTGTCGGCGACGGCGAACAGGGCGCGCGTGGCCTTGTTGACCCCCACGTCGGTCGCCTGGGCCGACAGGGCGACGGCCACCACCAGGGTGTAGGGATTGACGAATTCCAGCTCGGTCTTGGGGTCCGGCATGACCCCGGCCAGGCGGGTGAAGATCGCCTCGACCCGATCCTCGTCCGGCGGCCAGGCGATGATCGCGCCGACGGGGGCCGTCTTCGGCTGGCGCGAGCGCTTGCCGGGCGGCGGGGCGAGGCCCGCCTTCTGAACGATCTTTTTCTGGCGGGAGGCGGATTTCAACGGAGCCATGTCCCCGCTTCGCCTTCCCGGCGCGCGGCGTCAACGTCGCCCGCGCGACACGTTGCGACAAAAAGGCGCGGCTCAGGGTTGTATTCTGGACGCTCCTGTCCATTTTACGCGCCGCAATCGAAACGAGCTGTCCGCCCATGGCCCTCCCCGCCCCGCTCAAGAAGCGTCTGCCCCTCCTCGTCGCCGGCGTCATCGGCCTCGGCCTGATCGCCGGGGGCGTCGTCTGGTGGCAGGGCAAGCAGAGGTGGGAAGGCACCGACAACGCCTTCGTCCAGGCCGACACCGTGGCCGTCAGCCCCCGCATCGGCGGCGAGGTGGTCAAGGTCCTGGTCAAGGACAACCAGCGCGTCGAGGCCGGTCAGGTGCTGGTCCGGCTCGACGACGCCGACGCCCGCGCCGCCCTGGCCCAGGCCGAGGCCAATCTGGCGGCCCTGAGCGCCGCCGTGGCCAATGTCGACGCCCGCGCCGAGCAGGAACGGGCCACCGTCGCCGCCCGCGCGGCCGCCGTGACCCAGGCCGAGGCCCAGGCCAACCTGGCCCACGCCGAGGTCGACCGCTACGCCAAGCTGGCCGCCCAGGGCTGGGTGTCGCAGCAGCGCATCGAGACCCAGCGCGCCACGGCCGAGACCGCCCGCGCCTCGGTCGCCCAGGCCCAGGCCGCCCTGACCGCCGAACAGCGCGCCGTCGCCGTCCTGGGCTCGTCGCGCCAGCAGAGCGTGGCCGCCGTGGAGCAGGCGCGCGCCCTGGTCGAGCAGGCGAAGCTGACCCTGGACCGCACCGTCATCCGCGCTCCCGTCTCGGGCGTGGTCGGGGCGCGCGGCGTGCGCGTCGGCCAGGTGGTGCAGGCCGGCGGCCAGCTGATGTCGGTCGTGCCGCTGCAGGACGCCTATGTCGTGGCCAACTTCAAGGAGACCCAGGTCGGGCGCATGCGCCTGGGCCAGGAGGTCGAGATCAAGGCCGACGCCTTCCCCGGCCGGTCGCTGCACGGCCGCGTCGACAGCTTCGCCCCGGCCACCGGCTCGGAGTTCGCCCTGATCCCGGTCGAGAACGCCACCGGCAACTTCACCAAGATCACCCAGCGCGTGCCCGTCCGCATCGTCGTCGAGCGCGACGCCTCGGGTCGGCCCATCGTCCTGCGGCCCGGCCTGTCGGTCGAGGTCAAGGTCGACCTGAAGAGCCGCGGCGGCGCCGCCTTCGCCGAGGCCCATGTGGGCGAGACCGCCCTGGCCGAGGCGGCCCGGTGACCGAGGCCGCGGCCCCGACGACGCCAACGGCGGCGGAGGGCGCTCCACCCGCCCCGCCCGAGATCAACTGGGCCGTCCTGCTGCTCGGCTTCGCCGGCATGGTGATCGGCCAGTTCATGGCCATCCTCGACATCCAGATCGTCGCCGCCTCCCTGCCGCAGATCCAGGCCGGGATCGGCGCCTCGGCCGACGAGATCAGCTGGATCCAGACCGCCTATCTGATCCCCGAGGTCGTGATGATCCCCCTGTCGGGATACCTGTCGCGGCTGTGGGGCACGCAGAAGGTCTTCCTGGCCTCCTGCCTCGGCTTCCTGGTGATGAGCGTCCTGGTCGGCCTGTCGTCGTCGATCGAGATGATGATCTTCTTCCGCGCCCTGCAGGGCTTCGTCGGCGGGGCCATGATCCCGACGGTCTTCGCCGTCGCCTTCACCGCCTTCCCGCCCGAGCGGCGGGTGACGGCCAGCGTCATCATGGGGCTGATCGTGACCCTGGCCCCGACGGTCGGCCCGACCCTGGGCGGCCACCTGACGGAATGGCTCAGCTGGCGCTGGCTGTTCTTCATCAACGTGTTTCCGGGCGTCGTCGTCCTGTTCCTGGTCGGGCGCTACGCCCATTTCGACAAGGGCGACCCGCGCCTGGCCAAGGGGTTCGACTGGTGGGGCCTGGGCCTGATGGCCGCCTTCCTGATGAGCCTGCAGTTCGTCCTCGAGGAAGGGGCCAAGGAGGACTGGTTCGCCGACGACAAGATCCTGCTGCTCGGCGTCGTCGCCGCCGTCTGCGGCCCGGCCTTCGTCTGGCGCTCGCTGCGCTACCGCAATCCGATCGTCGAGCTGCGCGCCTTCGGCAACCGCAACTTCGTGGTCGGGGTGCTGATGACCTTCATCGTCGGAGCGGCCCTGTTCGGCGGCACCTTCCTGCTCCCGCTGTTCCTGGGCCGGGTGCGCGAGTATTCGGCGGCCGAGGTCGGCACCACCATGGTGGTCTCGGGGCTCGCCATGTTCGCCACCGGCCCTCTCGCCGGGCGGCTGGTGCGCAAGGTCGACGCCCGCATCCTCATGTTCGTCGGCTTCATGCTGGCGGCCTGGGGCATGTGGGACGCCCACGCCGTGACCGACCAGTGGGGCTTCTGGGAGTTCGCCGGCATCCAGGCCATGCGCGGGGTCGGCGTCATGATCGCCATGATCGCCTCGCAGCAGGTGACCATGGCCACCCTGCCGCCGCACATGGTCAAGAACGCCTCGGGCCTGGTGAACCTGGCGCGCAACGTCGGCGGCGCCTTCGGCCTGGCCATCCTCAACACCTCCCTGACCCAGAACACCGCCCTGCACATGGTCGAGCTGACCAGCGCCATCGACCAGACCAACGCCGGGGTGAAAGGGATGATCGCCGGCCTGGCCGAACGCTTCTCGGGCTCGATCGACCCGCACGCCGCGGCGATGAAGGCGATCTACGGCCTGCTGCAGCGTCAGGCCACGACCCTGGCCTTCGGCGACGCCTTCGCCCTGCTGGCGGTCGGCTGCGCCTGCGCCGCCTTCCTGACCCTGCTGTCGCAGCCGGTGAAGCCCGCCGCCTCGGCCGCCTCGGAGGTCCACTGATGCCGCGCGCCCTCGGCCAGGTCGACGAGCAGAAGAGCCGCGCCATCCTGCGCGCCGCGGCCGAGCTGTTCAGGGAGAAGGGCGCCCGGACCTCCATGGCCGAGATCGCCCGCCGCGCCGGGGTGTCGAAACAGACCCTCTACAACCGCTATCCCACCAAGCTCGACATCGGCCGGGCCCTGGCGGCCCAGCGCTCGGACGCCGTGACCGCCCCGCTGCAGTCCGGCGCCGCGGCCGAGGACGTCCTGGCCGCCATCGCCGAGACCCTGATCCGCCGCATCTGCCTGGACGACAAGGGCGCCTCCCTGCGCGGCGTGGCCCTGGTCTCGCCCGAGGCGCCCGACCTGGCGCGCATCATCTATGAGGCCGGACCGGGCGAGAGCGTGCGCCGCATCGGCGTCTGGCTGGCCGAGCAGGACCGCCTGGGCCGCCTGACCGTGCCCGACCCCCGGGCCGCCGCCGAGATGTTCGCGGGCATGGCCCTGGGCCACGGCCACCTGCGTTCGGTGCTGGGCCTGCCGCATCCGGCCGTCGACGACGTTCCCGCCCGCGCCCGCGAGGTCGCCCGCCGCTTCGTGCGCGCCTTCGCCCCCGACTGAGCCGGAGAAGCGCCGTCTGGCCCCGGATTGGCCCCGCATTGGCCAGGGCGGCGGATCAGCGTAAAGCCGCCCCCGTCCCTTTTTTTCCGCCCGCCGGAGCCCCTGCCCATGCTGATCCACCTGTCGTCCTGGCCCGAGATCGACGAACGCCTGAAGTCGGGCGCCCTGTTGTCCAAGACGGTGATCGTGCCGATCGGCTCGAACGAGCAGCACGGCCCGACCGGCCTTCTGGGCACCGACTGGCTGTGCCCCGAGATCATCGCCCACGCCGCCGAGAAGGGCGACGACAGCCTGGTCATCACCCCGACCTTCAACATCGGCATGGCCCAGCACCACCTGGCCTTCCCCGGCACCATCACCCTGCGCCCGTCGACCTTCATGGCGGCGATCGCCGACTGGGTGTCGTCGCTGACGCGCCACGGCTTCGAGCGCATCTATTTCCTCAACGGCCACGGCGGCAACGTCGCCACCATCGAGGCCGCCTTCGCCGAGATCTACGCCGACTGGTCCTTCACGCCCGAGCCCTGGGCCGAGCGCCCGCCCTTCGTGCTCAAGCTGCGCAACTGGTGGGACCTGCCGGGCGTGCACAAGCTGTGCGAGGAGATCTTCCCGACCGGCCACGGCAGCCACGCCACCCCGTCCGAGATCGCCGTGACCCAGGCCGGCTATCCCGACCGGATCAAGACCGCCGCCTATGAGCCGAAGATCGCCCCCTTCGGCCCGATCCGCGACGCCAACGACTATCGCGCCCGCTTCCCCGACGGCCGCATCGGCTCGGACCCGGCCCAGGCGACGCCCGAGAAGGGCCAGCGCATCATCGACGCCGCCGTCCCGGCCCTGATCCAGGACCTGACGGAGTTCGCGCAGGAAGTCTTGCCGGTCGCCTGAAACCAGCCCAGGGTCGTGGCATGAGCCCCATTCAGAAGACGGCCCGCCACGCCCTGCGCAACGCCCAGGCCGGCCAGGAGCTGGCCGAGGCCTCGGCCGCCGTCATCGCCCGGCGGCTCGAGATCCTGGGCGAGGCCCTGGCCGATCCCCTGCGCGCCGATCACGCCGAACTGGGCCGGATGGGGACGGAGAAGGTCGAGGCCCTGGCGGCCTCGGCCGGGGCCGCCTGCGCCGACGCCCTGGACCTGGCCGAGCAGGCCGGGCGGCTGGCCGCGCGCGAGGGGGCCGAGGCCGCCGACTGCCTGGCGCGACTGGCCCGCGCCGACACTCCCGCCGCCTTCGCCGCCGCCCAGACGAATTGGGCCATGGGGGCCTGGGGCCGCGCCGTGACCGACGGCTGGTCCTTCTGCGACGCGGCGCTGCAGGCCCAGGAACGCGCCCTGGCCCCCGTCCACGCCGCCGCCACGGCCAATGCGCGACGCTTGAAACGCTAATTTCGCGCGGGCGGAATGGAACGCCCTACGGCCCGCCCGGATTGCTTTTGCATCATCGGATGCGAAGGAGCCGGCCATGGCCGACAAGGACCCGAAAGCCCCCAAGGACCCTCATCCCGGCATGATGGGCGACGGCACCGAGGAGCAGAACCTCAACCAGCCGGGCGATCCCTCCAAGCGGATCACCGAGAAAGAGGTCGACGAGGCCTTCACCAAGGACCCCAAGCTGGTGCCGAAGAAGTAGGCGGGACGCCGCCGAGCGCCGCCGCTCGCCCCGCTCTTTTTCTCACGCCGTACGGATGAGCCCGTCCCGGACCTCGACCGGCCAGGGCGTCAGCTTGCCGCCCGCGCACGGCCCGGCCACGCAGGCGCCGGTCAGGGGCTCGAACGCCGCCCCGTGCCAGCCGCACAGGATCAGGGCGCCGTCCGGCGTCAGATATCGATCCAGCTCGACGGCGATGGGAAAGCCCGCATGCGGGCAGCGGTCGATCCAGCCCGCGACCTGGCCGTCCTTGCGCACCACGAAGCCGTGGAAATAGGCCTCGCCGATCTGCAGGACGAAGCCGCGCGCGCCGGGGTCGGCGAGGTCGGCCTCCAGGCACAGGGGCACATTCGGCGGCGTCTTCCAGACCCGCTGGCGCTCCGTCGGCGCCGGCGTCTCCTCGGCCACTATTCGCGCTCGGGTTTGAGCGGGCGGTTCATCAGGCTCTCGATCGCCTGATCGACGGTCAGCTCCCCGGCCAGGACGGCCGCCGTCGCCTCGCAGATCGGCGTGTCGACGCCCAGCTTGCGCGTCAGTTCGCGCACGGCCGGGGCGCTCTCATAGCCCTCGGCCACCGACCGCTTGCCGGCCAGGGCCTGTTCGACGCTCAACCCCTGGCCCAGGGCCAGGCCCAGGCTCATGTTGCGCGACTGCGGGCTGGAGCAGGTCAGCACCAGGTCGCCGACCCCGCACAGGCCCGCCACCGTCTCGGCCTTGCCGCCCAGGGCCGTCGCCACGCGCACGATCTCGGCGTAGCCGCGGGTGATGACGGCGGCGTGGGCGCTGCGGCCCAGCTCGCGCCCCTCGACGATGCCGCAGGCGATGGCCAGGACGTTCTTCAGCGCCCCGCCCGTCTCGGCCCCGATCAGGTCGTCGGCGAAATAGGGCCGGAAGACGGGGCCCGACAGGGCGCCCGCCAGGACCTCGGCCATCTCCAGGTCGGCGCAGGCCAGGGTCACGGCGCTGGGCAGGCCGCGCGCTACCTCGGCGGCGAAGCTCGGCCCCGACAGCACGGCCGCCGTCGCCGAGGGAATCGTCTCGGCCAGGACGTCGGTCATCAGCTTCAGCGAGCCGCGCTCGATGCCCTTGGAGCACAGGACGATCGGCAGGCCCGGCCGGGCGTGCGCCGCGAAGGCCGCAAGCGTCGCACGCATGTGCTGGGCCGGCGGCACCGCCAGGATCAGGTCGCAGTCGGCCAGGTCGGCCAGGTCCGGCGTCACGGCGATGCCGGGGTCCAGCTCGACGCCCGGCAGGAAGGCCTCGTTGATTCGGCGCGCGCGGATGCTGTCGATGACCTCGGCCTCGCGCGCCTGCAGCGTCACCTTCAGGCCCGCCGCCGCCGCGCTCTGGGCCAGGGCCGTGCCCCAGGCGCCCGCGCCGATCACTCCCGCAGTTTGAAACGTCATACTCTCTCCGGTCCCCCGACCCCGCCGGGGCGCCGGGCCCTCACGCCTTGGCGCCCTTGCGGCCCGTCTTCTTGTGCACAGGATCGACGTTCGCGCGCGCCTCGTCCAGAGGCCATCGCGGCCGGGCGGCCACATCGATGTCCGAGACCAGGCCTTTCTCCAGCCGCTCGGCCCCCGCCAGGGCGATCATGGCCGCGTTGTCAGTGCAATAGGCCATGGGCGGCGCCAGGAAGGCGAAGCCGTGCTTCGTCGCCAGATCCTCCAGCGTGCGCCGGATCGTCTTGTTGGCCGCCACGCCCCCCGCCACCACAAACAAGCGGTGCTCGTGCTGCTCGGCGTAATCCTTCATCGCCCGCTCGGAGCGTTCGGCCAGCTGGCGGGCGATCGCCTTCTGGACCGCATCGGCCAGATCGGCCCGGTCCTGTTCCGTCTCGCAGGTCTGGGCCAGACGCGAGGCCGCCGTCTTCAGCCCCGAGAAGGAGAAGTCGCAGTCCTTGCGCCCCAGCAGGGCGCGCGGCAACTCGAACCGCGACCCGTCGCCGGACGCCGCCAGCTTCTCCAGCGCCGGCCCGCCAGGATAGCCCAGCCCCAAGGCCTTCGCGATCTTGTCGAAGGCCTCGCCGGCCGCGTCGTCGATGGTCGTGCCCAGCCGGCTCATATCGCCGATGCCGCGCACCTCCAGCAACTGGCAATGCCCGCCCGAGACGAGCAGCAGCAGGAAGGGATAGGTCGTCTCCGCCCCCAGCCGCGCCGACACCGCATGGCCTTCCAGATGGTTGACCGCGATCAGCGGCAGCCCCCGCGCCAGCGCGGCCGCCTTGCCGTAGCTGAGGCCCACCATGACCCCCCCGACCAGACCCGGCCCCGCCGTCGCCGCCACGCCGTCCAGCCCGCTCCAGTTCAGCCCGGCCTCGCTCATGGCACGGCGCGTCACGCCGTCGATCATCTCCACATGGCTGCGGGCGGCGATTTCCGGCACCACCCCGCCATAGGCCGCATGATCGTCGATCTGGCTGTGAATGACGCTGGACAGCACCTGCGCGCCCGCCGCCGCCAGACGCACCACCGAGGCGGCGGTCTCGTCGCAGCTGGTCTCCAGACCCAGCACGGTCAAACCGTCCCGGTCCGGTCCGGTTGCCCCGTCCGCCGCCCTGCTATAGTCCGCGTCCATTGTCATCGGGCGGAGTTAGCGGCCCGCCCCCCTTTCGCAACGGCGTCTCGACGTGACTCAACCCCTCCTGCGCATCGGCACCCGGCGTTCGCGCCTGGCTCTGGCCCAATCCGGCATGATGCAGCGCGCCATCGGCCGAGCCCTGGGCGTGCCCGAGGCTGAGATCGAAACCCTTGTCCCCCTGGTCGAGATCGTCACCACCGGCGACCGCATCCAGGACCGCCGGCTGCTGGAAGTCGGCGGCAAGGCCCTGTTCACCAAGGAGATCGAGGAAGCCCTGCTGGACGGCCGCGTCGACGTCGCCGTTCACTCGATGAAGGACGTCCCCGCCGAACAGCCCCCCGGCCTGGCCATCGCCGCCGTGCCCGAGCGCGAAGATCCCCGCGACGCCTTCATCAGCGAGCACTACGCGACCTTCGCCGACCTGCCCCAGGGCGCCCGCTTCGGCACCGCCTCGCTGCGGCGCCAGGCCCAGGCCCTGGCCCTGCGCCCCGACCTCAACATCGAGATGCTGCGCGGCAACGTCGACACCCGGCTCAAGCGGCTGCGCGACGGTGACTTCGACGCCATCCTCCTGGCCTGTTCGGGTCTCAACCGCCTCGGCCTGGGCGAAGTCATTCGCCAGCGCCTGCCGCTGGACGCCTTCCTGCCCGCGCCGGGCCAGGGCGCCCTGGCCCTGCAGACGCGCGAGGGCGACGTCGACGCCGCCTGGACCCGCGCCCTGAACCACGCCCCCACCGCCCTGGCCGTCGCCGCCGAGCGCGGGGCCATGGCTGCGCTGGAAGGCTCCTGCCGCACCGCCATCGGCGCCTATGCCCACATCGCGGACGGCCGACTTCACCTGACCACGGAAATGCTCAGCCCCGACGGTTCGAGCCGCTGGACCCGCTCGGGCGACATCGCCGCAGAAGCCGATCACGCCGCCGCCCGTGCCCTGGGCCTCGAGCTCGGCGGCCAGGTCCAGGCTGTCGCCGGCGACCAGAAGATCGCGCTCTAGGGCCGTGGCGCCGATCCGCCGCGTCTGGGTCACGCGCGCCGAGCCGGGCGCCGCCCGCACGGCGGACCGACTGGCGGCCCTCGGCTTCACCCCGATCGTCGCCCCCCTGCTGACCCTCGCCCCCTTGCCCGGCGCCCTCGACGCCGCGCCGACGCCCGAATCCGTCGCCGTCCTCGCCCTTACCAGCCCCAACGGCGTCGAGGCCTTCGCTCCCCTGATCCCGCGCTTTCGCGACCACCCCGTCTTCGCCGTCGGCGACGCCACCGCCCAGGCCGCCCGCGCCGCGGGCTTCGCCGACGTCCGCTCCGCCGCCGGCGACATCCACGCCCTGGCCCGCCTGATCGCCGCCGAAGCCCCGCCCGGCCCGCTGCTGGCCCCCGGCGCCCGCGAACCCGCCGGCGACCTGCCCGCCCTTCTGCCCGGCCGCCCCGTCCAGCGCCTGCCGACCTACGCCGCCTTCGAGACGCATGCGCCCGCGCCCGGCGCCTTCGATGCGGTGATGCTGCATTCCCCGCGCGCCGCCCGCGCCTTGGCCGCCGACCTGCCCCGCCCCGCCTCATCCGGCCGCGTCGCGATCTGCATCTCCGAGGCCGCCGCCGCGCCCCTGCGCCCCTTCGATTTCGCCGAAATCCGCATCGCCGCCGCCCCGGACGAACCGGCGATGCTATCGGCTCTTGGCAAGCCCCCCGCTCCCGTATAAAGAGCCCTCCTCGCTCGCCCGCGCCTCATGCGGACGACGCCGGAGCCGCTTTAGCTCAGCTGGTAGAGCACCTCATTCGTAATGAGGGGGTCGCGTGTTCGAGTCACGCAAGCGGCACCACCTTTCCAGAGCACCACTAGCTTTGACGCCCGGCCGGGATGAGCCGGAAGGCGCTTTGGCTTGGGAGTTGCGTGGGTATGCAGTGGGGAGTGCCCTCACGAGAGCTCGCCTTCGTAATGAGGGGGTCGCGTGTTCGAGTCACCTAAGCGGCACCACTTCTCTTTTCACCCGTCACGATCACGCCAATGTCTGCGACGGGGCCGTCATGCGTGGACGTCAGGCCGCCAGGGCGCGAGGAAACCGAAGGGTCGCCAGATCGGACGGGACGAAGCTGCGGACCTCGCAATTGCCGCGATAGAGGTCGATGCGCTCCAGGCGCGGCCAGTCGCGCGCCACCTCGGTCAGGCCACGCATGGCGTCGAGCTCGGTGCCCCCCGGCAGGACGCACAACTCGGGCGTGATCGCCTCCGGCGTGTGGATCAGACAGTAGAAGACGTCCATGCGCGCACTCCCGACCGACGCCGCCGCCCCTTGCCGGAGTTCGGTGACAGGCAGACGATCGGAAGTGCGACGCTTTGGAAAAACCCGACGCCCTAGCTGGTGAAGAACTGCTGGGTGCCGTGGGCCTCGATGGCGGCGGCCAGGCGGCCCAGGGCGTGGATGTAGGCGGCGGTGCGCAGGGTCACCCCCTTGTCCTCGGCGATCGACCAGACCACGTCGCCCTCGGTCTCGATGATGGTGCGCAGGCGCGCGTGCACCTCGTCCAGCGTCCAGTAGTAGCCCTGGCGGTTCTGGACCCATTCGAAATAGGACACCGTGACCCCCCCGGCGTTGGCCAGGATATCCGGCAGGACGATGACGCCCTTGTCGGCCAGGATGCGGTCGCCCTCGGGCGTGATGGGGCCGTTGGCCAGCTCCAGAACCACCCTGGCGCGCACGCTGGCGGCGTTGCCGCCATGGATCATGTCCTCCATGGCCGAGGGCGCCAGGACGTCGCACTCGACGGCGATCAGGTCGTCGGCCGGGATCACCTGGCCGCCGTGCGCGGCCTGGGTCACCGACTTGCCCGCCGCCTTGGCGGCCAGCAGGGCGTCCACGTCCAGGCCGCCCGCGGCGTAAACGGCGCCGCCGGAATCCGAGACGGCGACGATCCTGGCCCCGACGTCGCGGAACAGGCGCGCCACGTGCTGGCCGGCGTTGCCGAAACCCTGCACAGCGACGCGCAGCCCCTCGGTCGGCAGGCCCAGCCGTTCGGTCAGGTGGCGGGTCAGATAGAAACCGCCGCGCGCGGTCGCGTCCTCGCGGCCCAGAGAGCCGCCGAGCGCAATGGGCTTGCCGGTGATGACGGCCGGCGCCGACTGGCCCTGGATGGAGGCGTATTCATCGGCCATCCAGCCCATGATCATGGCGTTGGTGTAGACGTCAGGCGCGGGAATGTCGCGGTCGGGGCCGATGATGCCGGCGAAGGCCTGGACATAGGCGCGCGACAACCGCTCCAGCTCGGCCTTGGACAGGCTCTTGGGATCGACCTGCACCGCCCCCTTGCCGCCGCCGTAGGGCAGGTTGGTGACGGCGCATTTCACCGTCATCCAGAAGGCCAGGGTCTCGACCTCCTCGGCCGTGGCGTCCGGATGGAAGCGGATGCCGCCCTTGGTCGGGCCGCGGGTGTCGTCATAGCGACAGCGCCAGGCGAGGAAGGATTTGCGCGAGCCGTCATCCATGCGGATCAGCAGGCGCACCTTCATCGTCTCGCGGGGATATTTCAGCTTTTCAAGCACATCGCTGTCGATCTGGACATGCCGGGCGGCCTCATCGAGGCGGGTCAGAGCCGAGTCGAGGATATTCGGATTGGGCATTTTTATTCCAAAAGCGGTTGGCGCGAGCCAGCTTCACAGCAAGAAACTGACAAATATCCGGGGAGGACGACAATCCGCTGCCACACCGGATAAAATGACGCAACCCCCTGCCCGCCCCATGAGCGCCCCCTCGGACACCCCCGCCACGCGCCGCCTCGACCCGCCCGAAGACCGAGAAGCCGCCTTGCACGTATAAGCATATCTTTATATGTCTGGCGGCGTCTTCGTCACGCAGGAGCCTGCCTTGGCCCGTTCGTCGTTCCTCTTCACCTCCGAGAGCGTCTCGGAAGGCCACCCCGACAAGGTCGCCGATCAGATCTCGGACGCCATCGTCGATCTGTTCCTGTCCAAGGACCCCGAGGCGCGGGTGGCCTGCGAAACCCTGACGACAACCAATCTGGTGGTGATCGCCGGCGAGATCCGCGGCCAGGGCATCATGGACGTCGAGGGCAACTGGGCGCCGGGCGTTCAGCAGGAGATCGAGGCTACGGTGCGCGGCGTCGTGCGCGACATCGGCTATGAGCAGGACGGCTTCCACTGGAAGACGTTCGAGTTCCAGAACCACCTGCACCCGCAGTCGGCCCACATCGCCCAGGGCGTCGACGCCGGCGAGGACAAGGACGAGGGCGCGGGCGACCAGGGCATCATGTTCGGCTACGCCTCGAACGAGACGCCCGAGCTGATGCCGGCCACCCTGCAGTACAGCCACAACATCCTGAAGGCCCTGGCCGACGCCCGTCACGCCGGGACCGAGCCGGGCCTGGAGCCCGACGCCAAGAGCCAGGTCACCCTCTATTACGAGAACGGCCGCCCGGTGCGCGCGACCTCCATCGTCGTCTCGACCCAGCACAAGGCCAATCTGAGCCAGGACCAGGTCGCGGCCATCGTGAAGCCCTATGTCGAGAAGGTGCTGCCGCAGGGCTTCATCACCGCCGAGACCGAGTGGCACATCAACCCGACCGGCACCTTCGTCATCGGCGGGCCCGACGGCGACGCCGGCCTGACCGGGCGCAAGATCATCGTCGACACCTACGGCGGCGCGGCCCCGCACGGCGGCGGCGCCTTCTCGGGCAAGGACCCGACCAAGGTCGACCGTTCGGCCGCCTACGCCTGCCGCTACCTGGCCAAGAACGTCGTCGCGGCGGGCCTGGCCGACCGCTGCACCATCCAGATCAGCTATGCCATCGGCGTGTCCAAGCCCCTGTCGGTCCACGTCGACCTGCACGGCACGGGCAAGATCGACGAGGCCGTGCTGGAGCGCGAACTGCCCCGGCTGATCGGCGGCGCCTCGCCGCGCGCAATCCGCGAGCACCTGGGCCTGAACCGGCCCATCTATCGCCGCACCGCCGCCTACGGCCACTTCGGCCGCACGCCCGACGCCGACGGCGGCTTCTCCTGGGAGAAGACGGACCTGGTCGACCAGCTCAAGGCCCTGGCCGGCTGAGCCGTTCAGGCGTCTGAAAACCCACGCCAAACCAGAGGGCGCCACGGCTTCGGCCGGGGCGCCTTCTTGGCATCCGGGGCCGCGGCCTCAATCCTGCTCTTGCATCATGGCGCGTCTGGTCCTTTAAGCGCGCCAAACTCGCCTCCCCCCGCCTTCCGGCATGCGTTTCCTGAAAGGACTCTTCGACCGATGAGCAAGCCCGCCCCCAAGAAAGTCGTCCTCGCCTATTCGGGCGGGCTGGACACCTCGATCATCCTGAAGTGGCTGCAGGAGGAATACGGCGCCGAGGTCGTGACCTTCACGGCCGACCTGGGCCAGGGCGAGGAGCTCGCCCCCGCCAAGGAGAAGGCGCTGAAGCTGGGCATCAAGCCCGAGAACATCTTCATCGACGACCTGCGCGAAGAGTTCGTGCGCGACTTCGTCTTCCCCATGTTCCGCGCCAACACCGTCTATGAGGGCCAGTATCTTCTCGGCACCTCGATCGCCCGTCCGTTGATCTCCAAGCGCCAGATCGAGATCGCCCGCATGGTCGGCGCCGACGCCGTCTGTCACGGCGCCACCGGCAAGGGCAACGACCAGGTCCGCTTCGAGCTGGGCTACTATGCGCTCGAGCCCGACATCCGCGTGATCGCCCCCTGGCGCGAATGGGACTTCAAGTCCCGCGAGGCCCTGCTGGACTTCGCCGAGAAGCACCAGATCCCGATCTCCAAGGACAAGCGCGGCGAGGCCCCCTTCTCGGTCGACGCCAACCTTCTGCACTCCTCGTCCGAGGGCAAGGTGCTGGAAGACCCGGCCGTCGAGGCCCCCGAGTTCGTGCACCAGCGCACCATCTCGCCGGAAGCCGCCCCGGATACGCCCACCGTCATCACCATCGCCTTCGAGAAGGGCGACCCGGTCGCCATCGACGGCGAGGCCCTGTCGCCCGCCGCCCTGCTGACGAAACTGAACCAGCTGGGCCACGACAACGGCGTCGGCCGCCTGGACCTGGTCGAGAACCGCTTCATCGGCATGAAGTCGCGCGGCGTCTACGAGACCCCGGGCGGGACCATCCTGCTGGCCGCCCACCGCGGCATGGAGTCGATCACCCTGGATCGCGGCGCCATGCACCTGAAAGATGAGCTGATGCCGAAATACGCCTCGCTCATCTACAACGGCTTCTGGTTCAGCCCGGAGCGCGAGATGCTGCAGGCCGCCATCGACCTCAGCCAGCAGAAGGTGTCGGGGACCGTCCGCGTCAAGCTCTACAAGGGCAACGTCACCGTCATCGGCCGCGAGAGCGCCAACAGCCTGTACGACCAGGACCTGGTGACCTTCGAGGAAGGCGTCCAGGCCTATGACCACAAGGACGCCGAGGGCTTCATCAAGCTGAACGCCCTGCGCCTGCGCGTCCTGGCCAAGCGGGACGGCCAGAAGGGCTAAGCCGAAGGGCTGATCGGCCCTTCCCATCCCAAGCCTTCCGAGGGGCCGGGCGATCCGAGGGTCGCCCGGCCTCTTGTCATTTTCGCCGCAAGCCGGCGCTTGCGCTCCGGCCAGGGCGAGGCCACCTTGCCGCCTCTCTCCGGTCGACCGGCCGGCGTGTGTCTTTCGACGGTCTTCGCCGTCCCCTGCCGGAGCTTTCTCCATGAACCGCCTGACCCTCGCCGCCGCCGCGGCCCTCGCCGTCTGCGCCGCGCCCGCGCTCGCCCAGGAGGCCGCGCCCGCCGCGCCCGCCGCCGCGGCGCCCGCCCCCTCGGCGGAAGAGGCCGCCTTCCAGGCCAAGGGCGAGGCCTTCCAGGCCGAAGCCGCGCGCATGGGCGCCGAGCTCGAGGCGCTGATGGACGACGCCGGCCTGGACGCCGCGACCAAGAAGAGCCGCACCGACGCCGTCCTGGACCGGTATGAGCCGAAGTTCGCCGCCTTCGCCGACGACTACGCCGCCTTCCTGCGCCTGATGGCCGACAAGTCCGAGAACGCCGAGCAGAAGGACGAGATCCTGGCCGCCGCCGACGCCGCCCCGGCCCAGTTGCGCGCCGTGCCGGGCCAGGTGCGCGCCGCCATCGCCGCCGCCCTGGCGGCCCCCGCGCCCGCCGCGGATTAAACGCCGCCGCCAGGGCGCGTCACGCCCTGGGCAAAGCCGAGGCGGCCTGCCCGCCTCGGCCCGACCGCCCCGTCCCCGCGACCCGCGCTTGACCTGAGGCCCGGCGCGCCGGAAAGGGGGCCTCATGGCCTCGCTTCCCGTCGATCCTCACCTCTATCTGGCCTTTCTCGGCGTCATGGCCGTGATGGCGGTCACCCCCGGCCCGGCCAACCTCTTCGCCGTCGCCACCGGCATGGAGAAGGGCAAGGCCGCCGCCCTGACCGCCGTCCTGGGCATGAATGCGGCCACCCTGGTCTGGTTCGGCGCCGCCGCCCTGGGCCTGGGCGCCCTGGTCAAGACCTTCCCCCACGCCTTCCGCGTCATCGCCGTCCTGGGCGCCCTCTATGTCGCCTGGCTGGGGATCAAGTCCCTGCGCGGCGCCTTCAAGACCGAGGCCCAGCCCGATCCCATCGCCGTGCGGCGCGGCCGCAGCGCCGTGGTCGACGGCTTCATGGTCCAGATCGCCAATCCCAAGGCCATCCTCTTCTTCACCGCCGTCCTGCCGCCCTTCATCGACGTCAACCGTCCGGCGGCGGCCCAGCTGGCCCTGTTCGCCCTGGGCACCATCGGCCTGGACGTCATCGGCATGTCGGCCTACGGCCTGGGCGGGGCGGCCCTGGCGCGACAGATGACCGCGCCGCGCTTTCGCAAAGGCTTCGGCATTGTGGTGGGATGCCTTCTGCTGCTGGCCGCGGTTCTCATCGTCTCGCGTCTGTGATGCGGCGCCGGGAACTTGGCCTTTCACCTCTCGTTCACATCGACGAGCGTTCTGTGAGCGTTCAAGGAGATTTGATCATGACAAAGCTTCGCAAGACCCCGGTGCTGGTGGCCCTGGCGGGCGTCCTCGCCCTGGGCGCGTGCGCGACGGCGACGCCCTACCAGCCCGCCGGTTACAATGGAGAGCGCGGCGGCTATTCCGAAGTCCGGCTGGAGGCCAATCGCTTCCGCGTCAGCTTCTCCGGCAATTCGGTGACCTCGCGCGATCAGGTGGAGATGTCCCTGCTGCTGCGCTCGGCCGAACTGACCGTCGACAACGGCTACGACTGGTTCGCCACGGTCAACCGCGCCACCGAGCGCGACACCCGCTACTACACCACGCCCGACCCCTTCTATTATGACCGCTACAGCCCCTTCTGGGGGCCGTCGTGGCGCTTCTACCGCGGCGGCTACTGGAGCGCGTGGGATCCCTACTGGCGCCGCGACGTCGATATCCGCCAGGTCAGCCGCTACGAGGCCACGGCCGAGATCGTCATGGGCCGCGGCGCCAAGCCGACGGGCGACATGAACGCCTTCGACGCCCGCGAGGTCATGCGCAACCTCGGGCCCCGGGTCATGCGTCCGGCTTCTTAAGTTGGGCGCTAACGCTCGCGACGCGGTCGCACGCTGCTTGAGCGCCGCCGAGAACGACAACGCCCGCTTCCGGCGACGGAGGCGGGCGTTGCTGCATCGATCACCCCAGGCGCGGGTTCTTCAATCGGCGCTTGTTGGAGTGGGTCGCGGGCGCGGAGCCCAGGGCCTCTGGCACCTCGCCCTTGAAGTAGAAGCGCTGCCACGCCTCCTTGGCCGCGTCCGGATCGCCCGAGGCCAGGCGGGTGTTGAAGTCGGTGCGCGCCCGGTTCCAGGCCTCGAACTGCCCCTTCATGCCCGGATTGGAGTCCAGCGAGCGGATCACCGGCTCGAACTGCTCCACCTTGCGGTGCTCGATCGGCAGGATGAAGCAGAAGGGCTCGCCCTTCTCGAACTTCACCCGTCCCGGCCGCGTGAAGATCCAGTTCATGGTGAAGGGGAAGGGCAGCCAGTCCGTCTCGATCAGGCCCGTCAGCGGCTGGATGCCGTCCTTGACGTGGTTGGGGGAGCCTTGCGCGATCAGGCCCCAGCCCGGCGGGGTGCGGAACAGATACTGCGGGTGCATGGTCAGCACCCCGCGCGAGAAGTGGGAGGTGACGAAGTGGTCCAGCTCCGGCTGCGGCCGGTCGGGCGTGATCTTGATGTCGTCCTGGCGCGGCCCGCCGTTCCACTCGGCGGTGAAGCCGAAGGGGCAGAGGATCTCCCACCCCGTGGTGTTGGCCATGGTCAGCGGCAGGCAGCGGTAAGGGTGACGGCTGGCGAAGGCGTCCATCCAGTTGCGTGACTGGCGACCCGGCACGAGGTCGCACGGCCGGGCGTTCATCGGATAGCATTCCAGTTCCAAGACGCGGCTCCCAAACTTGACGAACAGGGGGGTGATGACGAGGGTCTGTCTATCCTCCCCTATCGTCCCCGCCGCCCGCCCGACAAGACCGAGATGACCGCCATCGCCGCCGCCGACCTGACCGTTCCCGCTTTCGACCGCGCCCGCCTGCTGGCCTGGATGGCCGGACACGGCATCGAACAGACCACCCACGACCACCCCGCCGTCTTCCGCGTCGAGGAAGGGCTGGAGCTCAAGGCCGCCCTGCCCGGCGTCCACACCAAGAACCTGTTCCTCAAGGACAAGAAGGGCCGACTGTGGCTGATCTCGGCCGCCCAGGACACCGTCATCGACCTGAAGCGCGCGCACCGCGCCATGGGCTCGGACCGCCTGTCCTTCGGCAATGAGACCCTGCTGTGGGAGACGCTGGGCGTCCGCCCCGGCTCGGTCACGGCGCTGGGCCTGATCAACGACACGGAGCGCCGCGTCACCTTCGTGCTCGACCGGCGCCTGTGGGAGGCGGCCGTCGTCAACTTCCACCCGCTCACCAACACCGCCACCACCGCGCTCGATCAAGCCGCCTTCCGCAGGGTGCTGGCCCTGCTGGACCGCGAGCCGATCGTGGTGGACTTCGACGCCCTGGATTGAGCGCCAACGTCGCGTTCAAGGGTTGAAGCCGACGTCTTCTTTCGACCCATTGCGGACGTTCAGCACGACATGCACGGTTTGCCTTCGCGATGCTTGAGGGTTTTCATCTTGGACCATCCCGAGATTTTGTCCGCGCACCCTAGGACGGAACGTTGATGGGTTTCACTGTAACGCGCGGCCCAAGTGGCACCCGAGACGCCGAGCGCGCGACTGACGGGCCATGCCGTCCACGGGCATCATTTGGTGCCCTTATAGCCGGTGTGCTGTCGCTGGCGCTGGGTGTTTCAGGTTGCGAGGCGCAGACGCCCGAGCCCGAAGCGGCCGCGGCGCTTACGGGCAGAGAAATCCATGAACTTCAGCAATCATCTGAGAGGGAGGTGTCTCGCGTCGTCGAGTCGGGCGGGGTGCGATACTTCGTGCCGCGCGCTTCCTATGTTCGACTCGGAGAAGTGGGCCGAGGGACTCCGTCAGCCTATTATCAGGCCTGGATCAGTCTCAGGGGCCCCGACGGGCAACGAGATGTGGACGAACCTCTTGCGGCGACCGTCACATTCATGGACCCAGGCAGGCCTCGGTTGGCCTCGCCGGACGATAGCTGGATCCGGTCCGATATGGACATTCCCGGACTGGGCACGACAACGCTTTGGCTCGATACACGTGAATGCCGCGACGACCAGATGCCGCCGCCTGTAGAGAACAGGCCGGATCTGCGTATCCGGGTCGTGTGGGCGATCTCCGACACGAAGCTTGAGCTCAGCTGTCGTGCATCGTTAGCGCCCACGCCCAGCGGCAAGCGACCGATGGCCTGCTTTGGCGGGTCCGAAGCTACGCCGTCGGGCGTGACCTTTGGCCTGTATGGCGGCGCTTCGCTCGACCACGGGTGCCGATCCGCTCTGGAGTCGCTGGTTTCTTCTTTTGCCCACTTGCCGTTGATCGTCGCCGACTGGCGGGAGCCTATGAAACCCGCAAACTAAATCCGTCGGGAGTCCGCTTTCCACCCCTAGCGGACCTTCCATCAGTCCGCTTCGGCGGACTCGGGCGCGGGAAAGTCCCGTTTCCCTGAATCGCTCTGTCTAAGCGGCGCGACAGCGAATAATATCGCCGTTCTTCATCTCTGCGCCGCGTCGCGCCGACGCTCGTTCGCGGCCTCGGACCCGCAAAGGGGGACGGTGCATGAGTGTGTCGTGGAAAGCCTTCGCCGTCGGCGGCGCCGGCCTGGTTCTGGCGGGCTCGAGCGGCGCGCCGTCCCTGTCGTCCGCGCCCCTGTCGTCGGCGACCCTGGCCCCGACCGACCTGTTCGCCGCCCTGTGCGGGCCGAGGACCGTCGGCGCCGCCCTGGCCCGCGAGCTGCTGATCGCCTCGGCCGTCGCCGCTCCGGCCAGCCGGGCCCGGCCCATCCCCCTCTATCCCGACCTGACGGCCTCGCCGTTCCAGGCGACCACCGGCGATCCCCAGGCCCAGGCCTATTTCAGCCAGGGGCTGATGTTCGCCTATGGCTTCAACCACGCCGGGGCGGTGCGCTCCTTCCGCGAGGCGCAAGGCCGCGATCCCGGCTGCGCCGCCTGCTGGTGGGGCGAGGCCCTGGCGCTGGGGCCCAACATCAACGCCCCCATGGACGACCGCGATCGGGCCGCCGCCCTGGCCGCCAGCGACCGGGCCATGGCCCTGCGCCAGGGGGCCTCGCCGCGCGAGCAGGCCCTGATCGAGGCCCTGGCCCTGCGCTATTCGCGCGATCCGGCGGCCGACCGCGCCGCGCTCGACGCGGCCTACGCCGACGCCATGCTGGCCGTCGCCCGCCGCTTTCCCGAGGACGACGACATCGCCGTCCTGGCCGCCGAGGCGGCGATGGACACCACGCCATGGAAGTACTGGGAGGCGGACCAGCGCACCCCGATCGGCCGCATCGGCGAGGCCATCCGCCTGATCGAGGCGGTGCTGGCCCGCACCCCCGGCCAGGTGCAGGCGGCCCACCTCTACATCCACCTGATGGAGGCGTCCGATCCGCAGCGGGCCGAGGCTGCGGCCGACCGGCTGGCCTCTCCCGCCGCCCCCAGCGCCGGCCACCTGGTCCACATGCCGGGCCACGTCTATATGCGGCGCGGCCGCTACGCCGACTCCATCCGGGTCAATGTGGCGGCGGCGCGCGCCGACGAGGCCTTCATCCGCGACGCCGGCGACGAGAGCCTGGTCCGCTACGGCTACTATCCGCACAACATCCACTTCATCGTCGCCTCGGCCCAGATGGCCGGCGACATGGACACCGCCGTCAACGAGGCGCGGCGCCTGCGCACGGTGCTGGACCCCGAAACCTCGGCCCGCATCGCCTGGGTCCAGCTGATCGACGCCGCCCCCTATCAGGCCCTGGCCCAGTTCGCCGAACCGCGCGTCATCCTCGCCGCCCCCGCGCCGGACGCCCGCCTGCCCTACGCCGCCGCCATGCGCCACTACGCCCGCGCCGTCGCCTATGCCCGGCTCAGGAACCAGAGAGGCTTCGACCGCGAGCTGGCGCAGCTGGCGGCCCTGCGCGCGTCGGACCGCTTCGTCGACATGATCGAACAGGGCGTCCCGGCGCCCGACCTGCTGACCCTGGCCGAGGCCGTGGCGCGCGGGCGCATGGCCACGGCGCGCGGCCGTCCCGCCGAGGCGGCGGACCACTATCGCCGCGCCGCCGATCTGGAAGCCGCCCTGCCCTATACGGAGCCGCCCTACTGGTATTATCCGGTGCATCAGTCGCTGGGCGCGGCCCTCTACCAGGCCGGGCGCCCGGACCAGGCCGCCGACGCCTTCCGCCTGGCCCTGGCCCAGACCCCCAACAACGGCTGGGCCCTCTACGGCCTGGCCCGCGCCGAGGCCGCGCAAGGCCATGCGCCCGAGGCGGCGGCGGCGGAACGCGCTCTCAGGACCGCCTGGCTGGGCGACGCCCGCTGGCTGCGGATGGACCGGCTGTAGGCTCCCCTGTCGCTCCCTTCCCCCTCGATGGGGGAAGGGCGGGGATGGGGGTGTGGGCGCTACGCAGCGAAATGGCCGCAGGAGGCGCTGGCGTCTCCGTACCTTCTTGGACGCCTCCTGCCTCCACCCCCACCCAACCCTCCCCCATCGAGGGGGAGGGCTTAGGCGGCCGCGACCTCTTCTGTCGCACCGATCTGCTATGCCAAACTGATCAGCCCCTCTCGTCCGTCGGATTTCAGACGATTCAGACGAATTGGACTCTGTTTTTCTTCATCCGGCCCGCCCGCCTCGCGGCTAGGCGCACTTCCCGCTTGATGGCGAGGCATCCCGACGCCATCTGATCCGTTATCTCTCTTCGACCCTATGCGGACCTGACCATGACCTTCGCCGACCCGTCGCTGACCACCCCGCCTGACCTGATCAAGGACGGCACGGACGCCTCCTTCATGCAGGACGTGGTCGAGGCCTCGAAGCATCAGCCGGTCATCGTCGACTTCTGGGCCACCTGGTGCGGCCCGTGCCGCACCCTGGGCCCGGCGCTGGAGAAGGCCGTGCGCGCCGCCAAGGGGGCGGTGAAGATGGTCAAGATCGACGTCGACGCCAACCCGGCCTACGCGGGCCAGCTGCGGGTGCAGTCGATCCCGACCGTCTACGCCTTCGTCAACGGCCAGCCGGTCGACGGCTTCCAGGGCGCCGTGCCCGAAAGCCAGATCAAGGCCTTCATCGACAAGCTGACCGGCGGCGAGGGCGTCAACACCGACGTCGAACAGCTGCTGACCCTGGGCGAGGAGTCCCTGACCCTCAACGACCTGGGCGGCGCGGCCCAGGCCTTCGCCCATGTGCTGACCATGGAGCCGGACAACCAGAAGGCCATCGCCGGCATGGCCCGCGTCTATCTGGCCGAGGGCGACGCCGAACAGGCGATGCAGACCATCGCCATGGCTCCGGCCGACTCCAACGATCCGGCGGTCCAGGCCGTGCGCGCCCAGCTGTCCCTGGCCTCGGCCGCCCCGACGGGCGCGACCGCCGAGCTGGAAGCCAGGCTGGCCGCCGACAAGGGCGACCATGCGACACGCTTCGACCTGGCCCAGGCCCTGGCCTCGGCCGGCGATCTGAAGGGGGCGGTCGATCACCTGCTGGCCATCGTCCAGGCCGACCGCGAGTGGAACGAACAGGCGGCGCGCAAGCAGCTGCTGACCGTGTTCGAGGCCGCCGGCCCGACCAGCGAGGTCGCCCGCGACGGACGGCGACGCCTGTCCTCCATCCTCTTCTCCTGACGGGGCGACCATGGCTCAGGGCTACGTCAAGGCCAGCGAACTTCCCCAGGTGATCCCGGTCTTCCCCCTGCCGGGGGTCGTGCTCCTGGCGCGGGGCCAGCTGCCGCTGAACGTGTTCGAGCCGCGCTATCTCAACATGGTCGACGACGCCATGGCCGGCGACCGCCTGATCGGCATGATCCAGCCCGTCGGCGGCGCCGGCCCGCAGCCGACCTTGGCCCGGGTCGGCTGCGCCGGGCGGATCACCAGCTTCGCCGAGACCTCGGACGGGCGCTATCTGATCACCCTGACCGGGGTCTGCCGCTTCGACGTGGCGGCGGAGATGTCGGTGCGCACCCCCTATCGCCAGGTGCGGGCGGACTTCCTGCCCTATGAGGCGGACCTGCAGGCGCCCGATCCGTCCGAGATGTTCGACCGTGATCCCTTCCTCGACGCCCTGCGCCCCTACCTTTCGGCGCGCGGCCTAGACATCGACTGGGACACGGCCCGCGCCGCGCCGCAGGAGGCGCTGATCAACAGCCTGGCCATGGCCCTGCCGTTCGAACCGCCCGAGAAACAGGCCCTGCTGGAGGCCCTGACCCTGAACGACCGCGCCGCCGCCCTGACCGCCCTGCTGCGCATCGAGGCCGCCGCCCCCGACGACGACGACCACGGACCAGCGATGCAGTAGCGCCGAGGAAACGCCGGCGGTAAACACGCCGCAACCGTTTCATCCTGGGCGCCCGGCGCCCTCAAGCAGCGAGCGCCCCCGGCGCGAGCGATAGGGCCAAACTTCCTCAAGCAGTGAGCGCCCGCGGCGCGAACGATAGGAAACTAAAGAAGATCATGAACGACGCCTTCAACACCCCCGTCTCGGTCGATCCCCGCCTGCTGGAGGTGCTGGTCTGCCCGGTCACGCGCGGCCGCCTGACCTATGACCGCGAGCGCAACGAACTGGTCTCGGCCGGCGCCAAGCTGGCCTTCCCCATCCGCGACGGCGTGCCGATCATGCTGGCCGAGGACGCCCGCCCGCTGGATTGAGCCTGCCCTTTCCTCCCCATGAAATGGGGAGGGGGACCGCGAAGCGGTGGAGGGGCTTAGCGACGGCGGAACCAAGCGGCCCCTCCGTCTCGGCCGCTATCGCGTCCGATCCACCTCCCCATTTCATGGGGAGGAGAAGCCCTCAAGCAGCGAGCGCCCGCGGCGCGAGCGATAGGGCCTCTCTTAGAGCGCTTCTCCTCGGAGAAGCCGCGGCAGGTCCCCCGTCGCCCCGCCCGCCTCGTGCATGAAGGCGCGGCGCAAGGGGGCGACGCGGTTGACCGCCGCCATGCCCAGGTCGCGGGCCAACCGCACCGGGGCGAGGTCGTTGGAGAACAGGCGCACGAAGCCGTCGAAGCCCGCCGCCAGGGCCGCCGTGTCGAACCGGCGCCAGCGGGCGTAGCGCTCCAGCACCAGCTCCGAGCCGATGTCCTCGCCCAGGCGCGCGGCCTCGGTCAGCACCTCGGCCAGGGCGGCCACGTCCTTCAGCCCCAGGTTCAGCCCCTGCCCCGCCACCGGGTGCACCCCGTGGGCGGCGTCGCCGATGATGGCCATGCGCGGCGCGCTCAGGGCCTCGGCCAGTTGCAGCGACAGGGGATAGACGAAGCGCGGCCCCTCGATCGTCAGCCCGCCCAGGAAGTCGCCGAAGCGGCGCGTCAGATGGGCGTGGAAGGCCTCGTCCGAGGCCGCGCGCAGGGCCTCGCCCCGCCGCGTGCTCTCGGTCCAGACCAGATTGGCCCGGTTCTCCGTCAGCGGCAGGATGGCGAAGGGGCCGTCCGGCAGGAAATACTCATGGGCGACGTTGCCGTGCGGTCGCTCCATGCGCACCGTGCACACCACGCCGCTCTGCTGATAGGTCCAGCCGAAGACGTCGATGCCCGCCGCCCGGCGCACGGTGGAGTTGCGGCCCTCGGCGCCGACGACCAGGGGTGCCGACAGGGTGGAGCCGTCCTTCAGCGTCACCGTCGCCAGGCCCGGCCCCGCCGTGACGCCGGCCACGGCGGCGGGGGCGCGGACCTCCAGGCCCCGTTCGTTGACGGCCTCGGCCAGGGCGGAGCGCAGGCGGCGATTCTCAACCATATAGCCCAGGGGCTCGCCCCCGTTGCGATCACCGATCTCGTCCGCGTCGAAGCGGATGTAGGCGGCCGAGGGCTTGCGGCTGGCGGCGCCCGGACGACGGCCGTCCGTCACCAGGATGCGATCCATGCGGCAGGCGTACGGCTCCAGCGCCTCGCCCAGGCCCAGGGCCTTCAGCATGCGGAAATTGGCGTAGGAGATGGCCGTCGCCCGCCCGTCGAAGGTCGGCGCCAGCTGGGCGGTGAACGGCTGCGGGTCCACCATGACGGGCTTCAGCCCGCCCTGCGCCGCCGCCAGCGCGAATGTCGCCCCGACCAGGCCCGCGCCGGCGATGATGATGTCGTAATCGGTGTCAGCCATTTCGCCTGTGTCGCGCCGATAGGCTCGCGCGTCCAGCGGCCAGAAGTCGCAACTCACGCGCCCCAACGATTGAGAGCGGCAAGCAACAGCATTGCGAACGCCGCGAAGCTCAGAAAAGCGATGACGAAAAGACTTCCCAACGTCCTGAGCCGGGCGCCCAGACGCCGCCGGGCGCCGAGGCGGCTCACCCGCTCAAAGCGCCCTCACCGTCTCCGACCAGGCAGTTGTTCACCCGCCCTGGTAAATGCGCCTTTAACCTTATCGGCGGCACAAGGGTTCGGAGTCCCGCTTTAGGAGGTCCGCCTGCATGTCCGCCGCCCTCGCGCTCGGCCAGCGCGTCTGGAGCACCGCCCGCATCGTCTGGGCGGCGCCCTTCGCCGTGCGCTTCAGGGGAGTGCTGCAGGCCATGCTGGCCGCCCTCCTGCTGGTGGCCCTGGTCTCGTGGAACCCGGCCGACCCCAGTCTGAACGCCGCGTCCAACCAGGCGCCGACCAACTGGCTGGGGGGAACCGGCGCGGCCTTCGCCGACCTGGTGATGCAGTCGCTGGGGCTGGCGGCCTGGCCCGCCGTCCTGTTGCTGATCGCCTTTGGGCTCGCGGTGGCCATCGGCGACGCCTTGCAGCACCGCCTGCAGCCGACCCCGTTCAAGACCTTCACCGCCGTGGCGGGGGTGTTGCTGCTGTCGGCCGCCCTGTCGGCCCCGGCGGCGCCCGCCAGATGGCCGCTGGCGGCGGGCATGGGCGGGCTGTGGGGCGACGCCGTCACGGGCCTGGCCGCCAACGGTCTGGGCGCCCTGAAGGTCCCCGGCGCGCGCATTATTCTGGGCCTGCTGTTCCTGGCGCTGGCGCTGTGGAGCCTGGCCTACACCGTGGGCCTGCGCCTGCGCGATTTCACCGACACCGCCGGCTGGGCCGCCCAGAAGAGCGCCGAGGCCCGCGCCGCCAAGGGGCCGAAACCCGCCAAGGCCGCCAAACCCGGCAAGGCCCCGCGCGCCGTCGCCGAAGCCGCCGCGCCGCCCGCCCGCAAGCCGCGCCATCGCCTGCCCGAGAGCGACGAGATGGAGGCCGACGGCCCGCCCATCGCGCCTCAAGCCCCAGGCCAGACCGCCTTCGCGCCCCCCGCCGACGCCCATGAAGACGGCTACGAGGACGAGACCGGCGCCTACGCCCCGCCGTGGGAAGACGCGGCCCCCGCCCCCATCGCCCCGCCCTCGGCCCGCGCGCCGAAGTCGGTCGAGCCCAAGGTGGCGGCGGTCAAGGCGCCCAGGCCAGTGCGCAGTGACGCCGACCAGCAGACCTTTGACTTCGCCGGCGACGGCGGGTTCGAACTGCCGTCCCTGGGCATCCTGGCCAAGCCCGGCCAGCGCGGCGGCGCCGTCGACGAGGAATCGCTGAAGGCCAACGCCAAGATGCTGGAGGGCGTGCTGCAGGAGTTCGGCGTGCGCGGCCAGATCGACCAGATCCGCCCCGGCCCCGTCGTCACCCTGTATGAACTGGTGCCCGCGCCCGGCGTGAAGCACGGCCGCGTCGTGGCCCTGGCCGACGACATCGCCCGCTCCATGTCGGCCCGCGCCTGCCGCATCTCGGTCGTGCAGGGCCGCAACGCCATCGGCATCGAACTGCCCAACGCCAAGCGCGAGACCGTCTTCCTGCGCGACCTGCTGGCCTCGGGAGAGTACGACAAGAAGAGCCATCTGCTGCCGCTGGCGCTGGGCGAAACCATCGGCGGCGAGCCTTACGTCGCCGATCTGGCGCGGATGCCCCACCTGCTGATCGCGGGCACCACCGGCTCGGGCAAGTCGGTCGGGGTCAACGCCATGATCCTGTCGATCCTCTACCGCCACTCGCCTGCCGAGTGCCGTTTCATCATGATCGACCCCAAGATGCTGGAGCTGTCGGTCTATGACGGCATCCCGCACCTGCTGGCGCCGGTCGTGACCGATCCCAAGAAGGCGGTCGTGGCCCTGAAGTGGACCGTGCGCGAGATGGAGGACCGCTATCGCCGCATGTCCAAGCTCGGCGTCCGCAACGTGGCCAGCTACAATGAGCGCGCCCGCGAGGCCCAGGAAAAGGGCGAGCATTTCGAGCGCACCGTCCAGACCGGCTTCGACGAACAGGGCCGCCCGGTCTACGAGAGCGAGAAGATCCGCCCCGAGCCCATGCCCTATCTGGTCGTGGTCATGGACGAGATGGCCGACCTGATGCTGGTCGCGGGCAAGGACGTGGAAGGCGCGGTCCAGCGTCTGGCCCAGATGGCGCGCGCCGCGGGCATCCACCTGATCATGGCCACCCAGCGTCCGTCGGTGGACGTCATCACCGGCACCATCAAGGCCAACTTCCCGACCCGGATCAGCTTCCAGGTCACGTCGAAGATCGATAGCCGCACCATCCTGGGCGAACAGGGCGGCGAGCAGCTGCTGGGTCAGGGCGACATGCTCTACATGGCGGGCGGCGGCCGCATCACCCGCCTGCACGGCCCCTTCGTCGGCGACCAGGAGGTCGAGGAGGTCTGCAAGCACCTGCGCGCCCAGGCCGAGCCAGAATACCTCGACCTGATCACCGACGAACCGGACGGGGACGGCGACGGCGCCATGGGCGGCGAGGACGGCGGCACCGGCGACGACCTCTACGACCGCGCCGTGGCCGTGGTCACGCGCGACCGCAAGGCTTCGACCTCCTACGTCCAGCGCCGCCTGCAGATCGGCTACAACCGCGCCGCCACCCTGATCGAACGCATGGAGCAGGAAGGCGTCGTCAGCCCCGCCAACCACGCCGGCAAGCGCGACGTCCTGGCCGGACCGCCGCCTATGTAGTCTCGGCTACGTCGAGGGCGGCAGCTGCGCTGCCGGGCGCTATCGCTCGCGACGCGGTCGCTCGCTGCTTCAGCGCCGTTCTTTTCCTTCCCATGAAATGGGGAGAGGGACCGCGTAGCGGTGGAGGGGCCTACGCCAAGAGAAACGGAAGCAACCTCGCCCGGCCTAAAACAAGAGCGGCGGAACCAAGCAGCCCCTCCGTCTCGGCGGCTATCGCCGCCGATCCACCTCCCCATAAAATGGGGAGGAGAAATGAACGCCGCTTCATCGGAGCGCCGGAATATGGTCAGGCTGACGTCATCAGCCTGCCGGATGAAGCCCGCACCGTGGTCGGGTCGAAAACCGTTCAGAACGGGAGAAGAAAAGACATGACCGTTTCCCGCCGCGCCTTCGGCCTCGGCTCCGCCGTCGTCCTGGCGCTCGCCGCCGCCCCTGCACTGGCCCAGTCGACGCTGTCGGCCGAGGATCAGGCCGTGCTGCGCCGGGCCCAGACCTATCTGACCGGCCTGACTAGCGCCCAGGGCACCTTCGTCGAGACCGGGCCGAACAATCAGCGCCGTGCCGGCCGCTTCTGGCTACAACGTCCCGGCAAGATGCGCTTCGAATACACTGACCCCGCCGGCCTGCTGGTCGTGGCCGACGGCTCGAACGTCAGCCGATGGGATCCGCGCCTGAACGTCTTCCGCCAGGCGCCGCTGGGCCAGACCCCGCTGTCGACCTTCCTGGCGCGCGAGGTCCGCCTGGACCAGGGCGTGCGCATCGATCGCGTCACCCGCATGGACTCCGGCGCCTTCGCCATCACCGCCCGCGACGCCCGCCGCCCCAACGAGGGCTCGGTCATCCTGGCCTTCGCCGGCTCGCCGATGCGGCTGCAGGAATGGACCATCACCGACGCGCAAGGGTCCCGCACCCGGGTGCAGCTGACCACGCTGCAGCCCGCTTCGGGCCTGGCCGCCAACCTGTTCCAGCTGCGCGATCCGACCCGCCGCGCGCGCCGCGACTGAGGCCGCGAGCGTCGCAGGACCGCGGCTGAATTATGACGGTTTGACCTTTTTCGACCGCTGTGACACTTTAAGCACAGGACGGCGGCGGCCGTCCCGCCCGCCACGGATTCATCCCCGCCTGGCGGCGAGAGAGACGAACTTTAGCGCCCGGAGCCCTCTCCGGGCGCTTTTTTCACCCCCGCTTAGACCCCGGCGCGGCGACCTGCTAAGGCCCGCCGCATGAGCCTTCGCATCGTCACCTGGAACATCAACTCGGTCCGCCTGCGCATCGATCAGGTCGCCCGTTTCGTCGCCGAACACGCCCCGGACGTCCTGTGCCTGCAGGAGATCAAATGCACCGCGGACCAGTTCCCGCGTCAGGCCTTCATCGACATGGGCCTGCCCTACCTGCGGATCGGCGGCCAGAAGGGGTGGCACGGGGTGGCCATCGCCAGCCGCCTGCCCATCGTCGACAGCCCCAAGCTGGACGTCTGCCGCGAGGGCCACGCCCGCTGCGTCTCGGCCGTGGTCGAAGGGGTGGAGGTGCAGAACTTCTACATCCCCGCCGGCGGAGACCTGCCGGATCGGGCGCTGAACCCCAAGTTCGATCACAAGATGGACTTCTATGAGCGGCTGACCGCCGAGATGAAGACCCGCGACCGCCAGCGGCCTCTGGTTCTGGCCGGCGACTTCAACATCGCGCCGGGCGAGAACGACGTCTGGAACCACCGCTTCATGTCCAAGGTGGTCAGCCACACCCCCGGCGAGGTCGAGACCCTGTATCGGCTTCAGGACGCGGGCGGTTTCGCCGATGTGGTGCGCGACCAGATCCCCGATCCGACCAAACTGGCCAGCTGGTGGAGCTATCGCGCCAAGGATTTCCGCAAGTCGAACCGAGGCCTGCGCCTGGATCACCTGTGGACCTCGCCCGGCCTGACGCCTGCCGTGGTCAAGGGCAGCGCCCGCATCCTGGACGCGGTGCGCGAATGGGAACGGCCCAGCGACCATGCGCCGGTCGTCATGGACCTGGACGTCTAGGAAGAAGAGCGACGGCGGGCGCCCGGGAGGGGGAGGGTCGGCGCCCGCCGTCTCCGGCTCAGGCGGCGCCCAACAGCTTGGCGCCGGCCAGCACGCCCAGAAGGATCAGGGTGACGCTGCCGGTGAAGACGACGACGGCTTCAAACGAGAAGCCCGAAGCGCGCGGATGCACGAGTTTCATGACTTGGGTTCCTTTCGGCGGGGGAGGTCCGAACGCTGTCAGGATAGGAAACCCGCCGCCCGTGGACAAACCACGGTTAGGCCCGGTCGATTGACCTTAGATCACCCGACGCCGGGATCGTCGCGCGCCTCGGCCTCGATCCAGTTGAGGAACCGGCGCAGCTTGGGCTCGTCCGCCCGCTCCGGCAGGACCACCGCCCAATAGGCCAGGTTGTTAGTCAGGGCGTGGTCGACCGGCTGGATCAGCCGCCCCTCGCGCAGGTCGTCGGCGGCCAGGGGCGCCGAGGTCAGGGCCACCCCGCGCCCCGACAGGGCCGCCTCCAGCGCCAGGTGGCTGTGGCTGAAGTGCGGACCACGCAGGTGACGCACGCGCGGATCATCGACCCCCGCGCTCTCGAACCAGGCCTTCCACCCCATGCGGTCGGCGAACGGCAGGTCGTGCCAGGTCTCGTGGATCAGCACGGCGTCGAGCAGGTCGGCGGGCCGGTTCAACCGGCGCCCGGCGACGAAGGACGGGACGCAGACGGGGATCAGCCGCTCGCTCATCAGCCGCCGCGCCACCTGGCCCGGATAGGGGCCTTCGCCGTAGCGCAGAGCCACGTCGGCCTCGCCGTTGGACAGGTCGGCCAGACGGTCCTCGGCGAAGACGATCAGGTCCAGGTCGGGATTGGCCTCGCTGAAGCGATGCAGGCGCGGCGACAGCCATTTGCCGGCCAGCGACGGCAGGGCCGAGATGCGCAGCTGGCGCGACCGGCCCGGGCGCACGGCGTCCAGCGCCGCCTCCAGCCGCTCGAAGGCGTCGGCCACGCCCTGGGCCAGGCGCCGGCCGTCGGCGGTCAGCCGCACCGAGCGGTTGAAGCGGTCGAACAGGCGCAGGCCCAGCCGCATCTCCAGCGCCTTGATGTGGCGGCTGACGGCGCCGGGGGTGACGCCCAACTCCTCGGCCGCCTCGCGGAAGCTGCCCAGGCGGGCGGCGGCGTCGAACGCCCGAAGCGCCACCAGCGGCGGGGTCGGGCGACGCTCGCTCATCCGGCGGTCAGGCCAGGATCACGGTTGCAGGCGGTAGCCGCCGGCGTCGGTCAGCAGTAGCCGCGCCTGGCCCGGCTCGGCCTCGATCTTCTGACGCAGGCGATAGATGTGGGTTTCCAGGGTGTGGGTGGTGACCCCGGCGTTGTAGCCCCACACCTCGGTCAGCAACTCCTCGCGCGACACCGGCTTGGCCCCGGCGCGATAGAGGTATTTGAGGATGTTGGTTTCCTTCTCGGTCAGCCGGACCTTCTTGCCCTTGTCGTCGACCATCAGCTTGGAGGCCGGGCGGAACTCATAGGGGCCGACCTGGAAGACGGCGTCCTCGGACTGCTCGTGGCTGCGCAGATGGGCGCGGATGCGGGCCAGCAGGACGGCGAAGCGGAAGGGCTTCGTGACGTAGTCGTTGGCGCCGGAGTCGAGGCCCAGGATGGCGTCGGAATCCGACGACTGCGCCGTCAGCATGATGACCGGGGTCGAGACGCCCGCCTTGCGGATCAGGCGGCAGGCCTCGCGGCCGTCCATGTCGGGCAGGTCGACGTCGAGCAGGATCAGGTCGGCGCGGGCCTCCTTGGCCTGGCGCACGCCGTCGGTCGCCGTCGCGGCCTGGGCCGGGCGAAATTCCTCGTGAAGCGCCAACTGCTCGGCCAAGGCCTCGCGCAGGTCGTCGTCGTCATCGATGATCAGGATCGTCTTGGGCGTGCGCATAGTGCCTTTAAGAATGGCGAGGCTTGGGCCGAACGCCAAGGGCGCCGGACAGGATATTGTGTCCTAAGAGGTCGCAGGGGGCTGATTTCGTTCCCCGAACAGGGCCGAACCCACCCTAACATGGGTCGCGCCCAGGCGAATGGCGGTCTCATAGTCACCGCTCATCCCCATGGACAGGACCGACAGGCCGTTGCGCGCGGCCGTCTCGGCCAGCCGGGCGAAGTGGGGCGCGGGGTCCTCGTCGGCCGGGGGAATGCACATCAGTCCCTCGACCGCCAGGCCGTGGACGTCACGCGCGGCGGCGATCAGGGCGTCGGCCTCGCCGGGCAGGACCCCCGCCTTCTGCGGCTCGGCCCCGGTGTTGACCTGGACGAGGACGCGCGGACGGCGCCCGGTCCTGGTCATGGCGGCGGCCAGGGCGGCGGCCAGGCGCTCGCGGTCCAGGGTCTCGATGACATCGAACAGCTCGACCGCCTCGAGCGCCTTATTGGTCTGCAAGGGGCCGATCAGGCGCAGCTCCAGATCCGGCAGGGCGGCGCGGCGGGCGCCCCAGTGGGCCTTGGCCTCCTGCACCCGGTTCTCGCCGAACACCCGCTGCCCGGCCGCCAGGGCGGCGTCGAGGGCCGCGTCGCCCTGCGTCTTGGACACGGCGGTCAGGACCACCGAGGCCGGGTCGCGGCCCGCCGCACGCGCGGCCTCGACGATGCGGCGACGCACCTCGGCGAAGCGGTCGGCGATGGACGAAACCATGGACGGGGCGGGGGAAGCGGGATTAGTGGCGGTCATGGTCCTGTCTGACACCCTGGCCGAAGAGGCGCGCACCCTGTGGGAGACGGCCCAGGCCCTGGCCGAATCTGTAGCCCCCCGCGCGGGGCCTGTCAGCCCGCGCCCCCTGCCGCCCCTGCTCTTCTTCACCGACCCGACGCGCACGCCGCGCCCGTGGGAGACGGCGGCGCGCCTGCCCGCCGGCGCCGGCGTGGTGTTCCGCGCCTTCGGGGCCGCCGACGCGGTGGAGACGGGCCTGCGCCTGCGCGAGGCGACGCGCCGGGCGGGGGTCCTGCTGCTGGTCGGCCTGGACGCGGCCCTGGCCGAGCGGATCGAGGCCGACGGGGTGCACCTGCCCGAGCGGGCCCTGTCGGCGGCCTACGCCCTGTCGGGACGGCGGCCGGACTGGCTGCTGACCGGGGCGGCCCATTCGCGTCAGGCCGTGCGGGGCGCGCGCGACCTGCACGCCCTGGTGCTGTCGCCCGTCTTCCCGGCGGGCGGCGCCTCGGCGGCCAGGCCGGCCCTGGGGATCGAGGGATTCGCCGCCCTGGCTGCCGAGGCCCCCTGCCCGGCCTATGCGCTAGGCGGGATCACGGCCCGCAACGCAGCGGCGCTGCGCGATTCGGGCGCGTGCGGGCTGGCGGGGGTGGAGGCGATCCAGGCGGCCTTCTCCTCCCCATAAAATGGGGAGGTGGATCGGACGCGATAGCGGACGAGACGGAGGGGCCGCTTGGTTCCGCGGTCGTAAAGCCCCTCCACCGATAGCCTGTCCTCGGGCTCGCCGAAGGCGAGACCCGGGGGCGGTCCCCCTCCCCACAAGTGAGGAGGAAAGCCGTCGAATCAGAATTTAAAGATGGTCTCGAGGCGGACGCGCGGGGCGGCGCGGCGGTCGCTGCTTTCCGGGACGCGGGCCGGGTCGACTTCGGGCGAGGCCAGGTTGGCGGCGGCGCCGACGCGCAGGCGCGGGCTGAGGCGGTAATAGGCCCCGGCCTCGACGTCGCCCCAGTCGGCTTCGCGGCCGACGGGCTGGCTGAGGTTGAAGTTCAGGCCCCAGCGGCCGTTCTCGTTCCAGCGCAGGCCGCGACGCTGTGTGGCCGAGGGCGTGTTGGGCGATTGGGCGGCGACGTCAGCCAGGCTGACGACAGGGGCGCGGCCGCGCGTCTGGGCCGAGGCGTCGGACGCCGTCCCGGCCAAGGCCAGGGCGCCCACGCTTGCAGCGATGACGGCGACGAAACGCATGAACACCCACCCTATGGATCGCGCTTCGCGGCGCCGACCCTCGTTGACTACGTCAGACCACGTCTGAACTGAACTGGGGATAAGATATGGCCTGCATTCGCACCGTCAACGCAACGCGGCCCAATGGTGGAGGTTCCAGGCGACTCCGACGGCGGCTGTGGCGCCCGCGTCACGCACCACGGCGGGACTGGGGCCATCTCGGCCGCTCCCGGCGCCGGATCGCCTTGTCATCGCCCCTTTCCGCCGTGTTATAGAGCGTCGCTGGCGCGTGCGTGCGTGGGCATCGTTCGGTCGGCGCCCCCTCATGCGACGTCAAACCCTTTACGGAGATCACGGAATGGCTCTTGTTCGCGGCGCTGCGGTCGCCCTGATCGCCTCGGGCCTGGTGCTCGGCGGCTGCTCCAGCCTGCCGTTCGGCGGGTCGAAGGCCAAGGCGCCCTCGATGGAAGCCCAGCTGGGCATCGGCGTGAACGCCTATCTGTGGCGCGCCACCCTGGACACCCTGTCCTTCATGCCCCTGGCCAGCGCCGATCCGTGGGGCGGGGTCGTCAACTACGACTGGTACGTCAATCCGCAGACGCCGAACGAGCGCTTCAAGGCCACCGTCTTCATCCTGGATCGCCGCCTGCGCGCCGACGCCCTGAACGTTGCCGTGACCAAGGAAGTCCGCGACGCCTCGGGCGGCTGGGTCTCGGCCCCGGTCGCCGCCCAAACCGAAACCGACCTGGAGAACGCCATCCTCACCAAGGCGCGCCAGCTCAACCTCGCCAACGCGGCCCGTCGCTAAGACGGGCCTCCAAGGCCGGCCGCCCAGGCGCCGCCTCCCCTCCCCTTCGCCGTTCAACGCAGACCTCAGGGCCGCCTCAGAGCTTCGCGCCTGGGGCGAGACCTCAGGATAAGCCGTGGCCCGTTACGAGCCCAAGACCGCCGAACCCCGCCAGCAGGCCCGATGGGCCGAGGCCGACGCCTTTTCGGTGTCCAACGCCGATACCGGCCGTCCGAAATACTATGTGCTGGAGATGTTCCCCTATCCGTCGGGCAACATCCACATGGGCCATGCCCGCAACTACGTCATGGGCGACGTGGTGGCGCGCTGGAAGCGGGCGCAGGGCTTCGACGTCCTGCACCCGATGGGCTGGGACGCCTTCGGCATGCCCGCCGAGAACGCGGCCATGGAGCGCGGCGTCCACCCCGGGGACTGGACCTGGTCCAACATCGCGACGATGCGCGACCAACTCAAGCTTCTGGGCCTGTCGCTGGACTGGTCGCGCGAGTTCGCCACCTGCGACCCCGAATACTATGGCAAGCAGCAGGAATGGTTCCTGGAGCTGTTCAAGCGCGGCTTGGTTTATCGCAAGGACGGCGTGGTCAACTGGGACCCGGTCGACAACACCGTCCTGGCCAATGAACAGGTCATCGACGGGCGCGGCTGGCGTTCGGGCGCCGTGGTCGAGAAGCGCAAGCTGAACCAGTGGTTCCTGCGAATTACTCAGTATGCGGACGATCTGATCGACGGCCTTTCCGAGCTGGAAGGCCGCTGGCCCGAGAAGGTCCGTCTCATGCAGGAAAACTGGATCGGTCGGTCCAAGGGCCTGCAGATGAAATGGGCCTGGTCGGGCGCCGCCCCGGCCGGTTTCGACGACGGGCTGGAGATCTACACCACCCGCCCGGACACCCTGTTCGGCGCCAGCTTCATGGGGCTGGCCCCCGATCATCCGATCTCGAAGCAGCTGGCCGAGGCCGATCCCAAGGTCGCCGCCTTCGTCGCCGAATGCCGCAAGGGCGGCGCCAGCCAGGCCGACATCGAACAGGCCGAGAAGATCGGCTGGGACACGGGGCTCAAGGTCGTCCATCCCTTCACCGGGGCCGAGGTCTCGGTGTGGATCGCCAACTTCATCCTGTCCGACTACGGAACGGGCGCCATCTTCGCCTGCCCGGCGCATGACCAGCGCGACCTGGACTTCGCCCGCAAATACGACCTGCCGGTGATCCCGGTCGTCCGCCCCGAGGGCGCGGGCGACGACTTCGCCGTGGCTGACGAGGCCTATACCGGCCCCGGCGCCATCTTCCATTCCGACTTCCTGAACGGCCTGGACATCGAGGCCGCCAAGGCCGAGGCCATCCGCCGCATCGAGGCCGCCGGAACGGGCCAGGGCGCGACCATCTATCGCCTGCGCGACTGGGGCGTCAGCCGCCAGCGTTACTGGGGCTGCCCCATCCCGATCATCCACTGCGAGGCCTGCGGCGTCGTGCCGGTTCCGGCCGACCAGTTGCCGGTCGAACTGCCCAAGGACGTCACCTTCGACGTACCGGGCAACCCCCTGGACCGCCACCCGACCTGGAAACACGTCAACTGTCCGTCGTGCGGCGCCGCCGCCCGGCGTGAGACGGACACCCTGGACACCTTCGTCGACTCCAGCTGGTATTTCGCCCGCTTCGCCGATCCCAAGGCGGCCGAGCCGATCAACAAGGCCGCCGCCGCCAAATGGCTGCCGGTCGACCAGTACATCGGCGGCGTCGAGCACGCCGTCCTGCACCTGCTCTACGCCCGCTTCATCACCCGCGCCCTGTCGGACGCCGGCCTGATGGACGTGAAGGAGCCGTTCGCCGGCCTGTTCACCCAAGGCATGGTGGTCCACGAAACCTATTTCGACGGCCATGAAGACAGCGGCAAACCGCGCTGGGTCGAGCCGTCGGACGTGCGCATCGAGACGGTCGATGGCCAGCGCGTGGCCACACGCCTGTCCACCGGCGCCGCAGTGACGATCGGCGACATCGAAAAGATGTCCAAGTCCAAGAAGAACGTGGTCGCGCCGCAAGACATCATCGCCGCCTATGGCGTGGACGCCGGGCGCCTGTTCATCCTGTCCGACAGCCCGCCCGAGCGCGACATCCAGTGGTCGACCGGCGGGGTCGAGGGCGCCGCCCGTTTCGTGCAGCGGGTCTGGGGCGAATACGCCTCATTCGACGCCGCCGCGCCGGCCAACGCCGATGCCGACGCCGCCCTGATCCGCGAGACGCACAAGGCCATCAAGGCCGTCAGCGAGGGCGTCGAGCATTTCCGCTTCAACTCGGCCGTGGCCAAGCTCTACGCCTTCCTGGCCACCATCCGACAACACGACAAGGCGGGGGCTGAGGCCAAGAAGACCGCCCTGTCGGCCCTGGCGCGGCTGATGGCGCCCTTCACCCCGCACCTGGCCGAGGAATGCTGGACCCAGCTGGGCGAGGCCGGAATGGTGCTGGACGCGCCCTGGCCCGCCTATGACCCGGCCCTGGCCGCCGACGATCAGGTCACCCTGCCCGTCCAGATCGGCGGCAAGCGTCGCGGCGAGGTCGTCCTGCCGCGCGGTTCGGACAATGCGACGGTCGAGGCCGCCGCTCTCGCCAATCCGACGGTTCAGGCCTACCTTGCCGCCAACAACCTCAGCATCCGCAAGGTGGTCGTCGTGCCTGATCGTATCGTCAATCTGGTGGCTGGCTGATGCGCGGCGGGCGCCTCCTGCTGGTCCTGGCCGGAGCGGCGCTGCTGTCCGGCTGCGGCTTCACGCCGATGTATGGGGAGGCGGGCGTCGGCGCCGGCCTGTCGCGCATCGCCGTGGCTGCGCCGGACGACCGCCTGGGCTATCGCCTGCGCGAACAGCTGGAGGACGCCTTCGGCTGGGACGGCGCCCAGGCGCCCCTCTATCGCCTGACGACCGAGGTCGAGCAGAAGCGTCGTCCCCTGGGCCGCCGCATCGACGACACCGCCAGCCGCTATGAGCTGACGGTCAAGGCGGCCTGGTCCCTGGCCCCCGTGGCGGGCGGCCAGCCCATCAAGGGCGTGCAGACCACGACCGTCACCTACGCCGCCGCCGACCAGCCCTATGCCGCCATCGCCGCCCAGCAGAACGGCGAGGACCGCGCCGCCGCCGATCTGGCGCGGCTGATCCGCCTGGACATGATGCGCGCCCTGGCCGGCCGCTGAAGGCCGCCGCATGATCCTGTCCAAACGGCCCGAGGTCGATCGCTTCCTCAAGGCGCCGGACGCCGGCGTCCGCGCCGCCGTCATCCACGGCAAGGACCGCTCGGGCGTGACCGAGCGCGCCCTGACCCTGTGCAAGGCGATCACCCCGGACCTGAACGACCCCTTCAACGTCACCCTGCTGACCGAAGCCGATATCGACGGCGACCCGGTTCGGCTGGAAGAGGCCCTGACGGCGCTGAGCATGATCGGCGGGCGGCGTCTGGTGCGGGTGCGCATGGGAGACGCCAAGGGCGGCGTCGACAAGGCCGTGGCCGCCGCCCTGAGCGCCCACGCCGAGGGCGCCTACAACCCCGACGCCATGCTGGTGATCGAGGCCGGGGCGCTAGGCCGCGAATCCGCCCTGCGCAAGGCCGCCGAAAAGGCCCAGGGCGCGGTCGCCATCGCCTGCTACGAGGACGAGGTCGGCGACGTCGCCCGCATGACGCGCGAAGCCCTGGGCGCCGACAAGGTCGGCCTGACCAGCGACGCCCTGGACCGTTTCGTCGCCCGCCTGCCCCGCGAACGCGGCCTGATGCGTCAGGAGATCGAGCGGCTGATCCTCTACATCGGCCCCGGCTCCGGCCGCACCATCGACGTCGAAGAGCTGGACGCCCATCTGGGGGTCGAGCCCGACGCCTCCCTGTCCGACGCCGCCCTACAGGCGTTCGGCGGCCGCCCCGGCCCCGCGCAGGCGGGCCTGCGCCGCGCCCTAGCCGAGGGCGAAAGCGCCGTCATGGCCGTGCGCATGACCTCGCTTCATCTCGGAAGGCTGCGCCGGATCAATATCCTGCAAGCCAACGGAGCCGGGGCCAAGGAGGCCGCCAAGGCCGCCGGCGTCTTCTGGAAACAGGAGGCCGAAATGTTGCGCCAGGCGCGCGGCTGGCGGCTGGAGCTGCTCGACGAGGTGCAGGATAGCGTCAACACGGCCGACGTCATGACCAAGACCACGGGCATGCCCGAGGCCCTGATCGCCGAACGCCTGCTGCTCGAGATCGCCGCCCGCGCCAAGCGCATGGGGCTTTAAAGCGGCCCTACCGCGCTGACGCGCTGCTTGAGGGCTAGGCTTTCCTCCCCATGCACTGGGGAGGGGGACCGCGTAGCGGTGGAGGGGCTCACGCCAGCAGAACCAAGCGGCCCCTCCGTCTCGTCGCCTTCGGCGTCGATCCACCTCCCCACAAAGTGGGGAGGAGAAGCTCAGCCGCGCTTCGACGCGCGCCGGAAGGCTGGCTTGTTCAGCGCCACGGACTGGCGCTGCATGGATTTCTCGGTCGTGGCGGCTCCGGCTACGCCGCCGAAGGCGCCCGCGTTCCGGCTCGCCGCCTGCTTGGCCGCCAGGGCCCGTTTCAGGGCTTCGGCGGCGCTGGGTTTGTCAGAGTTCTCAGTCATGACGCCACCCTAACATGAACGGCGCCGGAAAGAGCCTCACCCCCGCATCAGGCGGCGGCACAGGTCGTCGAGTTGCTCCAGGGTGCCGTACTTCACGGTGATCTCGCCCTTGCCGCCCTTGTCGGCCAGGGACACCTTGAGCCCCAGGGCGTCGGACAGGTCCTGTTCCAGGGCGGCGATGTCGGCGGCCCCCTCCCCGTTCACCACGGCCTTGGCCTTCACCGGCTTCGGCCCCTCGGCCGCGCGGCGGGCCAGGGCCTCGGTCTGGCGCACGTTCAGGCCCTTGGCGATGACCTCGGCCGCCAGTTCCTCGGCGTTCGGCGCGGTGATCAGGGCGCGGGCGTGGCCGGCCGACAGGTCGCCGCGCACCACATGCCCGCGCACCGCCTCGGGCAGCTGCAGCAGGCGCAGGGTGTTGGCGACGTGGCTGCGGCTCTTGCCTACCACGCCCGCCAGGGCGTCCTGGGTGCGGCCGAAGCGCTCCATCAGCACGGCGTAGGCGTTGGCCTCTTCCATCGGGTTCAGGTCGGCGCGCTGAACGTTCTCGATGACGCCGACTTCCAGCACCTCGATGTCGTCCATCTCGCGCACGACGATCGGCACCTGGGTCAGACGCGCGGCCTGGGCCGCGCGCCAGCGGCGCTCGCCGGCGATGATCTGCCACTGCCCCGGCTGGCCCGGCTGGCTGCGGACCAGGATGGGCTGCAGCACCCCCTTGTCGCGGATGGAGGCGGTCAGCTCGTCCAGGTCGGTCTTGGCGAAGATCTTGCGCGGCTGGTCCGGGTTGGGCTTCAGCGTCTCAATCGGCGCGCGCTGAACGCCCGCGGGCGCCGGGCCGGTCGCGTCGACGGCGACGGGCTCCTGCGCGTTTTCTCCCAAAAGCGCCGAGAGACCCCGGCCCAGACCACGCTGACGTTCGGACAAGATGCTGTTTCCGTTGCTTTATTAAGTGGATCAGGCGGCCATGGCCTGACGACGCTGGCGCTCGCGCGCCACCAGTTCACGCGCCAGCTTCAGATAGGCCTGGCTGCCCGCGCATTTCAGATCATAGATGAGGGCCGGCTTGCCGAATGACGGCGCCTCGGACACGCGGACGTTGCGGGGGATGACGCTGTCATAGACCTTGTCACCGAAGTGGGCGCGCACATCGGCCGCCACCTGGCCCGACAGGGCGTTGCGGCGGTCGTACATGGTCAGGACCAGGCCCTGGATCTCCAGCGCCGGGTTCAAACTCTGGCGCACCATGTCGATGGTCCGCATCAGCTGGGTCAGGCCCTCTAGGGCGAAGAATTCGCACTGCAGCGGCACCAGGACGGCGTCCGCCGCCGCCATGGCGTTCAGCGTCAGCAGGTTCAGCGACGGCGGGCAGTCGATCAGCACATAGTCATACCGGGAATGACCCGCCCCCCCCTGCCTGGCCAGGGCGTCGCGCAGGCGATAGGAGCGGCGATCGGCCTGACTCAGCTCAATTTCGACGCCGGACATGTCCGCGTCGGCCGCGATGATGAACAGGCCGGGCACGGCGGTCTCAATGGCGGCCTCGTCCACCGGTCGACCATCGACGATGACGTCGTAGATGGTGACCCGCCGTGTTTCACGTGGAACACCCAGACCCGTGGAGGCGTTGCCCTGCGGGTCCATATCGACGATCAGCACCTTTTCGCCGATGGCGGCGAGCGCCGTTCCCAGGTTGATGGCGGTCGTGGTCTTGCCGACTCCGCCCTTCTGGTTGGAGACGGCCAGGATACGGGGCTGCTTAACGGACTCAACGGACACGGCGAAGGCTCCCCAATGAAACGATGCGGCCGCGCGGATCGCTGCGCGAGACCGTAAGCTCGGCCTCAAACTGCCAGACCCGGCGCGCTTCTTTCAACTCAGCCTCGGCTTTCTCGCCCTTAAGGAACAGGCCTTTTGCACCGCGTTGGAAGTAGGGCTGTGCATAACCCAATAGCTTCTCCATCGCCGCCACGGCGCGGGCGGTGACGACATCGACCGTGATCGCCTGTTCCTCGGCGCGTCCGTTGACCACGGTCGCGGGCAATTCGAGCGCATCCACGATGGTCTGAAGGAAGCGGCAGCGCTTGCCCAGGCTGTCGACCAGCCAGACATGGGCGCCCGGTCGACCCTTCAGCATTATCGCGAGAACCACGCCGGGGAAGCCGGCCCCGGCTCCGAGATCGGCCCAGGTCCTGGCCTCGGGCGCCAGGCTCAGCAGCTGGGCGCTGTCCCAGGCGTGGCGGTTCCAGAAGTCCGGAATCGTGTCTGGCCCGACCAGATTCATCACCGCGTTCGCCTCGGTCAGCATGGCGAGGAAGGTCTGCAGGTCGGCGATGTTGGCGTCGCTGGCGCCCGTCTGGACGCGGAAGGTCTGAATGGCGTCCGACATCAGGCGACGACCGCCGCGAGATCCGCTTCCGCGCCCTTGACCTTCTTCACATGGGCCAGCAGCGCCGTCAGGGCGCCCGGCGTCATGCCCTCGATGCGCCCGGCCTGGCCCAGGGTCAGGGGACGGATCATGGCCAGCTTCTCGCGCACCTCGTTCGACAGGGCGCCGATCGCGGCGTAGTCGAGGTCGGAAGGCAGGGCCAGCCCGTCCTCCCGACGCAGGGCCTCGGCGTCCTGAGCCTGGCGATCCAGATAGCCGGCGTAGACGGCGTCGATCTCGACCTGCTCGCGCACGGCGGGCGACCAGTCGGCGATCTCGGGCCGGACGGCGACGAACTGATCCAGGGTCACGTTCGGGAAGGCGAGCAGGTCGCGGATCGAGCGGCGCTGGCCGTCGGCGTTGACCGCGATGCCGAGGGCGCCCGCCTCCTTGGGCGTGAACTGCGTTTCGCGTGAAACACGGTTCGCCCGGTCCAACTGGTCCGACTTGTCCAGCCATACTTTCGCGCGTTCCGAACCGACGATTCCGGCCTCGATGCCGATGGGCGTCAGGCGCTGGTCGGCGTTGTCGGCCCGCAGGGTCAGACGGTATTCGGCCCGGCTGGTGAACATGCGATAGGGCTCGGTCACGCCGCGCGTCACCAGGTCGTCGATCATGACGCCGATATAGGCCTGGTCGCGGCCGAGGATCAGCGGGGCCGACCCCGCCGCGGCGCGGGCGGCGTTGAGCCCGGCGATCAGGCCCTGGGCCCCCGCCTCTTCATAGCCGGTCGTGCCGTTGATCTGTCCGGCCAGATAGAGGCCGGGGCGCTTCTTGACCTCCAGCGCCGGGGTCAGTTCGCGCGGATCGACATAGTCGTATTCGATGGCGTAGCCGAAGCGGAAGACCTCGACCTGCTCCAGACCCGGCATGGTGCGCAGAAACGCCATCTGGGTGGCGTCGGACACCGAGGTCGAGATACCGTTGGGATAGACGGTCGGATCGTCCAGCCCCTCGGGCTCGAGGAAGACCTGGTGGCTGGTCTTGTCGGCGAAGCGGACCACCTTGTCCTCGATCGAGGGGCAGTAGCGCGGCCCCCGTCCCGACAGCTTGCCGCCATAGACGGCGCTTTCGCCGAGGTTGTCGGCGATGATCCGGTGCGTCTCTTCGGTCGTATGGGTCACGCCGCAGGCGATCTGCGGCACCGCGATCTTGTCGGTCAGGAAGCTGAAGGGCACGGGCTCGTCGTCGGCCGCCTGCGTCTCCAGCCGATCCCAGGCGATGGTGCGGCCGTCCAGCCGCGCCGGCGTGCCAGTCTTCAGCCGACCCATCATCAGGTCGGCCGCGTGCAGATCACCGGCGAGGCCCGTCGACGGATCCTCGCCATGACGGCCCGCCGGAATGCGCAGCTCGCCGCGATGGATGACGCCGTTGAGGAAGGTGCCGGTCGTCAGCACCACGGCGCCGGCGCGGATCGCCTCCCCTGCTCCCGTCCGCACGCCGACCACCCGGTCGCCGTTGAGGATCAACCCCTCGGCCGTGCCCGCCATCAGGCTCAGATTCGGATAGCCGGCCAGTTCGGCCTGCATGGCCTCGCGATACAGACGGCGGTCGATCTGGCTGCGCGGGCCGCGCACGGCGGCGCCCTTGGACCGGTTCAGCAGGCGGAACTGAATTCCCGACACATCGGCCAGGCGGCCCATGACGCCGTCCAGGGCGTCGATCTCGCGCACCAGATGGCCCTTGCCCAGGCCGCCGATGGCCGGGTTGCAGCTCATCTCGCCGATGGTCTCGAGCTTCTGGGTCAGAAGCAGGGTGCGGGCGCCCGCGCGCGCGGCGGCCGTCGCGGCCTCGCAGCCGGCGTGGCCGCCGCCGATGACGACGACGTCGGAGGTGTGATCGGGGGTCGAACTCATGGGCGACGACATAAGCCATTCAGCCGAGAATCGCCACCGGCTCGAGAACCATTGTTTCACGTGAAACAGGCGATAGCTGGGCCTATTTGCCGATGCAGAAGGAGGAGAAGACCTCGCCAAGGATGTCCTCGACCCCGATGGCGCCGGTGACGCGCGCCAGGGCGTCGGCCGCGCGGCGCAGGTCGTCGCCGGCCATCTCGGGCGCCAGGTCGAGGGCGCGGCGTCCCGCCTCGACGGCGGCCAGGGCCTCGGCCAGGCGGCGACGGTGGCGCTCGCGCGTCACGGCGGGGAAATCGGCGCCCGACAGATCGCGCGCCAGGCGAGCCGCGATCCAGTCATGCAGCTCGGCCAGCCCCTGCCCCGTCGCCGTGCTGACCGTCAGGGCTTCGAGGTCCGGCGCCGGCGCCACAGCGCCCAGGTCGGCCTTGTTCAGCACCTGAAGATCGGAGGGCCGCATGAAGGCCGCGGCCGGGTCCTCGACGCCTTCGGTCGACGGCGAACGGACCCAGAGACGCAGATCGGCGCCCTCGGCCCGCAGCCGCGCGCGGCGGATGCCCTCGGCCTCCACCACGTCGTCGCTGTCGCGCAGGCCCGCCGTGTCCGACAGGGTGACGGCGTAGCCGCCGATCATGACGTCGGCGTCCAGCACGTCGCGCGTCGTCCCGGCGATGGGGGTGACGATGGCCGCTTCGCGCGCGACCAGGGCGTTGAACAGGGACGACTTGCCCGCGTTGGTCTCGCCGATCAGGACGATGCGATAGCCCTCGCGCACCCGCCGCCCGCGATCGGAATCGGCCAGAGCCGTGCGCAGGTCGGCGGCCAGGGAGTCCAGAACCGGCCCGGCGGCGCGGGCCAGGTTGTCCGGCACCTCCTCGTCGGGGAAGTCGATCTCGGCCTCGACCAGGGACAGGGCCTTTAGCAGGTCGCGGCGGAAGCCCCCGTAGGCGGCGGACAGGGCGCCGTCGAGCTGGCCCAGGGCCTGGGCCTTCTGGGCCTCGGTCTCGGCGTCGATCAGGTCGGCCACGGCCTCGGCCTGGGCCAGGTCCATGCGGCCGTTCTGGAAGGCGCGGCGGGTGAACTCGCCCGGCTCGGCCGGACGCAGGCCGAGCGCGATCAGGGCCGTGCTGGCCGCCTCGATCACGGCGCGGCCGCCGTGCAGGTGCAGCTCGGCCGAGTCCTCGCCGGTATAGGAGCGCGGAGCGACGAAGCGCAGCACCAGGGCCTCGTCGATCAGACGGCCGTCATGGCGCAGGCTGCGCACCGAGGCCAGGCGCGGGGCAAGCCCCCCTGCCCCCAGAGCTGACAGGGCCGCTTCCGTGTCCGGACCCGACAGGCGCAGGATGGCGACGGCGCCGCGGCCCGGCGGCGTGGCGAGGGCGAAGATGGTGTCGGTCATAGCTTCTCCTCCCCATTCCATGGGGAGGGGGACCACGAAGTGGTGGAGGGGCCAGCGCGGAAGGAAACAGCCCCTCCGTCTCGTCGGCTGCGCCGCCGATCCACCTCCCCACTTCGTAGGGAGGAGAACAGGGGCCTCACGGCTTGGGCGCGCCCGTGACGACGGCTTCCATCAGGCGGCGGAACTGGTCCTGGGCCTGGACGCCGAAACTGGTCCAGGTCTTCATCAGCTCGTCGGGCTGTAGGGACGCCATGTTGGCGTCCATGCGCTTCTGCATCTCGGCGACCAGATGGTCGTTGAGCACGGTCACGTCCGGCAGGCCCAGGAAGGCGCGGGCCTCGGCCGGGGTGCAGTCGATCTCGATGTTCAGCTTCATGACGCCCGATCCTGTTTCACGTGAAACACAGTCTTTGTTCTCTGCCGCCGCACGCGCGGCGTGCGGCTGCTTGAGAGAACGTCCTTCAAGCAGCCTCGCACCGCGTGCGAGGCGATAGGGACGCTATCAGGTGTTCATGGACTGGAAGAAGTCGCCGTTGTTCTTGGACTGGCGCAGCTTGTCGAGCAGGAACTCGATCGCGTCCTGCGGGCCCATCGGGTTGAGGATGCGGCGCAGGACATAGGTCTTGGCCAGCTGGTCCTTCGGCGTGATGAGGTCTTCCTTGCGGGTGCCGGACTTGAGCACGTCGATGGCTGGGAAGATGCGCTTATCGGCGACCTTGCGGTCCAGGACGATTTCCGAGTTGCCGGTGCCCTTGAACTCTTCGAAGATCACTTCATCCATGCGGCTGCCGGTGTCGATCAGGGCGGTGGCGATGATGGTCAGCGACCCTCCCTGCTCCACGTTGCGCGCGGCGCCGAAGAAGCGCTTGGGACGTTGCAGAGCGTTGGCGTCGACGCCGCCGGTCAGCACCTTGCCCGACGACGGGACGGTGGCGTTGTAGGCGCGGCCCAGGCGGGTGATGGAGTCCAGCAGGATCACCACGTCCTTCTTGTGCTCGACCAGGCGCTTGGCCTTTTCGATCACCATCTCGGCGACGGCGACGTGGCGGGTGGCCGGCTCGTCGAAGGTCGAGGCGACGACCTCCCCCTTCACCGTGCGCTGCATGTCGGTGACTTCTTCGGGGCGTTCGTCGATCAACAGGACGATCAGGAAGACTTCGGGGTGGTTGCGCTCGATCGACTTGGCGATGTTCTGCAGCATCATCGTCTTACCGACGCGCGGCGGGGCGACGATCAGGCAGCGCTGGCCCTTGCCCAGGGGCGCGACGATGTCGATGACCCGGCCCGAGCGATCCTTCAGCGTCGGATCCTGGATCTCCATGTTGAGCCGCTCTTCGGGATAGAGCGGGGTCAGGTTGTCGAACAGGACCTTGGTCTTGACCATCTCCGGATCTTCGAAGTTGATCGTGTCGACCTTGAGCAGGGCGAAATAGCGCTCGCCCTCGCGCGGGCCGCGCACGGCGCCGTGCACCGTGTCGCCCGAACGCAGGCCGAAGCGGCGGATCTGCGACGGCGAGACATAGACGTCATCCGGACCCGGCAGATAGTTGGCGTCGGGGCTGCGCAGGAAGCCGAAGCCGTCCGGCAGGATCTCCAGCACGCCCGAGGCGATGATCTCGACCTCTTCGTCGGCCAGGGTCTTCAGGATGGCGAACAGCAGGTCCTGCTTGCGCAGGTTGCCGGCGTTCTCGATGTCCAGGCCCTCGGCGAAGGCGACCAGGTCTTCCGGCGTCTTCTCGTTCAGTTCCTGAAGCGTGATGCGGCCGTTGGGGACGATGGGCTCGCCGTCGTCGTCCTCATCATCATCCTCGGCCGTGGTGTCGACGCCATGGTCGTCGTCGTCAGAGATAGGCTGAACCGGGACTTCGGGCTCGGCCTCCTCGACCGGCGCCGCCGCGCGGCTGCCGCCCAGGCTGAGGGTGCGACGCGGCCGCTCGACCGGCGTTTCCGTTGCATTTTCAGCGACTTCGGTGTCCGGAGTCTCAGGCGTATCGGTCATGATGGCGTGCTCGTTCGCGCGCCCGGACGCGGCGAGGCGGCCAGGAGCAGAAAGGTCGTAATGGCTTCAGCCGCAAGGGCTGGGAGGGAGGGCGACGGGTTCCCGCAGGCTCAAACCGGCAGGCGTCGCAAAAGAGAGGGACCGCGCTGCACGGATCGGCCGCACGGTTCACCGCAGCGGAACCACGAAAGACCCATGCGGGTCAAGAGCCTTCAGGCCGCGAACGACCGCGTTGCTCGCGTCCGGGCGCTTAGAAACTCCATTCCATCGTCACCGACAACACCATGATGATGGCCAGGACGAAGGGAATCTCATTGGTCATGCGCCAGAAACGGCCAGAATATTTCGACGTGCCTGCCGCGATCTTCTTGCGCTGCCCCGCCAGGAAGCCGTGCCAACCGGCCAGCAGGAAGACGCCGATCAGCTTGGTCATCATCCACGGCTGATGGGCGAAGGACCAGTCGGCGCCGTCGCCGCTGCGCAGCCACAGCAGCCAGCCGCCGAAGATGAAGGCCAGGATCATGGCCGGGTTGATGATGATGCGCAGCAGCCGCGTCTGCCAGATACGCAGCAGGGCCTGCATCTCGCCGCGCAAGGGTTCAGGCTTGGCGTTCTGCTCGGCGTCATAGGCGAACAGACGCGGCAGGAAGAGCATTCCGGCCATCCAGGCGATCACCGCCAGGATGTGCAGCCCGCGGGCCAGATTGTAATAGTCCATGTCGATCCCCTCAGGCCGTCCTGGAGCCCTTTGAACAGCCGGACGGGCAGGCTTTCAAGCCGGCGCATGGTCCACCCTGCGAAGCCCCCTGCGGCGCGGTCCCCGGCGTCTCCAGCGCCCGCGCGACCGCATCGGCCAGGGCGGTGATGAAAACCGGGTCGGCGCTGACCGTCGGCGCGCGCAGATAAGGGGCGCAACCAACCTTATGGGCCAGTTCGCCGTATTCCATGTCCAGTTCGACCAGGGTCTCGATATGTTCGGAGACGAAGGCGATCGGCACGACCAGCGCGCCCACGCCGTCCTTGGCCGCCTGTTCGATGGCGTCAGGCGTGGGGGGGCCCAGCCATTTCAGCGGACCGACCCGGCTCTGATAGCAGATAGCCCAGTCGGTCAGGCCCATGCGCTCGACCACGGCGGCCACGGTCGCCTCGACCTGGGCCTGATAGGGATCGCCCGCTGTGACCAGCTTCTCGGGGATGCCGTGGGCCGAGAACAGCACCCGCACCGGCTTGCCTTGCGCCTTGTCCAACGTCTGCCGGATCAGGCGAACCTGGGCTTCGATCAGGCCTTCGGCGTCGGGGTAGCAGCAGACGACGTGGGTCTCGCCGGGGCCGTCGTAGCACTCGGTCCACTTCTTCAGCGAGGAGGCCGTCGTGGTGGTCGAGAACTGCGGATAGAGGGGCAGAAGGACGATCTGGTCGGGCTGGAAGGCTTTGACTGCCGCTGCCGTCTCTTCGGTCAGCGGATGCCAGTAACGCATGGCGATGAAGACCCGGCTGTCGTCGCCCGGCGAGGCGTCCGCCAGGGCGCGCGACAGGGCCTCGGCCTGCTTCTGCGTCTCGGGCAGCAAGGGGGAACCCCCGCCCATCAGGGCGTAGTTGGCCTGGGCCGAAGCCTCCCGGCGGCTGGAGATCAGCTTCGCCAGCGGCGTGCGCACGATCCCCGGCAGACCGATGATGGCCGGATCGTTGAACAGATTGAACAGGAAGGGTTTGACCGCTTCGGGTCGGTCGGGACCGCCCAGATTGGTCAGGACGACCGCCACGCGCCGGCCGGGTCGTCCCTCGGATGTCGTGGCGGTCTGGGTCATTGGGCGCCGATCCGCTTCAACACCTGCTCGACATGCGCGATCGGCACGTCTGGGAGGATGCCGTGGCCCAGGTTGAAGATCCACGGCCCCTGGCCCCAGGCCTCCATCAACTGGTCGACGCGACGATCCAGCGCCGGCCCCCCAGCGCGCAGCAGCAGCGGGTCCAGGGCGCCCTGGATCGGCTTGATGGCCTGGACGCGCTTGCCGACTTCCAGCGGGCAGGCGGTGTCCAGGGCCACGCCCTGCACGTCGCATTCGCGCGCATAGCGTTCCGCCAGGGCCGCCGAGCCCCTCGGGAAGCCGATCAGCGGCACGGTGACGCCCAGTTCGCGGGCGCGGGCCACCAGCTTCTGGTGCGGTTTCAGCACCAGGCTCTCGAACAGATCGTCGGGCAGGCCCTCGGCCCAGCTCTCGAAGATCTTCAGCACCTGGGCGCCGGCGTCCTGCTGCATCTTCAGGTAGTGGGCGGTGGCCTCGACCAGCACGTCGAGCAGGCCGTAGACGATGTCAGGCTGGGTGTAGGCGTAGGTGCGGGCGGCGGCGCGCTCGCCCTTGCCCATGGTCCGGTGTTCGCCGTCCAGCATATAGGTGGCCACGGTCCACGGAGCGCCGGCGAAGCCGATCAGGGCGCGTTCCGGCTCCAGTTCCGCGCGCACCAGGGCCAAGGTCTGGCCCACAGCCTTGAGGGCCTCTCCAGCCTGCTGAGCCTTGTCGGCCATGGACTGCACCGACGGCAGGGCGCCCAGGCGCGGCCCTTCGCCCGCCTCGAACCACACCTTCTGCCCCAGGGCGCCCGGGATCAGCAGGATGTCGGCGAAGACGATGGCGGCGTCAAAGCCGAACCGGCGCATCGGCTGCAGCGTCGCCTCGGCCGCCATCTCCGGATTCAGGCAGAAGGAGATGAAGTCCGGCGCCTTGGTCCGCAACTCGCGGTATTCCGGCAGGTAGCGCCCGGCTTGACGCATGAACCATACGGGCGGGCGGGAAAGGGTTTGGCCCTGGAGAGCCTGGATCAGAAGGGGCGTGCTCATGCCTTGGGCTTTAGGATGCACACCCCCAAGCCTCAATCCCTATTCAGATTTAAGAATTGAAAGAATTAGAGGTTGGAAGCAGGGCCGGGGAGCGCGGGGATAACTGGGGACCGTCCCGGCTCGACTCCCGTTAGTCCCCGGCGCCGGCCGGAGGATTCCGCTGCCCCTGCGACCGGGGTGTGAGTCATGGGGATAAGCCGTGAAACACCCGCCAGACTCGGGTTTGCCTCTGGGCGCCGTTGTGGGTGAATCCACGGGCGCCGAATTTGGACAGCGACTCCTGCCCACAGCATGGGATGAATCCTCGGCGCCCAGGCTGACGACTCCGGCGCCGATCGGCGGAACGGCGCCCGCGATCCCCGCTCGCGACCGGCGCCCAGCCTTGCTAGAGGATTCGGCGCCCGGTCTTTCTCGAACGGCGCCCCGGCTTTTCAACAGGGCGCGGGGATGATCCGACCGGATCGTTGAAGGAGACGCCGTCCTCATGAGCCCCGCCCGTCCGTTCGGCGCCTCGCGCCTGGCCACCTATTTCCACGTCCACCTGGTTTCGGACTCGACCGGCGAGACGCTGAACGCCATGGCCAAGGCGGTGATCGCGCGCTTCGACGGCGTCATTCCCATCGAGCACATCTACGCCCTGGTGCGGTCGCCCAAGCAGATGGAGCGGGTGCTGGAAGAGGTGGCGGCCGCGCCGGGCGTGGTGCTGCACACCCTGGTCGACCGCGACCTGCGCACCCAGCTGGAGGAAGGCTGTCGGCGGCTGCAGATGCCGCAGATCGGGGCGCTGGACCCCCTGGTCGGCGCCCTGTCGCGCTATCTAGGGGCGGACATCTCGGCCCGGGTCGGGGCGCAGCACGCCCTGGACACCGGCTATTTCAACCGCATGAGCGCGCTCGACTACGCCATCGCCCATGACGACGGCCAGGGCACGCTGGAGCAGCTTGAGCAGGCCGACGTGGTGCTGTGCGGGGTCAGCCGGACGTCCAAGACCCCGACCTGCATCTATCTGGCCCACCGCGGCATCCGCGCCGCCAACGTGCCTCTGGTGCCGGGCCAGGAGGACGGTGAACGGCTGACGGGGCTCAAGCATCCGCTGGTCGTCGGCTTGACGGTTTCGCCCGATCGTCTGGTGCAGATCCGCCGCAACCGGCTGGAAGGGCTGAACGTCGGCCACGCCTCGGCCTATGTCGACCATGACTCCGTGCGCGAGGAGACCATCAAGGCCCGGCGCGCCTTCGAGCGGCGGGGGTGGCCGACGATCGACGTGACCCGGCGCTCGGTCGAGGAGACGGCGGCGGCCATCATCAATCTGTTGAGCGAGCGGCGCAGCCGCCGTCTGGGAGCCCCGATGTGACGACGACCGACGGCGAACGCCTGATCTTGGCCTCCAAGAGCGCCGCCCGGCGCGCCATGCTCGCCAACGCCGGCGTGCCCTTCGCCGTCCAGGTCGCCGACGTGGACGAGGACGCTCTGAAGGCGCCGGGCGTCGACCCGGCCGAACTGGCCGTCGAACTGGCGCGGGCCAAGGCCCTGGCGGTGTCGCGCCACGACGCCGACGCCTGGGTGCTGGGCGCCGACCAGACCCTGGCCTTCGAGGGCGGCCTGGTGTCCAAGGCCCCGACGCTTCAGGCCGCGCGCGAGCGGCTGGCCGCCATGCGCGGCCGCACGCACCAGCTGCATTCCGGCGCCGCCCTGGCCCGCAACGGCCAGGTGGTCTGGTCGGGCGTCGACACGGTCGAGATGCGGATGCGCGACTTCTCCGACGCCTTCCTCGACGCCTATCTGGCGGCCGAGGGCGAGGCCCTGCTGGCCTGCGTCGGCTCCTACCGGCTCGAGGGGCTGGGCTCGCAGCTGTTCGAAGCGGTCGAGGGCGACTATTTCACCGTTCTGGGTCTGCCGCTGTGGCCGGTCCTGGCCGAGTTGCGCCGCGCGGGAGTGATCGCATCGTGAGCCCGGCGCCTGCAACCTTCGGCCGCATCACCGGCGCCGCCCGGCTGGGCGGGATCGTCGGCCAGCCTGTTCGCCATTCGCTCAGCCCGGTGATCCACAACGCCTGGCTGGAGGCCGGCGGGGTGGACGGCGCCTATGTCGCCTTTTCCCCGCGCGACGCGGCCGGGTTCGAGACCCTGGTCGCCGCCGGGCGGGCCGGGCTGATCGCCGGGGTCAACGTCACGGCCCCCTTCAAGGAGCAGGCCTTCGCCCTGGCCGATGAGGCCGGGGCGAAGGCCCGCCTGACCGGCTCGGCCAACATCCTGGTCTTCGACAACGGCCGGGTGCGCGCCGACAGCGCCGACGGCGCCGGCGTGCTCTACGCCCTGGCCGAACAGGCGCCGGACCTGGCGCTGAAGGGGGCGTCCGTCGTCATCCTCGGCGCGGGCGGCGCGGCGCGGGCGGGCGCGGGCGCCCTGATCGAGGCGGGCGCGTCCCTGTCGATCCTGAACCGCACCCGCGAGCGGGCCGAGGCCCTCGCCGCCGACCTGGGCCCGGCGGTCTCAGTCGCCGAGGACGCCGGGGTGCTGGAGCGCGCCGACCTGGTCATCAACGCCCTGAGCGTCCCACCCGAGATCGCGCTGGAGGCGCTCAAGCCCTCGGCCGTGGTCATGGACATGACCTACAAGCCCGTCCTGACGCCGCTGCTGGCGGAGGCGCGGGCGCGCGGCCTGACCACGGTGGACGGTCTGGCCATGCTGATCGGCCAGGCGGCGCCTTCGTTCGAGGCGATCTTCGGCGTTCCGCCGCCGCCGCTGGACCTGCGCGCCCTGTTGCTGGCGCATCTGGGCGAGGCCGCATGATCGTCCTGGGCCTGACCGGATCGATCGGCATGGGCAAGTCGACCACGGCGCGCATGTTCGCCGAGGCCGGCGCCCTGGTCTGGGACGCCGACGCCGCCGTCCATCGCCTCTACGCCCCCGGCGGAGCGGCGGTCGAACCCTTGGGCCGGGCCTTCCCCGGCGTCGTCGTCGACGGCGCCGTCGATCGCGCGCGGCTGGCCGAGGCCCTGGGGCGCGACGAGACCGCCTTCCGGCGGCTGGAAGCCCTGGTCCATCCCCTGGTCGCCGCCGACAGGGCCGAGGCGCTGAAGGCGGCGGCGGCCGACGGGGTGAGGCTGGCGGTCGTCGACATTCCCCTGCTGTTCGAGACGGGAGGCGACGCCTTCGTCGACGCCGTGGTCGTGGTCACGGCCGACGCCGCCATCCAGGCCGAACGCGTCCTGGCCCGCCCGGGCATGACCCGTGAACGTCTGGACGCCATCCTGGCGCGCCAGACGCCGGACGCCGAGAAGCGCGCCCGCGCCGACTTCCTAGTCGACACCGGCCGGGGGCTGGAGGCGGCGCGCGATCAGGTGCGCGCCATCGTGGGGACGGTTCTGTCGCCGTCGTGGACGCCGCCGCGCGGCGCCCTTTCCCAAAAGGACGAAGCCCGGCATTAAGGGCCATGGCCCGCGAAATCGTCCTCGACACCGAAACCACCGGCTTCGACCCCAAGACGGGCGACCGGCTGATCGAAGTGGGCTGCATCGAGATCGAGGACCTGCTGCCGACGGGGCGGACCTTTCACCGCTTCATCAACCCCGAGCGGCTGATCCCGCCGGACGCCATCAAGGTGCACGGCATCACCGACGACAAGGTCAAGGACGCGCCCAAATTCCATGAGGTGATCGACGACCTGATGGAGTTTCTCGGCGATGCGCCCCTGATCGCGCACAACGCCAATTTCGACCGCAACTTCATCGATTTCGAGATCGGCCGCATCGGCCGCCGCCCGCCGCCGCAGGATCGCTGGATCGACACCCTGGCCCTGGCCCAGAAGCGGTTTCCGGGCATGGCCAACTCGCTGGACGCCCTGTGCAAGCGGTTCAAGATCAGCCTGGTCGAGCGCACCCTGCACGGCGCCCTGATCGACGCCCGCCTGCTGGCGGAGGTCTATCTGGAGCTGCGCGGCGGCAAGGAACGGGCGCTTGACCTGACCTCGACGCGCGCCGGGGCGGCGGAGACGGCGGTGCGCGTGGCCCATGGCGCCCGGCCGCGGCCCCTGCCCTCCTTCGTCACGGCCGAGGAAGAGGCGGCCCACCTGGCCTTCCTCAAGGCGACCCTCAAGGACTTCAGCCTGTGGGCCGGCTACGGCGTGACGGTCGAGGTCGAGGCTGAAGAAGCCGCCTGACGCCCACGAAAGGCGCCCACGAAAAAGGGGCGCCCTTTCGGACGCCCCTCCAACGGCATGTCGCTCAAGCAGCGAGGCGGCGCGCGCCTCGCGTTAGCGACCCTCTATCAAGCCTGGCCGGTTTCCGCCGGGGCGCCCGCGATCTGCTGCTGGCGGGCGATGTAGATGGCGGCGAAGTCGATCGGGTCGACCATGAAGGGCGGGTAGAAGCCGCCGTCGGCCGTCGCCTGGGCGATGATCTGGCGCGCGAAGGGGAAGAGGTAGCGCGGGCACTCGATCAGCAGCAGGGGCTCGATGTCCTGGGGCTGGACGCCCTGCAGGGCGAACAGGCCGCCGTAGAGCAGTTCCACGTGAAACACCGGCGACTTGTCGTCGGCCGTCGCCTTGATCGACAGCTTCAGGTCGACCTCGAACAGGCCGTCGGGGCGGCCCTGGGCGTTCATCTCGACGCCCATGTCGATGGCGGGCTTGCCGTCGAGACGCAGGCTGTCCGGCGCCTTGGGGTTTTCGAACGACAGGTCGCGGACGTATTGCGCCAGGATGCGGAAGCCGGGGCCCTGCGGCTGGCCCTGGGCCTGGGTCTGGTCGGGCGTCTGGCCGTTGGTGTCGGCGGGCGTCGTGGCGTCGGTCATGGCGTAGGAAAAACCGTCTTGAAAAGGGGACTCCGCCTCCGGCCGGACGCGGACGTTAAGGGGCGGCGGTAGCATGATGGGACCCTGTGCCGCAACGCTGGGACCCGCGTTCGTCGCCTCCTTCACCTTGCGCCCGCCCGGATCGCCCCCTAATCAACGGAAGACGCCACGCCTTTTCGCCCGCCGGGGGAATCCGGCGGCCCCCGCCGAGGGGATGAAGGCCCGACAACTCAGGGAACGCCCGTGCCGGTGACCTTTCAGATCGTGATCTTCGCCGTCATCGCGGCGGTGCTGCTGTTCCAGCTCTACAACGTCCTGGGCAAGAAGGTCGGCCGCCAGCCGGAGGACAATCCCGCGCCGGTGGCCGTCGGACCGGCCCAGAGCGCGCCCGACGCCCAGCGCGGGCCTGTGCTGGACCCGGCCGTGACCGCCGCCATCGCCGGGCTGAAGGCGCGCGAGCCCAATTTCGACCCGCATCGCTTCCTGGACGGCGCGCGCCAGGCCTATGAGACCATCGTCACCGCCTATGCCCGCGGCGACCGCGACGCCCTGCGTCCCCTGCTGACCGACAAGGTGCTGGCCTCCTTCGAGGCGGGCATGGCGGCGCGCGAGGCGCGCGGCGAGACCGAGACGGTCGAACTGCTGCACCCGCCCCGCGCCGATCTGGAGCTGGCCACGGCCGAGGGCGATCGCGCCCAGGCCAAGGTCCGCTTCCTGGCCGAGGTGCGCAGCACCGTGACTCCGGCCGCCGGCCAGTCCGCCAGCGACGACCGCCGCACCGCCGAGGTCTGGACCTTCGAGCGCCGCCTGGGCGCGGCGGACCCCAACTGGTCCCTGGCCCGCGTCGAACCGGCGACCGCCTGATGATCGCCGGTTCCGTGCCCCTCGACACGGCGGGCGCGGCCCGACGCCTCGCTTCTCTCGGCGCCCTGTCGCTGCTCCTGCTGGCGGCGGCCTGCGCCTCTGCGCCCCCAAGGCCCTCGCCTCCCGCGCCGGTCGCGCCGGGGCCGGGCTCCGCCTGGCCGTCGTCGCCCGCGACGCCGCCGGTGTCGCCGCCGCCGGCGGGCGCCGTCAGCCTGACCGCCCTGCCCGGCTGGGCCGAGGAGGACCATCTGGCGGCCCTGACCGCCTACGCCGCCGGCTGCGGCCCCTTGCGGATCGCCGTCGAGACCTGTCGCGACGCGCGCGATCTGGTCGCCCGCCGCCCCTCCCCCAGCGACGCGCGCGCCTATCTGGAAAGCCGTTTCCTGGCCGCCGAGGTGCGCCCCGACGGCGACGCCGCCACCGGCCTGCTGACCGCCTATTTCGCGCCCGAATACCCGGCGCGTCGCGCCCCCGACGCCGAGTTCGACGCCCCGGTCCTGAGCCGTCCGGCCAATCTGGCCGAGGTCGGCGACCGCGCCGCCATCGAGGCCGGCTCGGCCCAGGCGTCGGTCCTGGGCTGGATGCGGGCCGAGGACCTCTTCTTCCTGCAGATCCAGGGCTCGGGCACGCTGAGCTTTCCCGACGGGGCGCGGATGCGCGCCGCCTACGCCGCCGACAACGGGGCCCGCTTCGTCGGCATCGCCCGGCCCATGGCTGACCAGGGCCTCCTGCCGCCGAACGGAACCTCGGGCGAGGCGATCCGCGCCTGGCTGGCGGCTCATCGGGGCGAACAGGCGCGGGCGGTGATGCGGCTCAACCCGCGCTACATCTTCTTCACCCTGGCTCCCGACGACGGCAGGGAGGCGACGGGGGCGGCCGGCGTGCCCCTGCCCGCGCGCCGCTCGGTGGCGGTCGACCCCTCGCGCTGGAGTTATGGCGAGGCGGTCTGGATCGAGGCCGACGGCGGCAATCTTCGCGGCGCCCGGGCCAGCTATCGCGGCTGGGTCATGGCGTTGGACACCGGGTCGGCCATCCGCGGTCCGGTGCGCGCCGACCTCTATATCGGCCGGGGCGACGCCGCCGGATACGAGGCGGGCGCCGTGCGTCACCCCTTGCGCATGTGGCGGCTGACGCCGAAGGGCTGAGGGCGCGGCCCGCCCGAGTTGTTGACATTGTTGTCTATAGCTGCGCCTATGGATCGTCCGATCAGGGAACTCTCCCCGTGGATCGACGCCGAGACGGGGCCGGCCTCCCGCTCCTGGGCGCTGTCGCGGTCAATTCCATCCCTTCACTCGCCTGTCCCGGTTCGCCGGGGCAGGCGTTTTCTCTGAAGGACGCCCAATCTCGGGGCCGACGGCGCCGCTAGCGCCGCTTCAGACTGCCCAGCACGCCGCGCAGCAGTTCGCGGGTGATGGTCGAGCCGGCGGTGCGCAGGACCGACTTGGTCAGGGCCTCCATCGGCGTCTGGCGGTTGGAGGCGCGCGGGCGCGGGGCGGCGGGCGGGCGCGACGCCGGGGTCGAGCGGGCGGCCTTGTCGGCGGCTTGGGCCTGAGCCTGGGCTTGGGCGGTCTCGGCCGCGATGCGGTCGGCCTGGGCGCGGCGGGCCTTGAGCACCTCTTCGGCCGACTCGCGGTTGATCGGCGTGTCATAGGTCCCGCGCACGGGGCTGGCGGCCATGATCTGGGCGCGTTCGGCGTCGGTGGCAGGGCCCAGGCGCGAGTCCGGCGGGCGAATCTTGGTCTGGGCCACCACGTTCGGCGCACCTTTTTCGTCGAGCGTCGACACCAGGGCCTCGCCCACTCCCAGGGCCTGGATGGCCTCGGCCGTGTCGAAGGCGGGGTTGGCGCGGAAACTTTCGGCAGCCAGTTTCAGCCCGCGCTGTTCAGCGGGGGTGTAGGCGCGCAGGGCGTGTTGAATGCGGTTGCCCAGTTGCCCCAGCACTGTAGGCGGAATGTCGCCCGGGTTTTGGGTGACGAAATAAACCCCTACGCCTTTGGAGCGGATGAGCCGAACCAAATGCTCAATTTTCTCGAGCAAAGATTTGGGCGCATCACGGAATAACAGGTGAGCTTCGTCGAAGAAGAAAACCAGACGCGGCTTCTCCGGGTCGCCGATTTCGGGAAGTTGTTCGAAAAGTTCGGACAGCAACCACAACAAGAAAGCGCCGTAGAGGCGCGGATTGTTCATCAGCCGCGTGGCGTCAAGCACGTTTACCTGGCCCCGACCATCGAGGCCCGTTCTGAGCATGTCGTCGAGGCGCAACGCAGGTTCGCCGAGAAAGGCCCGTCCCCCCTCTTGCTCAAACTGCAGTAGCGCGCGCTGGATCGCGGCGAGTGAGGTGGGGGCCACTGCGCCGACTTCGCGCCCGATGGTCGCGGCGTTCTCGCCCACATGAGTTAACAGGGCGCGCAAATCGTCGAAATCAAGAAGCAGCAGTCCGTCCTTGTCGGCGACATGGAAGGCGACCGCTAGGACGCCTTCCTGAACGTCATTCAGGTCTAGCATCCGGGCCAGAAGCACAGGCCCGATCTCGGATACGGTCGTTCGGATCGGATGGCCCTTCTCACCGTACAGGTCCCAGAAGACGACCGGCGCGGCCCGGCCGGTCAGGCTGAGGCCCATCTGGCCGGCGCGCTCGGCGAACCGCTGCACGTCTCCGGCTTGGCTGATGCCCGACAGGTCGCCCTTCACATCGGCGCAGAAGACGGGGACTCCGGCGTCGGAGAAGCCCTGGGCCATGATCTGCAGGGTGACCGTCTTGCCCGTGCCGGTGGCGCCGGCGACCACGCCGTGGCGGTTGGCGCGGTTGAGCAGCAATCGCTCGGGCGCGCCCTCGAGGGACTGGCCGAGGAACAGGGCGGTGGAGTCGGTCATGCGCGGTCTCCTGCTTGCGGCTTCATGCTTAATCGTCTCGCCCATGTCCGCAAGGCGGAACCTAGCCGACCCGGAGCGATTGACGCCTGTCCTCGCCGCGACGACAGTCCGCTCCATGAAACTGCCCATCACCGTCACCCCGTCCTCAGGCGTCGCCAATGCGGTGGTCGTCATCGCCGTGGTGGCGGCGGGGGCGGCGCTCTACTGGCTGAGGGACATACTGACGCCCCTGGCCATGGCGGTTTTCCTGATGATCATGATCGACGGGGTGAAACGCGCCATCGAACGCGGCACGCCGATCCCCTCGCGCTTCGCAGGCGCGGCCGCCCTGATCGTGGTGGTGCTGGGCTTCCTGCTCTCGATCTGGATCATCGTCGACGGGGCCGCGGGCTTCTTCACCGACGCCTCGGGCGTCGCCGGGGGCATGGGGCCGCGCATCGACCAGATCAGCCGCGACGTCTCGGCCCTGATCGGGATCAAGGACCCGCCGACGCTGCACGACATGATCGCCGGCGTCGACGTGCGCGGCTGGCTGACCGCGGCCGCCTTCCAGGTGCAGGGCATCGCCACGGGCGGCTTCTTCGTCATGGTCTACCTGGGTTTCCTGCTGGCCTCGCAGGCGGGGTTCCGCAAAAAGATGGTCGGCCTGTTCCCCAAGCGCGGCGCCCGCCAGGAGGCCCTGGAGGTGTTCGAGCGGGTGCGCAGCGGGGTCGAGGGCTATCTGTGGGTCCAGGCTGTGACGGGGGCGATGATCTGCGCCGTGGCCTGGGGCCTGATGCGGGCCGTGGGGCTCCAGAATGCGGAGTTCTGGACCTTCGTCATCTTCGTCGTCAGCTTCATTCCGGTGTTGGGCGGGGCCATCGCGGGCTTAGCCCCGCCCCTGTTCGCCCTGGTCCAGTTCGAGAGCTATTGGCCGGCCCTGGTGCTGCTGGTCGGGCTGCAGACCCTGCTCTTCCTAGTCGGCAATCTGGTCCAGCCGCGCATGCAGGGCGACAATCAGAACATCGACCCCATTGTGGTGCTGCTGGCCCTGGCCTTCTGGGGCAAGCTGTGGGGCGTGGCGGGCATGTTCCTGTCGACGCCGCTGGCGGTGATGGCCATGGCCATCCTGGCCGAGTTCAAGGGGTCGCGCTGGATGGCGGTCCTGCTCTCGGGCGACGGGGAGCCCTACGCCGTCAAGGACAGGGCGGGGGCGCAGAAGAGGGGACGTTCCGCCTGGTTCGCCTTGATGCGGGGCCGCGACGCCCCGCCGCAGGCCTAGGCGTCGAATTTCTTGTCTCAATGTCCTTGAACCGCCGCAATCGGCTCCTATTTCACCCTCACACGACGCGGCCCTCCCCTCCCCTCCCGGCCGCGGCGTCCGAGGCCGGCGCTTCCCCTCCCCCTCCTGAGCGCCGGACCGAGCAGGCCGTCGGACTTCGTTCGACGGCCTTGTTCGTTTTCAGGGGCCTGTTTCCGATACCGGTGGCGCGGCTTTGATCGCGGCGGAATTGGGGCGTTCGTGTCTCAATTGGCGGCCGAGACGGCGATAACCCGCCTCCTGGTGGGCCTCGGGCGCAACATGGTGCGCTGCACACTGAAATTCCGAGCGTTTCGGCCTTCGAGCGGCCTAGCCAGCCCCGCCAACCGCGCTAAGGTGCGGCCGTTTTCCCCTGCGGCTTTCCAAGCCGTGCCGTTCGAGACTTCAGTCATGTCCGCCGCTCCGCGCATCGTTCCCGCCGTTCCAGCCGATCTGGGGGCGCTGGAAGCGGCCTATGCGCGGATTGCGGCGCCGCCGGGCGCGGCGGAAAAGGCCCTTCTGGCCCAGGCCTTCGACGATTACGCCGCCGACGAGACACCCGAGCTGGGCGGCGAGGACCTGGCGGTCCTGCTGGCCGGCGCCTGGCGCGGCGCCCAGGCCCGCAAGGCGGGCGAGCCCGCCCGCATCACCGTCGGCCCCCTGGTCGACGCCGCCGGCGTCAACACCGGCTATGATCAGGTCCTGATCCTGCAGGACGACGGCCCCTTCCTGGTCGACAGCGTCCTGGGCGAACTGGCCGAGGCGGGCGTCACCGTGCGCGCCCTGTTCCACCCGATCGTCGAGGTCGAGGCGGGGCGCCGCGACTCCCTGATCATCGTCGTCATCGATCCCCTGCCGCAGGAGCGCCGCGACGCCCTGGGCGAGGGTCTGGCCGCGGCCCTGGCCGACGTGCGCGCCGCCGTGCGCGACCACGCCGCCATGCTGGAGGCCATGGGCGCCGAGATCGCCCGCCTGGAGGCCCATCCGCCGGTCGGCGTGGCCGCCGAGGTGCTGGCCGAGAACCTGGCCTTCCTGCGCTGGGTCAAGGACGACCACTTCGTCTTCCTGGGCGCGCGCCAGTACGACTATCCGCGCGGCGCGGACGGGGCCTATGAGGCCGAGGCGCCGCTGAGCCAGTCCACCGACGGCCTGGGCGTCCTCAGCGACCCCGAGCGCCGCGTCCTGCGCCGCGCCAATGAGCCCGCCGTGCTGACGCCGGCCATGCAGGCCCAGCTGAACGAGAGCGAGCCGGTCACCGTGGCCAAGGGCAACATGCGCTCTCGCGTGCACCGCCGCGCCTATATGGACTACGTCGGGGTCAAGCGGTTCGACGCCCAGGGCCGCGCCGTGGGTGAGACCCGCTTCGTCGGCCTGTTCACCCATGAAGCCTATGACGTCATGGCCCATGAGGTGCCGCTGATCCGCCGCAAGGTGGAGAACGCCCTGGCGCGCGCCGACAAGGCGCCGGGCAGCCACAACCACAAGCGGCTGCGCACCATCCTCGAGAACTATCCGCGCGATGAACTCTTCCAGATCACCGAGGACGAACTGCTGGAGACGGCGCTGGGCATCCTGCATCTGTATGATCGCCCGCGCATCCGGCTGTTCACGCGCCGCGACCCGTTCGACCGGTTCGTCTCGGTGCTGTGCTTTGTGCCGCGCGAGCGCTACGACGCCAGTCTGCGCCAGCGCATCGGCGCCATCCTGGCCAAGGCCTGGGGCGGCCGGGTGTCGGCCTCCTACCCGCAGATGTCGGACCAGCCGCTGACGCGCGTCCACTACATCCTGGGCGTGACGCCGGGCGAGCATCCGACGCCGGACCTGAAGGCGCTCGAGACCGAGGTGGCCGAGGCCGGCCGCAGCTGGATCGACCGCTTCGAGCGCGCCCTGCGCCAGGCCGGGGTGGACGAGGCCGCCGTCGGCCCGACCAGCGCCCGCTGGGCCGAGGGCTACGGCGTCGGCTACCGCGACCGCTATGACGCCGCCGAGGCCGTGGCCGATCTGGAGCAGTTCGACCGTCTCAACGACGGCGCGGCCGCCGATGGCGTCCACGCCGAGCCTGTAGCGGTGCGCGCCTTCCGCACCGCCGACGAGACCAACCTGCAGTTCCGCTTCAAACTGTATCGTCGCGGCTCGGCCGTGCCGCTGTCCGACGTCCTGCCGATCCTGGCCGACATGGGGCTGAAGACCCTCGAAGAGTCCGACCATGTGATCCGCGCCGTCGGCCAGGAGCCGATCTTCGTGCACGACTTCCTGCTGGAAGACCCGCACGGCGCCGACCTGGTGTTCGCCGACCTCAAGACGCCGTTCGAAGAGGCCTTCAAGGCCGTGTGGAACGGCCGCACCGAGAGCGACGGCTTCAACCGTCTGGTGCTGGAGCTGGGCGTCGACTGGCGCGAGGCGGCCCTGATCCGCACCCTGGCCCGCTATCGTCAGCAGACCGGACTGGACCCGTCGCAGGCGGTGCAGGAAGCGGCCCTGCGCGAATATCCCGACGTGGCCCGCGCCATCCTGTCGCTGTTCAAGGCCAAGTTCGATCCGGCCCACGGCGGTTCGGTCGCCGAGCGCGAGGCTTCGGTCGCCGAACTCGACGCCAAGATCGAGACCCTGCTGCAGGACGTGAAGAGCCTGGATCACGACCGCGCCCTGCGCCGGATCGCGGCCCTGATCGACGGGATCAAGCGCACCAACTTCTATCAGCTCGACGCCGAGCGTCATCCGAAGGCGCACATCTCCATCAAGATCGCCGGTCAGGAGCTGGCCGACCTGCCCCTGCCCAAGCCGTTCCGCGAGATCTTCGTCTGGGCGCCGCACATCGAGGGTTCGCACCTGCGCTTCGGTCCGGTGGCGCGCGGCGGCCTGCGCTGGTCGGATCGTCGCGACGACTTCCGCACCGAGGTCCTGGGCCTGGTGAAGGCCCAGCAGGTCAAGAACTCGGTCATCGTCCCGGTCGGCTCCAAGGGCGGCTTCTATCCCAAGCAGCTGCCGGTCGGCGGCACGCGCGAGGAAATGCAGGCCGAGGCCATCCGCGCCTACAAGACCTTCCTGTCCGGCATGCTGGACATCACCGACAACATCGTCGGCGACGCCGCCCCGGTGCGCCCGGCCAATGTCGTGGCCTGGGAAGGCGACGACCCCTATCTGGTCGTGGCCGCCGACAAGGGCACGGCGACCTTCTCGGACATCGCCAACAGCGTGAGCCAGTCCTACGGCTTCTGGCTGGACGACGCTTTCGCGAGCGGTGGTTCGGCCGGTTACGACCACAAGGAAATGGGCATCACCGCGCGCGGCGCCTGGGAGGCGGTCAAGCGCCACTTCCGCGAAGTCGGCAAGGATATCCAGACCGAGCCCTTCACCGTGGTCGGTGTGGGCGACATGTCCGGCGACGTCTTCGGCAACGGCATGCTGCTGTCCAAGGCGACCAAGGTGGTGGCGGCCTTCGATCACCGCGACATCTTCATCGATCCGAACCCGGATCCGGCCACGTCGTGGGAAGAGCGCAAGCGTCTGTTCGAGACCCCGCGCACCAGCTGGCAGGACTATGACAAGACCCTGATCTCGGAAGGCGGCGGCGTCTTCTCGCGCTCGGCCAAGTCGATCACCCTGACCCCGCAGATCAAGGACCTGCTGGATATCGAGGCGGACACGGTCGATCCGGTCACCCTGATGCAGGCCATCCTCAAGGCCCGCGCCGAACTGCTCTACTTCGGCGGCATCGGCACCTACATCAAGGGTTCGGGCGAGACCAACCTGCAGGTCGGCGACAAGGCCAACGACGCCATTCGCGTCAACGGCGGCGACATCCGCGCCCAGATCATCGGCGAAGGCGCCAACCTGGGCATGACCCAGCTGGGCCGCATCGAGGCGGCGCGCGCGGGCGTGCGTCTGAACACCGACGCCATCGACAACTCGGCCGGCGTGGACTCCTCCGACCAGGAGGTGAACATCAAGATCCTGCTGGGCGGCGCCATCGCCTCGGGCCACCTGAAGGCCGAAGACCGCAACGCCCTGCTGAAGTCGATGACCGACGAAGTGGCGCACAACGTCCTGCGTCACAACTACGACCAGACCCTGGCCCTGACCCTGCAACAGGCCGAGGGCGCCGACGCGCTCGACGCCCAGCAGGCCTTCATGCAGCACCTGGTCTCGATCGGTAAGCTGAACCGGGCGGTCGAATACCTGCCCGACGACGCGCGCATGGCCGAGATGAAGCTGCAGGGCCAGGCCCTGACCCGGCCGGAGTTGGCGGTCCTGACCGCCTATTCCAAGCTGGAGCTGTTCGACGAGATCGTCGCCTCGGCGGCGCCGGACGACGCCTTCTTCGAGCGGATGCTGGTCGACTACTTCCCGACCCCGCTGGCCCAGTTCGAAGAGGACATGAAGGGTCACCGCCTGCGTCGCGACATCATCGCCACCGTCCTGTCGAACGAGATCGTCAACATGGCCGGGCCGACCTTCCCCGACCGCCTGCGCGCGGCGGCGGAGTGCGACACCGCCGCCATGGTCACGGCCTTCGAGACCGCGCGTCACGTCTTCCGCCTCGATGAGGCCTGGAAGGCGGTCGAGGCCCTGGACCTGAAGATCCCGGCCGAGGCTCAGACGGCCCTGTATCAGGAGATCGCCCTGGTCCTGCGCCGCCAGACCTTCTGGCTCGCGCGCCGCGCGGCCCGCACCGAGACGACGGTCGGCGGCATGATCGCCGCCTACCAGCCGGCCGCCGACGCCCTGCGCGCGGCGGGCCCCGCGGTGCTGTCGCGTTATGAGCACGCTCGCTACGAAGACCGGGTCCAGACCTTCATCGGCCTGGGCGCGCCCGAAGAGCTGGCCCGCGACATCGCCATGCTGCGTCCGATGGTGGCCACGGCCGACATCGGCGACCTGGCGAACGAGCTGGGCTGGGACGCCCCGGCCATGGCCCGCGTCTATCACCAGGTCGGCGCCGCCTTCGACTTCGACCGCTTGCGCGTGGCGGCCGGCTCGGTGCCCTCGGCTGATCACTTCGATCGCCTGGCGGTGCGTCGCCTGATCCAGGACCTGATGACCGAGCAGCAGCAGCTGACCCGCGCCGTGGCCAAGGCCTCGGCCCAGGCGGCCGGGGCCGGCCAGGACAGCGCGGAACAGGCGGTCGACGCCTGGATCGGCGCCCGCATGGATCAGGTGGAGGCCCTGCGCGGCTCGGTCGACGAGATCGAGACCTCGGGCTCCGGCTGGACCTTCGCCAAGCTGACCATCGCCAACGGCGCCATCCGCGAGGTGCTGGCTTCGGCTTCCTAAGTGAGGTGACGCCGGGCTGCCGCCCGGCGTCACGCGCTAACGCTCGCCGCGCGGCGGCTCGCTGCTTGAGCGCTTTTCTGGAGTGCTATTGGCGGCTTTGGTAAAATCAGGGCCCGTCCGTTTCGTCATTCGACGAGGCGGGCGGGCCTTGGCGTTTGAGGCGGGGTCGGTTTAGGTGGCGCCCGCTGTTCAGTGAACCGGAGGGCCCATGCCCAGGAAGTTCCTTGTCGTCGTCGACGACAGTCCCGAGCTGGGCGCCGCCCTGGCCTACGCCTCGCGCCGGGCGCGCTCGACCGGAGGCCATGTGGTGCTGCTGCGCGCCCTGCCCGGCGGATCGGACGAGCACTGGTCCGGCGTCCGCGATGAAATCCGCCGCCAGCAGCGTGAGGAGGCCGAGGCGCTGCTGACGCGGCTGGGCGAGAGGGTCGCCGAGACCTCGGGCGCGCCGCCCGTCTATCTGATAGAGGAGGGCGACCCCCAGGATGCGATCCGCAAGGCCGTGGCGGCCGACCCCGACATCAAGATTCTGATCCTGGCCGCCGGGATCGGCTCGCGCGGCCCCGGCCCCCTGGTTTCGGCCGTCATCAAGCAGGGCGGCGCCTTCGCGGGCCGCAAACTGCCCGTGACCGTCGTGCCCGGCGAACTGACCGAGGCGGAAATTCAAGACCTGGCTTGATTTTGGGCTCTACCGCTGGCCGCGCGGCGGCTTGCTGCTGAGCGTCGATTGAGCGCGAGCCTTGAGGCGGAACGCCCCCTTGAACCGGCGCGCTGCAGGGCGCATCTCAGCCCCATGTTCATTCAGACCGAAGCCACGCCCAACCCCAACGCCCTGAAGTTTCTGCCCGGTCGCGAGGTCGCGCCGCAGGGAGCGCTGGAATACCGCTCTATCGACGCGGCCGCCGCCTCGCCCCTGGCCGAGGCTCTGTTCGAGCTGGAAGGGGTCGAGGGCGTCTTCTTCGGCGCCGACTACGTCTCGGTGACGCGCGCGCCCGACGGGCCGGGCTGGGGCGAGATGAAGGCCCCGATCCTGTCGGTCATCATGGATCATTTCGTCTCGGGCGCCCCCCTGGTGCGGGCCGGCGAGACGGCGTCGGACGACGCTGCCGAGGACACGGAGATTGTCGCCGAGATCAAGGGCCTGCTCGACAGCCGCATCCGCCCGGCCGTGGCCCAGGACGGCGGCGACATCCTGTTCGACCATTTCGACGAGGCGACCGGGGTGCTGCGCCTGCGCATGCGCGGCGCCTGTTCGGGCTGCCCCTCCTCCTCGGCCACGCTCAAGGCCGGGGTCGAGCAGATGATGCGCCACTACATCCCCGAAGTGACCAGCGTCGAACAGGTCGTCTGAGGGCGGCGCCCCTCTCCTCCCCATTTCATGGGGAGGAGAGACGCGTTGTTTCACATGAAACGCTCGTATCGCGGTTCGCCCTCGGGCATGATGCGGCCATGAGCGGTTCGTCGGACGACATCTCCCAAGCGCGGGCCCTGGGCGAGGCCCTGGCCGCCTTGCGCCGCGAGCGCGGCCTGAGCCAGGCCGAGGCCGGTCAAAGGATCGGCATGACGAGCCAGGGCTGGGGCCTCTATGAGGCCGGCAGGCGCCCGGGCCTCTTTCGTCCCGACGTCCAGCGCCGCCTGACCGGCGCCCTGGACGCCACGCCCGAGGCCCTGGCCCTGCACACGCCGGGCGCGCCGCCGGCGTCGTCCGAACCCCTTGCCGTCAAAGACGTTTCCGCGCGCGGCCGCGCCTTCGCGGCTGCGCCGCGCCTGACGCGGCGGCTGCGGCTGGAGACCGACGAGCTGGCCCCCTGGGCCGCCGCCGGCACGGTGCTGGAATATGTCGTCGGACGCTGGCCCCGGCGCGGCCAGGGCTGCGTGATCCAGCTGGACGACGGCGCCTTTCGCGTCCGTCTCTACGACCATGCCGACGACGTCGAGGTGGTGGTCGGCGGCGCGGGCGGCCTGGACCGGAGCGAGCGGATTCCGCGCGCCCAGGTGCGGTCCGTGTCGGCGATCACTGCGCGCCTTGACGAGGAATGAAACAAAATAGTTGCAATTGATGCGACGGCGTGAAACGCTGCGGTTGCAAATGGAGGGCTCCATGTCGCGTCGCAGTTGTCACATCGACCAGGCCGTCGGCCTGCGCATCGCCGCCCGGCGCTCGGCTCTGGGCCTGTCCCAGACGGCCCTGGCGCGGGAGCTGGGGATCAGCTTCCAGCAGGTTCAGAAGTATGAGACCGGCGCGAACCGGGTGTCGGCCTCGCGCCTGCATCAGGCGGCGACCGCCCTGGGCTGTTCAGTGGCCGACTTCTTTCCGGCGCGGCCGAGCAGCGCGGCCGAGGTCGACCTGGTGCATCCCGTCCTGACCAGCGCCGAGGGCCGCGGCCTGGCCGAAGCCTTCGCCCGCATCGCCGACGCCGGGGCGCGACGCGCCCTGACCCGCGTCGCCCAGGCCATGGCGGGGGCCTGAGCCGCCGATCCGACGCTGGAAGCGGTCGCATCCGCGCCGATTTCGCATTAGGGACAGGGCCATGAAGATCATGGTCATCGACACGGCGCTGGGCGCCTGCGCCGCCGGGGTGTTCGCGGGCGAGCCGGGCGCCCTGCCCCCTGCCCCGCCCCAGCCCTTGGGCGTGCGCGTCGAGGTCATGGCCAAGGGGCATCAGGAGCGGCTGGGCGGCCTGGCGCGCGACGCGGCGGCCGAGGCGGGCGGCTTCGACGGGATCGAACGCATCGGGGTGACGGTGGGGCCGGGCTCCTTCACCGGCCTGCGCGTCGGCCTGGCCTTCGCCCTGGGCCTGGGGGCGGCGCTGGACCGGCCCGTGGTCGGGATCTCGACCCTGGACGCCCTGGCCGCCTCGGTCCCGGCGGATGGACTGGTCGCCGCCGTGATCGACGCCCGAAGGGGCCAGGTCTATGCGCGCCTGTTCCGCGACGGCGCGCCCCTGGGCCAGGCCGAGGCCCTGCCGCGGGAGACGGCGCGCGACCGCATCCGGGCCGAGGCGGGCGAGGCCGCGCCCACCCTGGTCGGCAGCGGCGCCGCCGTCCTGGCCGAGGCCTTCCCCGAGCTGGCGGATGCGATCCTGCATCCCCTGCCCGCCCCGGCGGTCGAGGCGATCGCCGCCCTGGCCCTGGCCGCCGATCCGGCGACGGCGCCGCCCCAGCCCCTTTATCTGCGCGCGCCCGACGCCACCCCGCCCAGCCGCCTGCCGGGCCAGCCGCGCCAGCCCGCCGCGTGAGCGATCCGCTCTTCCCGCCCGCCGACCCGGCTCGCCTGGCGGCGATCCACGCCGAGGCGTTCGCGGCGCCGTGGGACGCGGCGGCGCTGGCCGAGCTTCTGGCCTCGCCGGGCGTGTTCGCCGTGGCCGAGGCGGACGGCTTCATTCTGATCCGCGTCGTGGCCGACGAGGCCGAGATCCTGACCCTGGCCGTGCGGCCGTCGTCGCGCCGGGCGGGCCTGGGCCGGCGTCTGGTCGAGGCGGCTGTGGTGCGCGCCGCCGCCCTGGGGGCCGAACGGATGTTCCTGGAGGTGGCTGAAGGCAACGCCGCCGCCCGCGCGCTTTACGCCCGCTGCGGGTTCGTCGAGATGGGCCGCAGGCGCGGCTATTATTCGCATACGGACGGTCGCCGCGAGGACGCGCTGACGCTGGTCCTGAACTTTCCTCGATAGCTTCCATAAGGCGACGGTCCGGCCTATCTTCGCCGCATGGACCGGATCGAAAAACTCTGCGCCGAGCGCGGCATGCGCATGACCGAGCAACGTCGGGTGATCGCCCGCGTCCTGTCGAACGCCGAAGACCACCCCGATGTGGAAGAACTGTATCGCCGCGCCTCGGCGATCGACCCGCACATCTCCATCGCCACCGTCTATCGCACTGTGCGCCTGTTCGAAGAGGCGGGCGTGGTCGAGAAGCACGACTTCGGCGACGGCCGCAGCCGCTACGAAGAGGCTGGCGACGACCACCACGACCACCTGATCGACACCAAGACCGGCGAGGTCATCGAGTTCTTCGACGCCGAGATCGAACGGTTGAAGACCGAGATCGCGCGCAAGCTGGGCTATGAGCTGGTCGGTCACAAGCTGGAGCTCTACGGCCACGTCATCCCCGGCGCCGAGCCGGTCGAGCGCGAGGGCCTGATCTACAAGCGCCGCCCGCGCGACGAGGTCGAAGACTGATCCCGCCTGAGCCTGACCGGGGTCGCCGCTTGCCGTCGCCGGTTTCGGCGATCATAAGCCGGGCATGACCGATACGCTCCAAACGCCCGTCCTGGAGGACGGCGGCGCGCCGGAAGGCGGGGCCGCGCCCAAGCGCCTGTTCATCAAGACCTACGGGTGCCAGATGAACGTCTATGACTCGGAACGCATGGCCGACGTGCTGCGGCCTCTGGGCTATGCGCCGACGGATACGCCCGAAGGCGCCGACTTCGTGATCCTGAACACCTGCCACATCCGCGAGAAGGCGGCCGAGAAGGTCTATTCCGAGCTCGGCAAGCTGCGGCAGATGAAGGAGGAGAAGGCGGCGGCGGGCGCAGGGGCCATGACCATCGCCGTGGCAGGCTGCGTCGCCCAGGCCGAGGGCGAGGAGATCATGAAGCGCCAGCCGGCGGTCGATCTGGTGGTCGGGCCCCAGGCCTATCACCAGCTGCCGGAGCTGCTGACCCGCACGGCGCGGGCGCGCGGCGAGCGCATCGGCGCCGACTTCGCCCCCAATGAGAAGTTCGACGCCCTGCCCGCGACGCGCGGGACCGAGGGCGTCACCGCCTTCCTGACGGTGCAGGAAGGCTGCGACAAGTTCTGCACCTTCTGCGTCGTGCCCTATACGCGCGGCGCCGAGTGGTCGCGGCCGGTCGCGGCGGTGCTGGACGAGGCCCGCGCCCTGGCCGACCGGGGCGTGCGCGAAGTCACCCTGCTGGGCCAGAACGTCAACGCCTATGACGGCGAAGGCCCGGACGGTAAACCTTTCACGCTGGCGAAACTGGCCTACGCCCTGGCCGAGATCCCCGGCATCGAGCGCGTCCGCTATACCACCAGCCACCCGAATGACATGTCGGACGACCTGATCGCGGCGCACGGCGAACTGGACGCCCTGATGCCCTATCTGCACCTGCCGGTGCAGGCGGGCTCGGACCGCATCCTGCGCCTGATGAACCGCAAGCACGGGCGTCAGAAATATTTCGACCTGATCGACCGCATCCGCGAGGCCCGGCCGGACATGGCGCTGTCGGGCGACTTCATCGTCGGCTTCCCCGGCGAGACGGATCGCGATTTCGAGGACACCATGAATCTGGTGCGGCGGGTCAACTACGCCAGCGCCTTCTCCTTCATGTACTCGCCGCGCCCCGGCACGCCCGCCGCGACCATGGCGGCCCAGGTCCCGGACGCCGTGGCCAAGGAGCGATTGCACGCCCTTCAGACCCTGCTGACCGAGCAGCAGGTCGCCTTCAACCAATCGCTGGCCGGGCGCGTCCTGCCGGTGCTGTTCGAGAAGAAGGGCCGCCACGGCGCCCAGGCCATCGGCCGCTCGCCCTATCTGCAATCGGTCCACGTCGACGACGCGGATCAACTGATCGGCCGGATCGTTCCGGTCGAGATCCTCAGCGGCCAGCAGAACAGCCTGACTGGCCGCCTGATCCCGACGACCTGACGGGTTTCTCTCAAACGCGCGCGTCGTGAGAGGCCCTGACGTTACCGTTCCTCAAGCAGCCTTGCGCCGCGCGCAAGGCGATAGGAACACTTAAGAAGGCCCCTCAAGCAGCCTCGCGTCGCGCGCGAGGCGACAGGGGTTCAACAAGGAGCCTTCATGGCGCGAGAGTCCGAGTTCCTGTCCCTCAGCGATGCGGCCCTGCGCGCCGTCATCGGGCCGCAGAGCCGCCACCTGGCCCTGATCGAGGACGCCTTCAAGGTGCTGGTCGAGACGCCGGGCGGCGGGGTGTCGATCAACGGCTCGACCCGCGACCGCGCCCAGGCGCGCCGGGTCATCGAGGCCCTGGCCAACCGGGCCGAGGCGGGGGCCGAGATCACCGAGGCCGACGTGCGCACCGCGCTCGGCGCCGCCGTGACCCAGCCGCGTCCGGAACCGGCGGGCCGCAGCACGGGCCGCAGCGTGCCCGAGGGCGCCGCCCTGCCGGTCGGCCGTCGCGGCGCCATCGCGCCCAAGACCGCCTCCCAGGCCCGCTATCTGGAGATGCTGGGCCGTTGCGACCTGACCTTCGGCGTCGGTCCGGCGGGCACGGGCAAGACCTTCCTCGCCGCAGCCTACGGCGCCTCCCTGCTGAAGCGGGGGCAGGTGGACCGGTTGGTCATCACCCGCCCGGCGGTCGAGGCGGGCGAGAAGCTGGGCTTCCTGCCGGGCGACCTGAACGAGAAGGTCGATCCCTATCTGGCCCCGATCTGGGAGTCGCTGAACGACATCCTGGGCGTCGACGATGTGCGCCGCCGCCGCGAGAAGGGCGAGATCGAGGCCGCCCCCATCGCCTTCATGCGCGGCCGCACCCTGAGCCACGCCTTCATCATCGTCGACGAGGCGCAGAACACTTCGCGGATGCAGATGAAGATGGTGCTGACCCGCCTGGGCGAGGGGGCGCGCATGGTGGTGACGGGCGATCCGTCGCAGGTCGACCTGCTGAACCCGCGCGATTCCGGCCTGGCCCACGCCCTGCGCATCCTCAAGGACGTGCAGGGCGTCGGCGTGCAGCAGTTCAAGTCCGAGGACGTGGTGCGCCACGCCATGGTCGAGCGCATCGTGCGCGCCTATGACGCCGACGCGGCGCGCAGCCGCCCCTTCCCCGACCTTGAGGAGGACGCCGGATGATCGAGGTCGAGATCGAGAGCGAGGCCTGGACCCAGGCCCTGCCCGAGGCGGCGGCGGTCGCAGAGCGCGCGGCCGCGGCGGCCCTGGGCGCGGTCGAGGGCGACGTGGTGGTGCTCCTGGCCGACGACGCGGCGGTGCAGGATCTGAACGCCCGCTTCCGCGACAAGGATCGGCCGACGAACGTCCTGTCGTTTCCGGCGGCCGAGAGCGCCTTTCCGCACCTGGGCGACGTGGTGCTGGGCCACGCCTATTGCGCGGCGGAAGCGCAGGCCCAGGGCAAGACCCTGTCCGACCATCTGAGCCACCTGGTCGTCCACGGCGTGCTGCACCTGCTGGGCCGCGACCACGAGGACGACGCCGAGGCCGAGGAGATGGAGGCCGAGGAGCGCGAGATCCTCGCCGAACTCGGCGTCGCCGACCCCTATGCGGCCGAACATGAGGGCGCCGCATGAGCGGGGCGCTGGCCGCCCGCTACAAGGGGCTTCTGTCGTATCGTTGGGGCCGCGTTAGCCTGGCGCTCGCCGCCGGGGCGGGAGCGGCCCTGGTCCATCCGCCGTTCCACCTCCTGCCCGGTCTCCTGGGCTATCCCTTGCTGCTGCTGCTGTCCGATCGCTCGGCCAGCCTCAAGGGGGCGTTCTGGGTCGGCTGGCTGGCCGGCTTCGCCTATTTCTTCATCGGCTGCTGGTGGGTGGCTGAAGCCTTTCTGGTCAACCCGGCCCAGGCCTGGATGGCCCCCTTCGCGGCCAGCCTGCTGCCCGCCGGCATGGGCCTGTTCTGGGGCGCCGCGACGGCCCTTTATCGCCGCTTCGCGCCGGTCGGCGTGCGCCGGGTCCTGCTGTTCGCGGCCCTGTTCGCCCTGCTGGAGTGGACGCGCGGCCATGTGCTGACCGGCTTTCCGTGGAACCCGGCAGGGGCAGGCTGGACGGCGGGCTCGGCCATGTCGCAGTTCGCCTCGGTCGTCGGGGTCTATGGGCTGGGCCTGGTCACCGTGGCGGCCGCCGCCGCCTTCGCTCCCCTGGCCGACCCCGGCGCCCGGCGGCCGCGCCTGATCGCGGCGGGGCTGGGCGTGCTGGCCCTCGTCGGCCTGTTCGCTTTCGGCGCCGTGCGGCTGGCCTCGGCGCGGATCAGCGAGACCCCGACCCTGGTCCGCATCGTCCAGGCCGACATCCCTCAGGACTACAAGTGGAGCCCCGAGGCCTACCACGCCATTCTGGGCCGCTATCTTGAGCTGACCGCCCAGCCGGGCGCGGCCTTGCCCGACGTGGTGATCTGGCCCGAAGGCGCCCTGCCGACCACGGCCAACGACCTGTTCGCGACGCGCGACGCCCAGGCCGTGGCGGCCGCCTTGCAGACCGGACAGACCCTGTTGGCGGGCCTGAGCCGGGGCGAGCCCGATCCGAGCGCCGAGACGGGCGCGCGCTACTACAACAGCCTGTTCGCCCTGCACGACGAGGGGGCGGCGGGCCTGCGCATCGGCGCCGTCTATGACAAGCACCGGCTGGTGCCCTTTGGCGAATACCTCCCGATGGGCGATCTGATGGGCAAGATCGGGGTGCGCAGCCTGGTGCACGTTCCGGCGGATTTCAGCGCCGGACCGGCGCCGGCGCCGATCAGCCTGGTCAACGCCCCCCCGGCCCAGCCGCTGATCTGTTACGAAAGCCTCTATCCCGGTTTCACTCCGGCGACGGCGGCCTCTCGACCGGCCTGGATCGTCAATGTCTCCAACGACGCCTGGTTCGGGGCGACGTCCGGGCCGCGCCAGCACCTCAACCTGGCCAGCTATCGCGCCATCGAAACCGGCCTGCCGATGGCGCGGGCGACGCCGACGGGCGTCTCGGCCATGATCGATCCCTGGGGCCGCATCGTCGAGGGCAAGCGGCTGGATCCCGGTCACGCCGGGGTCATCGACGTGCGCCTGCCGCAGGCGGCGGAGCCGACGCCTTACGGGCGCTGGGGCGACCTGCCGTTCGCCGTCGCCCTGACCCTGATGCTCATCGCCGGACGGCGTCGCGCCGGAAAAGCCAAGCTTGGCCGTTGATCAGTCGGGCGCCCTCCCCTACAGGCGCCCCTGTGACACGAATTCACATGACATGAACCGCGGGGGGGCGGCATGTCGGACAGTGAACGGGACGAGGGTGGATTATGGTCGGAGATTTCGGGGCGGAGGGGCCCCATATGGTGGACCGTCATGTCGGGCGCCGGGTGTGCGAGAAGCGCATCGCCCTGGGGTTCAACCAGACCGAACTGGGCCGGGCGCTGGGGGTCACCTTTCAGCAGGTGCAGAAGTACGAGAAGGGCGCCAACCGCATCTCGGCGTCCAAGCTTTGGGACATCGCCCGCTTCTTTCGCGTCGACATCGGCTATTTCTTCGAGGGGCTGGTCGCCGCGCCCCAGCCGGGCATGGCCGAGCTGCAGGCCCAGCCCTTCGAGCATGATTTTCCCGCCACCCGCCAGACGATCGAGATCGGCCGCCTGGCCCCGCGCCTGTCCTCGCGCCAGCAGAAGCTGGTGTTGGACCTGATGCGCGAACTGACCGCCCAGGGCGAAGACGACGGCGCTGACTGAGCCGGGCCGCTCAAGAGCGAAGGCAACGAGCAGGAAGCAAAAAGGCGCGGATCGCTCCGCGCCTTTTCCTCGTCTCAAGGTCGATGCCTTCAGGCCGCCAGCGCGGTCTCCGAGGCGATGATGCGGCTGACGGCGTGGACCACGGCGCCGATGCGCAGGGCGGCCTGGATCTGGACATTGGGCGTGCCGTGCTTGCGCAGTTCGCCCTCGTGGGCGTCGATGCAGGCGCCGCAGCCGTTGATGGCCGAGACGGCCGTCGACCACAGTTCGAAGTCCAGCTTCTCGACGCCCGGATTGGCGATGACGTTCATGCGCAGCTTGGCCGGCAGGGTCGTGTACTCCTGGTTCTTCATCAGGTGCAGCGACCGGTAGTAGATGTTGTTCATGCCCATGATGGCGGCGGCGGCCTTGGCGGCGGTCATCGCCTCGGGCGACAGGATGGTCGCGGCCTGGGCCTCGATGGCCTTGACCACGGGGGCGACGCCGATGGCGTGGGCCGAGGCCAGGAAGCAGCCCCACTTCTGCTGGTCGTTCAGCACGGTCTCGTTGGCGAGCGAGGACAGGTTCAGCGAGATGTCCTTGCCGTAGGCCGGGATCAGGTCGCGCAGGGTGTCGATGGACATGGAAACTCTCCTTGAGGGGGTGAGAGGCGTCGCGCGCTCGGCGCGCCGACCTCGGGGCGCCCGACCGCCGCCCGGGGGAAGCGTCAGGCAGAGAAAAGGCGGCGACAGTCGCCCGCCGCCGCCCTTTCGAGCAGCGGCCCGGACCCTACTCACGCGGTCCGGGCCTGGCCTGGATCTGTAATCAGGCGGCCAGGGTCTCGCCGCCGACCGGGCGGTTGCAGGCGCACAGCTCGTCGGTCTGCAGGGCATCGACGACGCGCAGGGTGTCCTCCGGCGAGCGGCCCACGTTCAGGTTGGTGACGTAGACGTGCTGGACGACGTTGTGCGGATCGACGACGAAGGTCGCGCGCAGGGCCACGCCTTCTTCTTCGTCCAGCACGCCCAGGGCGCGGGCCAGCTTGCCGCCGTTGTCGGCGAACTGCCACATCGGCAGCTTGTTCAGGTCGGCGTGGTCGCGGCGCCAGGCCAGCTTGGTGAACTCATTGTCGGTCGAGCCGCCGAGCACGACGGTGTCGCGGTCCTCGAAGTCCTTGTTCAGCTTGGCGAAGGCGGCGATTTCGGTCGGGCAGACGAAGGTGAAGTCCTTCGGGTAGAAGAAGATGACCTTCCACTTGCCCTCGAAGCTGTCCTGGGTGATCGGCTCGAACGCCGACTCGCCGTTTTCTTCGTGGCTGTTGAAGCCCGGCTTCACGCCGATAATTTTGAAATCAGGCAGTTTTTGACCGACGCCGAGCATCGCGCTTCTCCTAGAGACGAATGATATTGACCGTCGGCTCGCCGGGGGAGGGCGAACCGTCGAGGCCATGAGATGGGCCTTGAGGCTGCTTAAGTCAAATCGATCATTTTGCTCATGCGAATAGATTTGTCTTATGATGCGCGCCATCCGCCGCCGGCTTCATAGAAACGATCGATGGCTTTTGATTTCGGCATAGGCGACGCCTATGTCTGGAGCGGCCTCTCAACAACCAGCGTGACCCATGTCCGTCCTGCCCACCTTGCGCCAGCTGCAATATCTGAAGCTCCTGGCCGAGCACGGCTCCTTCAGCCGCGCCGCCGAGGCCGCCCATGTCAGCCAGCCCGCCCTCTCGTCGGGGGTGCAGGAGCTGGAGCGCGTCCTGGGCACCGCGGTGGTCGAGCGCACGCGCGGGGCGGTGATCCTGACCGCCGTGGGCGCCGAGGCGGTGCGCCGGGCCGAGGACGTGCTGGCGCGCGCCGAGGACCTGGTCGAGGCGGCCCAGAACGCGGGCAAGCCACTGTCGGGCCGGTTCCGCCTGGGGATCATCCCGACGGTGGCGCCCTTCCTGCTGCCGCGCACCCTGCCGGGGCTGAAGACCCTGTATCCGGGCCTGCGCCTGTTCATCCGCGAAGACCTGACGCCGCGCCTGATCGCCGGGCTGAAGGCGGGCCAGCTGGACGCCGCCGTCATCGCCCTGCCTTACGACGCGCCGGGGATCGACCACGCCCATATCGGCGACGACGAGATCCTGGCCGCCGCCCCCGTCGGCCATCCGCTGGCGGGCGCCGGGCCGATCCCGGAGGGAATGCTGAAGGCCGACGACCTGATCCTGCTGGAAGACGGACACTGCCTGCGCGATCAGGCCCTGGCGGCGGTCAATATCGAAGCGCCGCGCGGCGAGGACGTCTTCGCCGCCACATCCTTGCATACGCTGGTGCAGATGGTGTCCTCGGGGCTGGGCGTCAGCTTCCTGCCGCAGATGGCGGTGAAGGCGGGTCTGGCCGACAGTCCGGGCGTCGTCGTGCGGCCCATTTCCGACGACGCGCCGCGCCGCGAGATCGTGGTCGCCTGGCGCGCCGGCTCCAGCCGCGCAGCCGAGGCGCGCCTGCTGGCCGAGGCGCTCAAGCTGGACTGATGGGGCGAGCGGCGAGGCCGATTGGGCCGCCAAGCCTTCCTCTGCGCTTCTTCTCCCTCGCCGTCATCCTCGGGCTTGACCCGAGGATCGGGGTGTCCGCCTGCACAGCGTAGGCAAGGGCGAATGCGCCGCTGAACTCGATCCTCGGGTCAAGCCCGAGGATGACGGCAGGTGCGGTGGGGAAGGCAACGAAAAAGGCCGGCGGATCGCTCCGCCGGCCTTCATTCTTGTTTGGTCTAACGCGCTTTCGCGCTGCTTGAGACCTCTTACTTCTCGTCGCCGCGCGCGAGGTTGCGCAGGACGTAGGGCATGACGCCGCCGGCCTTGAAGTAGTCCAGCTCGGTCTGGTTATCGATGCGGCAGCGGACCGGGAAGCGGGCCATCTTGCCGTCCGACGGACGGAACAGCTCGACCCACAGGTCCTGACGCGGCTTCAGCTTGCCGACGTTGGCGTCGGTCAGGCCGCGGATGGTGACGATCTCTTCGCCCGTCAGGCCCAGCTTCTGCCAGCCGTCTTCCTTGAACTGCAGCGGGACGACGCCCATGCCGACCAGGTTCGAGCGGTGGATGCGCTCATAGCTTTCGGCGATGACGGCGCGGACGCCCAGCAGGCGGGTGCCCTTGGCCGCCCAGTCGCGCGAGGAGCCGGTGCCGTATTCCTTGCCGGCGAAGACGACCAGCGGACGGCCTTCCGACTGGTAGCGCATGGCCGCGTCGTAGATCGACATCGTGTCTTCCGAGGGGAAGTGCTTGGTGACGCCGCCCTCGATGTCGGGGGTGATGCGGTTGCGGATGCGGATGTTGGCGAAGGTGCCGCGCATCATGACTTCGTGGTTGCCGCGGCGGGCGCCGTAGCTGTTGAAGTCCAGGGCGTCGACGCCGTGGTTGGTCAGGTACTGACCAGCCGGCGAGGCCTTCTTGATCGAACCGGCCGGAGAGATGTGGTCGGTGGTGATCGAGTCGCCGAAGATGCCCAGGATGCGCGCCTCGACGATGTCGCTGACCGGGGCCGGCTCCATCGACAGGCCCTCGAAGTAGGGCGGGTTCTGGACGTAGGTGGAGTTGTCGTCCCACTCATAGGTCTGGCCGCCGGTGACCTTGATGGCCTGCCAGTGCTCGTCGCCCTTGAAGACGTCGGCGTAGCGCTTGGCGAACATCTTGGGCGTGACCGACTTCTTCTGGATGGCGGCGATCTCGTCCGAGGTCGGCCACACGTCCTTCAGGAAGACGTCATTGCCCTTCTTGTCCTGGCCGATCGGCTCCTTGGTGATGTCGATGCGCATCGAGCCGGCCAGGGCGTAGGCCACCACCAGCGGCGGCGAGGCCAGGTAGTTGGCCTGGACGTCGGGGTTCACCCGGCCCTCGAAGTTGCGGTTGCCCGACAGGACCGAGGTGGCCACCAGGCCGTTGTCGTTGATCGCCTTGGACACGGCCGGGTCCAGCGGGCCGGAGTTGCCGATGCAGGTGGTGCAGCCGTAGCCGACCAGGTTGAAGCCCAGGGCGTCCAGGTCCTTCTGCAGGCCGGCGTCGGTCAGATAGTCGGTGACGACCTGCGAGCCGGGGGCCAGCGAGGTCTTGACCCAGGGCTTGACCTTCATGCCCAGGGCGTGGGCCTTGCGCGCCACCAGGCCGGCGGCGATCAGCACCGACGGGTTGGAGGTGTTGGTGCAGGAGGTGATGGCGGCGATGACCACGTCGCCGTCGCCCAGGTCGAACTTTTCACCCTCGACGGCGACGCGCGGGGCGTCGGTCGGGCGCGCGAAGACGTCGGCCAGGGCGGTGGCGAAGGCCGGGGCGGCGACGGTCAGCTCGACGCGGTCCTGCGGACGCTTCGGACCGGCCAGCGACGGCACGACCGTCGAGATGTCCAGCTCCAGCACGTCGGTGAAGATCGGGTCTTCCGAGGTTTCGTCGATCCACAGGCCCTGCGCCTTGGCGTAGGCCTCGACCAGGGCGACGCGCGCCTTCTCACGGCCGGTGGCCGTCAGATAGTCGATGGTGGCTTGCGACACCGGGAAGAAGCCGCAGGTGGCGCCGTATTCCGGGGCCATGTTGGCGATGGTCGCCTGGTCCTCGATGGTCATGCCGGCGATGGCGGGACCGAAGAATTCCACGAACTTGCCGACCACGCCCTTCTTGCGCAGCATCTGGGTGACGGTCAGCACCAGGTCGGTGGCCGTCGCGCCTTCCGGCAGCTTGCCGGTCAGTTTGAAGCCGATGACTTCGGGGATCAGCATCGGGATCGGCTGGCCCAGCATGGCCGCCTCAGCCTCGATGCCGCCGACGCCCCAGCCCAGGACGGCCAGGCCGTTGATCATGGTGGTGTGGCTGTCGGTGCCGACCACGGTGTCGGGATAGGCGACGGTCTTGCGGCCTTCCTCGGCGGTCCAGACGGTCTGGGCCAGGTGCTCCAGGTTGACCTGGTGGCAGATGCCGGTGCCGGGCGGCACGACGCGGAAGTTGTTGAAGGCCGACGAGCCCCAGCGCAGGAAGTTGTAGCGTTCGATGTTGCGCTCATATTCGCGCTCGACGTTCTGGCCGAAGGCCTTGGCGTCGCCGAAGTGGTCGACCATGACCGAGTGGTCGATGACCAGGTCGACAGGGTTCAGCGGATTGATCTTGGCCGGATCGGCGCCCAGCTTGGCCATGGCGTCGCGCATGGCCGCCAGGTCGACGACAGCCGGAACGCCGGTGAAGTCCTGCATCAGCACGCGGGCCGGACGGAAGGCGATCTCGTGCTCGACGGCGCCCTTGTTTTCGATCCAGGCGGCGACGGCCTTCAGGTCGTCCTCGGTGACGGAGACGCCGTCTTCGTTGCGCAGCAGGTTCTCCAGCAGCACCTTCATCGAGCGCGGCAGGCGGGAAATCCCGGCCAGACCGGCTTCCTCGGCGGCGGGAAGGCTGTAATAGGCGTATTTCTTGCGCCCGACCGCGAGGTCCTGGCGGGTTTTGAGGCTGTCGATCGACGGCATGGAGAGTAGTCCTCTGGCAAACGCCGCCCGACAATTCGGTTGCGCCTTCGCGCGCTGGACGTCGGGGCGCACAGGTCCCCGGCGCGCGCGGCGAAAGCCTGCTGCGGCGCTTGGGCATATAATCCCGCGCGGGGGCATCGTCCATGTATCCACACCCCTGACGTGGACATTGAGAGAGACTCGCAAGTGCTGATCGGCGTCGATATCCGGTCCCTGACCCTGTCGCGCGGCGAACGGCGGTTGTTCGTCGGCCTGACGACCGGCCTGTCGGCGGGCGAGGCGGTCGCCCTGACGGGAGCCAACGGGGCGGGCAAGACCAGCCTTTTGCGCGCCGTGGCCGGCTTCATCCGGCCCGACGCGGGGAGCGTCGCCTTTCGCGGCGCCGACGGTGAGATCGAGGCCGAGACGGCGCGGCGCGCGGCCCTGCACCTGCTCGGCCATCACGAAGGGTTGAAGCCCCAGCGCACGGCCAGGCAGGAGTTGGGTTTCCAGGTCGAATGGCTGGGCGGTTCGACCGACGCCCTGGCCGCCGCCGTCGAGCGGTTGAAGCTGGCCCCCCTGCTGGATCTGGAGACGCGCAAGCTGTCGGCCGGTCAGAGGCGGCGGCTGTCGCTGGCCCGCCTCGTCGCCGCGCCGCGCGCCCTGTGGCTGCTGGACGAGCCCCTAGCCCCGCTGGACGAGGCCTGGCGCGGCGTCGCGGCTGAACTGATGGCCGAGCATCTGGCGGGCGGCGGCCTGATCCTGGCCGCCGTCCACGACCCCCTGCCCGTCTCGGCGCGGCCGCTGGACCTGGGGGCGACGCGATGACGGCCGTCCGCGCCCTGTTCGCGCGCGAACTGTCCCTGGCCTGGGGCGGCGGCGGCGGGCCGCTGCTGGCCTGCGGCTTCCTGCTGTGCCTGACGGCCATCCTGCCCCTGGCGGCGGGGGGCGATCCGCGCGTCCTGGCCCCGGCGGCCTCGGGCGCGGCCTGGATGGCCCTGGCCCTGGCCTCCCTGCTGTCGCTGGAGCGGATGTTCGAGCGCGACCTGGAGGACGGGGCGCTGGACCTGCTGGCGACCGGACCCCTGCCGCTGGAGGCGACGATGACGGTCAAAGCCCTGGCGCAATGGCTGGCGACGGGCCTGCCGCTGGCCCTCACGGCGCCGGTGGCGGCCCTGGCTCTGGGCCAGCCGGCCGAGCTCATCGGCCTGACCGGGCTGTCGGCGGCGCTGGGCGGCCTGGGGTTCGCCTTCACCGGGGCGCTGGGCGCGGCCCTGGCCCTGGGGGCGCGGCGCGGCGGGCTGCTGATCGCCGTGGTGGTGCTGCCGCTGTTCATTCCGCCGGTGGTGTTCGGCGCCGGCGCCCTGACCCGCGCGGCGAACGGCCAGAGCCCCGCCTCGGCCCTGGCCCTGCTGGGCGCCTACGTCCTGTTCGCCCTGGTGATCGCGCCGCTGGCGGGGGCCGCCGCCGTTAAGAACGCGCAGGGGTGATCCCTTCCTCCGCCGTCATCCTCGGGCTTGACCCGAGGATCGGGCTGTCGGCTCCGCGCTGTTCAGGAATAATGGCGCCAGACGGAAGGGAAGAGGTGAGCGCGTTGCGCGCTCGATCCTCGGGTCAAGCCCGAGGATGACGAAGAGAGTGGAGATAAGCTCTTTCTCGGTCGTCACCGCCCCTTCAGCGTCACATACAGCGCGCCCTCCCCGCCGTGGCGGCGGTGGGCCGAGGCGAAGCCCGAGACGACGCCGCGCAGGTGGGGACCCGTCAGCCATTCGTGCACCGAGGCGCGGATGACGCCGCCGCCCCGGCGTCCCTGGCCGGTGATGACCAGGACCGAGCGCAGGCCGCGCGCCTGGCAGCCGATCAGAAAGCCGCGCAGCTGGTCCTCGGCCTCGAAGCGGCCGAAGCCGTGCAGGTCGATGCGCGCCTCGATCGGATCGCGCTCGCGCGACAGGCGGCGCTGGCGGCGCGGCTCCAGCTCCTCGGGCGCCGGGCGGGGGCGCGGGGCCGGGGGCTTCGGCGGCGGGGACGCGGCGACGCGTCCGGCCGAGGCGGGGGTCAGGGCTGCGGCGCGTTTCTTGCCGGCGACGCCGCGCTGGGCGGCGGGCGGCGCGGCGGGCGGCGCCTCGTCGAGCGCCGGCAGGACGGCGCCGGGCGTCACGCGCGCGGCCTTGCGCTGCGCCGGGGGCGTCACCGTGGCCGTCACGCGGCCCCAGATGCGCCTGTCGTCTTCGGTCGTTCCGGGCTTGGTCGCGGATGCGGCTTTCGGCGGCCCCTTGCCCGAAGGGGAGCGGGCCACCCTCAGTCCTCGTCGTCGAAGGCCGGCGGGCCCGGCTCATGGGCCAGCAGGTCGCCGGGCTGGCAGTCCAGCTCGCGACACAGGGCGTCCAGGGTGGTGAAGCGCACGGCGCGCGCCTTGCCCGTCTTGAGGATCGACAGGTTGGCGACGGTCACGCCGACGCGGTCGGCGAGTTCCGTCAGCGACATGCGGCGCTGGGCGAGGATGCGGTCGAGCTGGACGCGGATGGCCATGGATTGAGCTTAGCGTTTTCGGATCAGATCGTCAGTTCGGATTCGCGGCGCAGGCGCGCGCCTTCGCGGAACACCTCCGCCAGGACGAAGACGACGAGGATGGAGAAGACGGGGGTGAGCAGGTCGCTGATCCCTTGCGGCTCCATGACGCCGGGCGCGAGCCGGGCCGCCACCATCCCCTGGGCCGCCCAGACGCCGCCGGTGACCACGGCCAGGATCAGGCCGATCTGGCGCAGGCGGCGCACATTGTCGGGCTGGAAGGGGTCGCCCAGGGTCAGGGTGCGGAAGATCTTGCGCAGATAGCGCAGGATCAGCAGGAAGCCGCCGAAATAGGCGGTCAGGGCGCCCAGGCCGAACAGCAGCAGCGGCCGCGTCAGGGGCATCTGGCGCCCGTCCGTCCCGTCGGTGACGGTGACGTTGAGATTGTCCAGGGGGATGAAGATCGACGCCGCCCACAGCAGCAGCAGCAGGCCGGTGACCAGGGCCATCAGCACATAGGCCACGTCCAGGGCGATCTTGAGCAGGCTCGACACCGAGCCGGGGCCCAGGGTGCGGACATTGGGGGTGCGCAGGGCGGACTTCAGGCGATAGGCCGGCGCGTCTTCGGGGCTGCGCGGCGCGGATTTCCCGAGAAAGTCCGGTTTCGGGAATCGCATGGTCTTGGGTCTCAGGCCGGAGATCGAGGCGCGGTCGCCGCGCGGGGTCCGGTCGACCCACGCGCGGCGCTATTCTTCGCGGCGTTCATGTCGATCGTCAAAGCCTCCCCCTCCGACGGACGGTCAGAGGCTTTGCAGGATCAGGGCGACGGCGGCGGCCGGCAGGGAAATCAGCAGGGCGCCGTTGATGATGCCGTGACCGACGCGGTCCAGCCAGATCGAGGTTTTCATCGCTTGCATAATCATCTCTCCATCGTTGCACGATTTTTGTGCGTTTTTCCTGTGCCGCTGGATCGACGTTGCGTGATTTCCGCTTCGTCTGAACGGTGCGGCCTCCGTTCTTGATGAAGAAGATAGGCCGTGCCCCTGAAAATGCCAACTTACATATCGTTTAACGATGTTAAACTTTCGCAAGGCATCGGACGGGACTAAGGTCGGGCCATGAATCTCAAGCTCATCAAGGGGATGCGGCTCGTCGCCGCCACCCACAATCCCGGCAAGGCGCGCGAGATCGAAGCGCTGCTGGATGGACATTACCGGATCGTCACGGCCGGAGAGCTGAATCTGCCCGAGCCGGACGAGACCGAGAGCACCTTCGCGGGCAACGCCATGCTGAAGGCGCGCCACGCCGCCCAGGTCTCGGGCGAGGTGGCCCTGGCCGACGATTCCGGCCTGTCGGTGGCGGCGCTGGACGGGGCGCCGGGCATCTTCTCGGCGCGCTGGGCCGGGCCGACCAAGGACTTCGCCCTGGCCATGAGGAAGGTCGAGCAGCGGCTGGAGGAGACGGGCTCGCGCGACCGCAGCGCCTGGTTCACCTCGGCCCTGGCCGTGGCCTGGCCCGACGGCCCCTGTGTCGTGGTCGAGGGCCGGGTCGACGGGGAGCTGGTCTTCCCGCCGCGCGGCGACCGCGGCCACGGCTACGACCCCATCTTCCAGCCGGAAGGGTCGGACCTGACCTTCGCCGAGATGGACCCGGCCGAGAAGGACGCCATCAGCCACCGCGGCCGCGCCTTCGCCCGCCTCAAGGCGGCGTTGATTGACTGAGGCCGACCCGCGCCCTCAAGCCGCCGTCCTCAGCGAGGGCGGCGATAGGGGCGAGAACCAGTCGGCCCCTCAAGCAGCCGGCTTCCGCGAAACCGGCGGTAGGGGCGAGAAAGACTCCATCGCGCTCTATGTCCACTGGCCCTACTGCGCCCGCATCTGCCCCTATTGCGACTTCAACGTCGTGCGCGACCGGAGGCGGGTCGCGGAGCAGGCGGGGCTGGCCCAGGCCATCCTCGCCGACCTGGAGGCCCAGGCGGCCCTGGTCGGGCCGCGCGCCCTGGCCTCGATCTTCTTCGGCGGCGGCACCCCCTCGCTGATGCCGCCCGAGGCCGTGGCGGCGGTGGTGGAGCGGGCGCGTGTCCTCTTCCCCGGCGGCGGCTCCGGTGGCGGCGAAATCGAGATCAGCCTGGAGGCCAACCCCACGGACGCCGAGGCGGGCCGCTACGCCGCCCTGGCCGAGGCGGGGATCAACCGTCTGTCCATGGGGGTGCAGTCGTTCGACGACGCGGCCCTGAAATTCCTCGGCCGCGACCATTCCGCCGCCGAGGCGCGTCGCGCCATCGCTCTGGCCGCCCGCGCCTTTCCGCGCCTGTCGATCGACCTGATCTACGCTCGGCCGGGCCAGACGGTGGCCGACTGGCGCGCCGAACTGGCGACCGCCCTCGACCTGGGGTTCGAGCACGTCTCCCCCTATCAGCTGACCATCGAAGGGACGACGGCCTTTGGCCGGGCCGTGGCGCGCGGCGCCTGGACCCCGCCCGACGAGGACCTGGCCGCCGAACTCTACGAGACCACGCAAGCGACGCTCGAGGTTGCGGGGTTCGAGGCCTATGAGGTGTCTAACCACGCGCGCGACGTCGCCGCCCGTTCGAGCCACAATCTGCACGTCTGGCGCGGCGGCGACTATCTGGGCCTGGGCCCCGGCGCCCACGGCCGGCTGACCCTGGCCGAGGGCCGCGTCGCCACGGTCGCCCGGCGCCGCATCGCCGACTATGTGCAGGGCGTGGCCACAGGCGACCCCTGGGGCGAGCGCGAGACCCTGAGCCCGCGGGACGCCGACGAGGAACGGGTCCTGCTGGGCCTGCGCACCGTCGAGGGCGTGCCCCTGGCCCTGCTGCAGCGGCTGGGGCTGTCGGCGGACGAGGGGCGGCTGGCCGACCTGCTGGCGGACGGCTTCGTGCGCCTGAAGGACGGCCGCGTCGCCGCCACGGCGAGCGGGCGGCCCCTGCTGGACGCCGTGCTCAAGGCCCTGCTGACCTAGACCGCGCCGCGTCGGACTGGCAGGGTCCGGCCGATGTCCGACGCCCCGCTTTTCCCGCCGACCGCCCCGCCCGCGCGCCCCGTTTCGCCGGGCCTTTATCTGGTGGCGACGCCGATCGGGAACCTGCGCGACATGACGCTGAGGGCGCTGGACGTGCTGGCGGCGGCCGACCTGGTGCTGGCTGAGGACACGCGGGTCACGGCCAAGCTGCTGACCGCCTATGGGCTGAAGGCCAAGCTGGAGCGCTGCGACGACCACGCCTCGGCCCGGGCCGCCGAGATCGCCGTCGAGCGGCTGAAGGCGGGCGAGGTGGTGGCCCTGGTGTCGGACGCGGGCACGCCCCTGGTGTCGGATCCCGGCTATGTGGTGGCGCGCGCGGCGGTGGCCGAGGGCCTGCCGGTCCACCCCGTGCCTGGCCCGTCCAGCCTGCTGGCCGCCCTGTGCATCGCCGGCCTGCCCGCCGACCGGGTGCTGTTCGCCGGCTTCCTGCCGCCCAAGTCGGGCGCGCGCCGCTCGGCGCTGGAGGAGCTGAGGCCGGGCCGTCAGACCCTGGTCTTCTTCGAGAGCGGGCCGCGCCTGCGCGACAGCCTGGCCGACATGGCGCAGGTGCTGGGGCCGCGCCCGGCCGCCGTCGCCCGCGAACTGACCAAGCTCTATGAGGAGTGCGTGCGCGGAACCCTGGCCGACCTGGCCGCCGATCCCCGCTGCGACGCCCCCAAGGGGGAGATCGTCATCGTGGTCGGGCCCGGCGAGGCCGAAGTCGCCAGCGCCGCCGACGCCGACGCCGCCCTGGCCGAGGCTCTGACCCGCCTGCCCCCCGGCGAGGCGGCGGCCGAGGTGTCCAGGGCCCTGAACCTGCCGCGCAAACCCCTCTACAAGCGGGCGCTGGAGCTCAAGGGGCGGTGAGCCGGGGCCTGCGCCCCGCTGCGGCGCCTCGGCGGCCCAAGGCGGGCTGGCGCAGGGCGTTGGGCGGCCGCTCGCATCGCCAGGGGCATGACGCCGAATGGCTGGCCGCCCTGTGGCTGATGCTCAAGGGCTATCAGATCCTCGCCTTCCGCCTGAAGGGGCGCGGCGGCGAGATCGACATCCTGGCCCGGCGCGGCCGCGTCCTGGCGGTGGTCGAGGTCAAGCGGCGGGCCTCCCTGGAGGCGGCCCTCGCGGCCCTGGGGCCGGAGCAGCATCGCCGGCTGGCCTCCGCGGGCCAGGCTGTGGCGCGCGGCCGTCCGGGGCTGAGCGGCCTGGAATTGAGAATCGATATGGTGGCGCTGGCTCCGCGGCGATTTCCACGGCATCTTCGCGGCGTTATTTCCACAGGAGCGGACAGTCTGTGACACGCGAGGAGGCCGAGGCGATCCTGACCCAGGCGGGGCAGGCGGATGAGGCCGCCTTCCCCCTGCTGGAATGCGCCATCGCCTGCGCCATTCACGACTATCCCTTCCGCGATCCGGCGCCGGTCCGCATCCTGGCCGACCACGCCGCCCAGCGCCTGAAGGAACGCGCGGCCAACGAAGGCCCCGACGACGCCCTGACCGAGGCCCTGGCCGGGGACCTGCGGCTGAACGGCGACCTGATCAACTACGACCATCCGGCCAACACCGATGTCATCGACGTGGCCGAGCGGCGGCGCGGCCTGTCGGCGGTGCTGGTCATCTTCTATCTAGACGCCGCGCGGCGGGCCGGGCTGACGGCGGCGGCGGTGGATTTTCCCGGCCACGTCCTGCTGCGGGTGGAGACTCCCGAGGGGCCGGTGGCGCTGGACCCCTTCAGCCAGGGGCGGCTGGTCCTGCCCAGCGAACTGACGCGCCGCGCCCTTCTGGCGGGCCTGACGCCGCACGTCGCCGACCGTCTGGACCTGCTGATGGCGCCCGTCAGCGAGCGCCAGGCCCTGATCCGGCTGCAGAACGTCCTGTTCACCCGCGCCCTGCAGGTCCAGGATTACGAGGGCGCCGAGCGCTCGGCCCTGCGCCGCGCCCTGCTGGACCCGGAGGACCATCGCCCCTGGCTGGACGTCGCCGCCGCGCGCGAGCGGCAGGGCGCCCTGACCGGGGCCGTCCAGGCCCTGTCGCGCGCCCGCAGCCTGGGCGAGCCCGCCGAGGCCTGCGACGCCCGCCTCGACCGCATGCGGATGCGGTTGAACTGAAGCTCAGCCTTGCGGCGCGTCGCCTTGAGCCTCAAGTAGGCAGCGACGGCGCTTCCGGGCGCTCAAGCAGCGAGCGCCCGCGGCGCGAGCGATAGCGCCCTCCAAAGAAGGACAATCCATGCTCAAGGTCGCCATCCAGATGGACCCGCTCGAGGCGGTCAACGTCGAGTCGGACACCACCTTCCTGATGGCCCTGACCGGGCAGGCGCGCGGGCACAGGCTGTGGGTCTATGACTTCCGCACCCTGGCGCTGGAGGACGGTCGGCTGTTCTGCCGCGCCCGGCCGGTGAGCGTGCAGCGCAAGCAAGGCGACCACGCCGACTTCGGCCCGGAGGAGCGCCTGGACCTGGCGCGGGACGTCGACGTGATCCTGATGCGCCAGGACCCGCCCTTCGACATGGCCTATGTCACCGCCACCTATCTGCTGGAGCGGGTGCATCCCCAGACCCTGGTGGTCAACAACCCGGCCGAGGTGCGCTCGGCGCCCGAGAAGCTGATCGCCACCCTCTTCCCCGGCCTGCAGCCGCCGACCCTGGTGTCCAGCGATCCCGAGGCGCTGGTCGACTTCCACCGCCGCCACGGCGACGTGGTGCTCAAGCCCCTGCACGGCGCGGCCGGGTCGGGCGTGGTGCGGCTCAAGGCGGACGATCCGAACCTCGAGGCCCTGATCGAGATCCACGCCGCCGGGTCGCGCGATCCTCTGGTAATCCAGAAATTCATCCCGGCCGTCGCGGCGGGCGACAAGCGCATCATCCTGATCGACGGCGAGCCCGTGGGCGCCATCAACCGCATCCCGGCCAAGAACCAGGTGCGCTCCAACCTGCGCGTCGGCGGCACGGCGGCGCCGGTCGAGCTGACCCCGCGCGACCTGGAGATCTGCGCCGCCATCGGCCCCTATCTGAAGGAGCGCGGCCTGATCTTCGTCGGCATCGACGTGATCGGCGACTATCTGACCGAGATCAACGTCACCTCCCCCACCGGCGCCCAGCAGTTGCTGAAGTTCGCCGGCGTCGACGCCACCGAGCGCATGTGGGAGGTGATCGAGGCCCGCAAGGCGGCGGCCTGATCCACCACGCCGCAGGTTGATCGAACGACGCTCTTGCAAGGCGCGTGAGTTCGTGATTTGTTCCCTCTCGGCTGCGGGAGGGAGCTCATGGTCGCGCGGGTGGTGACGGTGGCCTTCGACGGGGTCGAGGCGCGCCGGGTCGACGTCGAGGTGCAGCAGGTGGCGACGCCCGCCGGGGCCTTCGCCATCGTCGGCCTGCCGGACAAGGCGGTGGCCGAGAGCCGCGAGCGGGTGCGCGGCGCCTTCGCCGGCATCGGCCTGGCCCTGCCGCCCAAGAAGGTCATCGCCAACCTGGCCCCCGCCGACCTGCCCAAGGAAGGCAGCCATTTCGACCTGCCCATCGCCCTGGCCCTGCTGGCCTCCATGGGGGTGATCGGGCCGGATGCGCTCGACGGCTGGGCGGCGGTGGGCGAGCTGGGGCTGGACGGCCAGATCGCCGGCGTGGGCGGGACCCTGCCCGCCGCCATGGCGGTGAACGCCATGGGGCTGGGCCTGATCTGTCCCGAGGCCAACGGGCCGGAGGCGGCCTGGGCGGGCGAGGTCCGCCTGCTGGCCCCGCGCTCCCTGATCGGTCTGATCAACCATTTTCGTGGAATCCAGGTGCTGCGTCCGCCGCAGCCGGGGCCTGTGGTCGAGGGGCGCGCCGTGCCCGACCTGCGCGAGGTCAAGGGACAGGAGGGGGCCAAGCGGGCCCTCGAGATCGCCGCCGCCGGGGGCCACAACCTCCTGTTCGTCGGCCCGCCGGGGTCGGGCAAGTCGATGATGGCCGCCCGCCTGCCCGGCCTGCTGCCGCCGTTGACGCCGATGGAGCGGCTGGAGACCTCCATGGTCTGGTCGGTGGCGGGGCTGATCGAGCGCGGGGCCCTGACGCGCGACCGGCCGTTCCGCGCGCCCCATCACTCGGCCTCCATGGCCGCCCTGACCGGGGGCGGGCTCAAGGCCAAGCCGGGCGAGGCCTCCCTGGCGCACAACGGCGTGCTGTTCCTCGACGAGCTGCCTGAATATTCGCCCCAGGCCCTGGATTCCCTGCGCCAGCCGCTGGAGACGGGCGAGATCGTGGTGGCGCGGGCCAACGCCCATGTGCGCTATCCGGCGCGGTTCCAGCTGGTGGCGGCGATGAACCCCTGCCGCTGCGGCCTGGGCGGACCGGGGCGCGGCGCCTGCGGCAAGGCCCCGCGCTGCCAGAAGGACTATCAGAACCGCATCTCCGGCCCGATGTTCGACCGCATCGACCTGACGGTGGAGACGCCGCCGGTCACCGCCGCGGACATGATCCTGCCCGCCCCCGCCGAAGGCACGGCCGAGGCCGCCCGACGCGTCGCCGCCGCCATGGAGATGCAGCAGGCCCGCGTCGCCGAGGCGGGGCTGGAAGGGACGCAGGCGCTGAACGCCCGGGCCTCGGGCGAGGCCCTCGAGCGGTTCGCCGCGCCCGACGCGGCGGGCCGCGCCCTGTTGATGAAGGCAGGCGAGACGGGCGAACTGACGGCGCGCGGCTGGACCCGCACCCTGCGCCTGGCCCGCACCATCGCCGACCTCGACGGAGCCGACGGCGTCCTGCGTCGCCATGTGGCCGAGGCCCTGATGTATCGCCGCACCACGGTCGGCGCCCAGGACGACTTCGACCGCCAGGCCAGCCGCCGGGCCATGTTCCCCGTCTATGAGCCGGGGGCTGCGCAAACGCCGTTCGCCTGTGATTAACCCCTGGGGCCTAGCGTGAGGCCATGGGACAGACCCGCCGCAGATCGTCATCGCAAACCGAACTTTTCCCCGTCCCCCCTCAGGCGGCGGGACCTGCGGACGCGGCCTCGCCCGAGCAGCAGTTCCTGCGGCTGATGAGCCATGAGATGCGCACCCCCTTGAACGGGGTGATCGGCATGCTGGGTCTGTTGTCGCGCACCCGTCTGGACGGGGCGCAGCGCGCCTATGCCGAGGCGGCGCAGAAGTCGGCCGAGCATCTGCTGGGCCTGGTCAACGACCTGTTGGACTACGCCCGCCTCGAGGCCGAGGCCCTGGAGTTCGATCCGGCGCCGGTCGAGCTGGAGGCGCTGGTGCGGGGCGTGGCCGAGCTGTTGAGCCCGCGCGCCCACGACAAGGGGCTGGAGATCGTCTGGTCGGTCGCCGCCGACGCCCCGGACGTGGTCGCCGACGAGGGCCGCCTGCGGCAGATCCTGTTCAACCTGGCCGGCAATGCGGTGAAGTTCACCGACCGGGGCGGCGTGCGGCTGGCGGTCGAGGGCCAGATGGTCGAGGGTCGGCGCGGCGGCGCGGCGCGCGCCCGCCTCGTCTTCATCGTCGACGACACCGGCCCCGGCGTGCCTGCGGAAGCGCGCGGCCGCATCTTCGACGAGTTCGGCCACGCCGACGCCTCCGACGCCGCCCGTTTCGACGGCGCCGGCCTGGGTCTGGCGGTGGTGCGACGGCTGGCCCGGGCCATGGGCGGGACCGCCGTGGTCGAGGACCGGCCCGACGGACCCGGCGCCCGCTTCCGCTTCGAGGCCGAGTTTCCGCTCGCGCCGGACGGGGCGCCGCGTCCGCGCCCGCTGGACGGGGTGACGGTGGCGATCCGCACCCCCGACCCCTTCGTGCGCCGCGCGGCGGCTGATCAGATCGAGGCCTCGGGCGGCCGGGCGGCGCGCCAGGCCGGGATCACCCTGGTCGACCACGCCGGCGCCGAGGACGGCGAGTTGGCCAGCCGTCCGACCCAGGGCCAGGCCATCGTCCTGCTGCGCCCGTCCGAGCGTGACCTGATCGACCGCTATCGGGCGGGGGGCTTCTGCGGCTATCTGATCAAGCCCCTGCGTCCGGCGTCGCTGGCCGAGCGCGTGCTGGCCGCGGCGGGGGCTCGGCGCGGCCTGCCCGTCCCGCACGCGCGGCCGGGCGAGGACGACCGGGTGGCCAACGTCGCCTTCAAGGGGGTGCGGATCCTTCTGGTCGAGGACAATCCGGTCGGGGCCCTTCTGGCCAAGACCCTGCTGCGGCGCGAGGGCTGCGTGGTCCAGAGCGCGGCCGACGGCCAGGAGGCGCTGGACGCCACCAAGGCGGCCCGTTTCGACCTGATCTTCATGGACATGCGCATGCCGCGCCTGGACGGACCGAGCGCGGCGCGGGCGCTGCGGGCGCGCGGGGACCAGACGCCGATCGTCGCACTGACCGCCAACGCCTTCGCCGAGGACCGCCTCGCCTGTCTCGAGGCGGGGATGGATGACCACCTGGCCAAACCGCTGGAGGCCGACGCCCTGCGCGCCGCCCTGGCCCGCTGGACGAACGCCGCCAACCGCGCCAAGGTCGCGGCGTCCTAGACTGCCAGTAACCCGTCGCCCATGAGTCCCGGCGGCGCCCGCCGGAGCCCCGCATGACCGATTTCAAGACGCCCGCTTCCGAGGTCGCGGCGCTTCAGCCGTCCCCGAAAGGGCTGGGCGTGCTCAAGGCGGCGTTTCGCGAACGGCGCACCCTGGCCATGCTGTTGCTGGGGTTCTCGGCGGGCCTGCCCTTCGCCATGCTGTTCGGCACGCTGAACGCCTGGCTGTCCGACGCCGGGGTCTCGGTGGCGACGATCGGCGTCCTGTCCTGGGTGGGGCTGTTCGGGGCCTTCAAATTCCTGTGGTCGCCCTCGGTCGGCCTGATCCCGCCCCTGATCGGGCGCATGGGCCGCCGTCGCTCCTGGCTGGTGTTGTGCCAGATCGTCCTGGCGGGCGCCCTGCTGACCATCGCCCTGTCGCACCCGGGCACGAACGCCATCGGGGTGCTGGCGGGCGCCGCGGCCCTGGGCGCCTTCGCCTCGGCGACCCAGGATATCGTCATCGACACCTGGCGGATCGAGGTCGCGGACGAGAGGACGCCCGTGGACCTGCTGTCCACCGTCTATCAGCTGGGCTTCCGCACGGCGGCGCTGGTGGGCGGCGCGGGGGCTCTGGTGCTGGCGGATCATCTCGGCTGGGCGGCGACCTTCGTCATCGGGGCGGGGCTGATGGGGCTGGGCCTGGTCGGCACGCTGATCGCGCCCGAGCCCAAGGCGGCGCCGCGGACCGCCATCGCGCGCGAGCGCATCGGCTCGCCGCGCCTGCGCATGACGGCCCTGGCCGTCACCCTGGCCGCCTGGGCCTGGGCGGCCTTCATGCTGGTGCGTTTCATGGTCACCGCCCTGAGCGTCAAGCCGGCCCCCAGCGCCGGAGAGTTCACCGCCGTCTGGGGGCCGTGGATCGTCGGCATGGCCGTGATCCTGCCCGCCGTCCTGGCCGGGATCATCGTCTGGCGCGGCGGGAAGACCAAGCCGACGGTCGAGGGGGCGGAGGCGCCCGCCCTGGCCAACACCCTCTATGACGCCATCCTGGCGCCCCTGGTCGAGCTGATGGGCCGCCTGGGCTGGGGGCGGTGATCGTCCTGGGTCTGATCCTGACCTATCGCATCACCGACGGGGTGTGGGGGCCGTTCGCCTTCCCCTTCTACATGGGCGACACGGGCGGGGCCCTGGGCCACACCAAGACGGAGATCGCCCTGGCGTCCAAGACCTTCGGCGTGGTCATGACCATCGTCGGCATCGCCCTGGGCGGCTGGGCCCTGCTGGTCGTCGGCCGGATGGCCAGCCTCTTGCTGGGCGCGATCCTGTCGGCGGCGACCAATCTGCTGATGATGGACCTGGCCCTCGGGGCGCCGGTGATCGGCGCCGTCATGAGCGCGACGGGCCTCTACAAGCTGTTCGGCCTGTTCGGCGTGGGCGAGCCCCTGGCGCGCCTGATGCTGGCCATCGCCGGCGAGAACATCGCCGGCGGCTTCGCGGGGCGGCCTTCGTCGCCTATCTGTCGGCCCTGTCGAACAAGATGTTCGGCGCGGTTCAGTTCGCCGTCTTCACCTCCCTGGCCCTGCTGATCGGCACCTTGGGGCGGGGGGCGCTGGGCGAACTGATCGAGCGTCAGGGCTATGCGGCCATGTTCGTCATCGCCGCCTGGCTGGGCGTCATCGCCGTGGTCTTCTGCGCGGCCGAATGGGCGCGGCTGACGTTCGAGCGCCGCCGCCTGAACCCGAAAGCCTGAGCCCAAACGCAAAGAGGCGGCCCCGCAGGGCCGCCTCTCAACCTAATGGGCCGGCGAACCGGCGTCAGTCCTCGACCTTCACCCCGTCGGCGTAGGCCGCGAAGGTGGCGGCGGTGATGATCTCGCTGACCGAGGCGCCCAGGGGCACGATCTGCACCGACTTCTCCAGGCCGACCAGCAGAGGGCCGATCACCGTGGCGCCGCCCAGCGACTGGACCAGGCGCGTCGAGATGGCCGCCGAATGGATGGCCGGCATGACCAGGACGTTGGCGTCGCCGGTCAGGCGCATGAAGGGATAGTTGGCGCGGGCGTCGGAATTCAGCGCCAGGGCCGGCGGCATCTCGCCTTCATATTCGAAATCGACATCCATGGAGTCGAGGATGCGGATGGCCTCGCGCACCTTCTCGCCGCGGTCGCCCGGCGGGTCGCCGAAGGTCGAGTAGCTGAGAAAGGCGACGCGCGGCTTGCGGCCCAGCTTCTGGACCGTGGCGGCGGCCTTGACCGCGATCTCGGCCAGTTCGGCGGCGTTGGGCAGTTCGTGGATCGAGGTGTCGGCCACGAACAGGGTGCGGCCCTTGGCCAGGAGGATCGACAGGCCGATCATCCGGTCCGTGACGTCCAGGACGCGGCGGACCTCCTTCAGGGCCATGTTGAAGTTGCGGGTCACGCCGGTGACCATGCAGTCCGCCTCGCCGCGCGCGACCATGGCGGCGCCGAAATAGTTGCGGTCCTGGTTGATCATGCGCTGGACGTCGCGGCGCAGATAGCCGCGGCGCTGCAGTCGGGAGTAGAGCCAGTCGACGTACTCGGCGTTCCGCTCCGAGATGCGGGCGTTCATGATCTGGATGCCCAGGTCGTCGAAGTTCAGACCGGCCTCGGCGGCGTTCTGGCGGATCAGCTCCTCGCGGCCGACCAGGATGGGCGTGCCCAGTTCGGCCTGCTTGAAGGCCCAGGCGGCGCGGATCACCGACTGCTCCTCGCCCTCGGCGAAGACCACGCGCTGCTTCGGACCCGAGCGCACGCTGGCCTGGATCTTCTGCATCAGGGCGGCGGACGGATCGACCCGCTGGCGCAGCGAGATGCGATAGGCGTCCATGTCCTCAATCGGCTTGCGCGCCACGCCGGAATCCATCGCCGCCTGAGCGATGAAAGGCGGGATGTACCAGATCAGGCGCGGGTCGAACGGGGTCGGGATGATGTATTCCGGGCCGAACTTCAGCTTGCGTCCGCGATAGGCGGCGGCGACCTCGTCCGGCACATCCTCGCGCGCCAGCGCCGCCAGGGCGTGGGCGCAGGCGATCTTCATCTCGTGGTTGATCTGACGCGCACGCACGTCCAGCGCGCCCCGGAACAGATAGGGGAAGGCCAGGACGTTGTTGATCTGGTTGACGTAGTCCGAGCGGCCGGTGGCTATGATGGCGTCCGAACGCACCGACATCACGTCCTCGGGGTGATCTCGGGGTCGGGGTTGGCCATGGCGAAGATGATCGGATTGGGCGCCATGGAGGCGACCATCTCCTTGGTGATCGCGCCCTTGGCCGACAGGCCGATGACCATGTCGGCGCCGACCATGGCTTCGGCCAGGGTGCGGTGGGGGGTGTCGGTGGCGTGAGCCGCCTGCCATTGGGAGACGTTGTCCCGGCCCTTGTAGATCACGCCCTGACGGTCGCAGATGACTGTGTTCTCGGCCTTGACGCCCGCCGCCTTCATCAGGGCGATCGACGACAGACCGGCCGCCCCGGCGCCCGACAGGACGACCTTGATGTCTTCAAGCTTCTTGCCGACCACGTGGCAGGCGTTGATCAGGCCGGCGGTCGAGATGATGGCGGTGCCGTGCTGGTCGTCATGGAAGACCGGGATGTCGAGCAGGTCCTGCAGCTGGGCCTCGATCTCGAAGCATTCCGGGGACTTGATGTCCTCCAGGTTGATGCCGCCCCAGGTGTCGCCGATGTTCTTGACCACGGTGACGAACTCGTCCGGGTCTGTGGTCTTCACCTCGACGTCGAAGCTGTCGACGTCGGCGAAGCGTTTGAACAGGACCGACTTGCCTTCCATCACCGGCTTGGACGCCATGTGGCCCAGGTTGCCCAGGCCGAGGATGGCGGTGCCGTTGGAGATGACCGCGACCAGATTGCCCTTGGAGGTGTAGTCGTAGGCCTTGTCCGCATCGGCGGCGATGGCCAGGACCGGCACGGCCACGCCCGGCGAATAGGCCAGCGACAGGTCGCGTTGCGTCGCCATCGGCTTGGTGGGGGCCATGGAGATCTTGCCCGGCGTCGGATCGCTGTGGAACTCCAGCGCGTCGTCGTCGGAGAAGGTCTGTTTGTCGGTCAATTCGGGCATTTTGATCTCGGGAAGGGGCAGGCGCCCGCCGTTCCTAGAACCTGGGATCGGCGGGGACAACCGTTGACGCGGCGTCAGCCGCAATCGCTCAGGGCGGCGGGCAGGAAACCGGTCCCTTCGACCGCGACCGGGCCGGTCATGAAGACATGGCTCGTGGCTTCGTCCCAGTCGATGGTCAGTTCGCCGCCGTCGACCGTGACCCGCGCCCTGCGGTCGGTCAGGCCGCGGCGGGCCGTGGCCACCAGGGCGGCGCAGGCGCCGGTGCCGCAGGCCAGGGTCAGGCCCGCGCCGCGCTCCCATACCCGCAGCCGGATATGGCCGCGGTCCAGCACCTTGGCGAAGCCGACGTTGACCCCCTCGGGGAACAGGGGGTGGTGCTCGATCAGGGAGCCCGAGCCGCGCACGAAGGCGTCGTCCTGGCGGTCGGTGAAGAAGACCACGTGCGGATTGCCCATGGAGACGGCGCCCGGCGTGTGCAGCACGGGGGCGTCGATCGGCCCGACCTGAAGCTCGATGCCGCGCGTGTCCATTTCCTCGGCCAGGGGCACCTGGGTCCAGTCGAGGCGCGGCGCGCCCATGTCGACGGTGACTTGCTGGTGGGCCGCGGTCGTCGACTCTGCGGGGTCTCCCAACCCGACGGGGCCGGGCGCCCGCCGGGCGGTTGTCGGTCCGGCCGCCGTGTCGATGACGACCTCGTCCTTGTCCGTCGCCTCCAGCAGCAGCCAGCCGACGCAGCGCAGGGCGTTGCCGCAGGTCTCGACCATGGAGCCGTCGGCGTTCCACACCCGCATGAAGGCGTCGGCGCTTTCCGAGGGCTCGACGCCGATCAATTGGTCGAAGCCGCCCAGGCCCGCAGCCGGGTCGGCCAGGGCGCGCACCTGGTCCGCGCTCGGGTGGAAGGGGCGGTCGAAGGCCTGGACCATGATGAAGGCGTTGCCGGCGCCGTTCATGCGGACATAGGGGCGGCCTTCGGGGGGGCGGGAAGCGGTCATGACCGCCTTCATATAGGATTTTTCACGACTTCATGTATCGCTTGCGCATGGCGACCGCGCACGATCACCCTAGGGGCCACGACCGGCTGCGCCTGCGCGCGCGTCTGCGCTACTTCTATCATGGCGCTTCCCCGGCGGCGGTGAAGTTCCGCCTCATGGTCATCGTCGTCGACCTGGTCATCATCAGCTTTTTTCTGGCGGCGCCGATCCTGAAGGAGGCCGGCTGGGCCTTCTATGTCGTCGACTATCTGATCGCGGCGGTGCTGGCGCTGGACCTGGCGGCCCGCGCCTATGCCTATTCCAACGTGCGCGACTGGCTGAAGCGGCCGATCGTCTGGGTCGATCTGTTCGTCCTGGCCACCCTGCTGTTCCCGGCCTGGCTGGCCAACCTGGGCTTCCTGCGGCTGCTGCGGTTCTGGAGCCTGCTGAACAGCGAGCTGTTCTGGCGGACCATCGGGCGGCGCTACGACGACACCCGGGTCGAGGAGATCACTCGGGCCATGGCGGCCCTGGTGACCTTCGTCTTCGTGGTGACGGGCTTCGTCTATGCCTATTTCCGGGGCAAGGCCGAGCACATCAACGGTTATCTGGACGCCCTCTATTTCACCGTCGCCACCCTGACGACGACGGGGTTCGGCGACATCACCCTGCCGGGCAACTGGGGGCGGGTCATCTCCATCGTCGTCATGCTGGTGGGCATCACCCTGTTCATCCGCCTGGCCCAGACCCTGATCCGGCCGCACAAGGTGAAATTCCCCTGCCCGGTCTGCGGCCTGCAGAAGCACGATCCCGACGCCGTCCACTGCAAGGCCTGCGGCCAGATCCTGAACATTCCCGATGAGGGCGACTGAGGGGGCCTCGAGGCCAGGTCCATGCGCGCGTGGCCAAAGATTACAGTCCCGTAAGATTACGGACGCTTGCCGCGCGGCCGGGTCCCCGCCAAGGTGCCGGCCGCTTATTCGTCTGTTGGGGGCCTATTGATGAATTTCCGCACGCTGGCGTCCGCCGCCGCCCTTTGTCTCGCCGCCGGAGCCGCGCCCGCCATGGCCCATACGTCCGACACGCCCGCCGTTTCCGCCGCGCCGGCCGGCTTCGCGACCAGCGACGCGACGGACCCCTATCTGTGGCTGGAGGAGGTCGAGGGCGACCGCGCCATGGAGTGGGTCAAGGCCCACAACGAGGCCTCCCTGGGCGTGCTGCAGGGCGATCCGCGCTATGCGACCCTGCACCAGCAGGCGCTGGACATCGTCCAGTCGCGCGACCGCATCCCCTCGCCCGGCTTCACCCATGACGGCCACGTCGACAACTTCTGGCAGGACGCCGACCATGTGCGCGGCGTTTGGCGGCGCACCACGCTGGACAGCTACCGCACCGAGGCGCCGCAGTGGGAGACCATCCTCGACCTCGACGCCCTGTCGGCCGCCGAGGGCGCCAACTGGGTCTACAAGGGCGCCAGCTGCCTGCCGCCCGAAGAGCGCTACTGCCTGATCTCCCTGTCGAACGGGGGCAAGGACGCGGTGACCATCCGCGAGTTCGACAGCGTGACGAAAACCTTCGTGGAAGGCGGCATCAACCTGCCGGAATCCAAGGGCGGGGCCAGTTGGATCGACAAGGATACGCTGCTGATCGCGCGCGACTTCGGCGAGGGCTCGCTGACGGACTCGGGCTATCCGCGCACGGTGCGCCTGCTGAAGCGCGGCCAGAGCGTCGACCAAGCGGTCGAGGTCTTCGCCGGCCAGAAGACCGACGTCTCGGTCTCGGGCTACACCTTGCGCGACGCCGACGGCGCGGTGCAGGCGGTGCTGCTGAACCGCGGGATCAACTTCTATGAGAGCGAGACCTGGCGCCTCAACCCCGACGGCACGACGACCAGGCTGGACCTGCCGCTCAAGTCGAACATCAACGCCCTGGTCGCGGGCCAGATGGTGGTGACGACGGATCAGGACTGGACCGCGCCCTCGGGCCAGGAATTCAAGACCGGCGACGTCATCGCCTGGGACCTGCAGGCCTGGCTGGCCGATCCCAAGACCCCGGCCAAGCTGGTCATCCGTCCTGGCGCGCGCGAGGCGGTCGAGGCGATCAACACCACGCGCAACCGCCTGGTCGTGGCCCTGTACGAGAACGTGCGCGGCTCGGTCTATGTCTATGACCCGGCCGACTGGAGCCGCACGCGCCTGGACCTGCCGCAGAACGTCACCGTCGGCGTCGGCTCGGCCTCGGAGCAGGACGACAAGATCTTCGTCAGCGTCGCCGGTTATCTGAACCCGTCCAGCCTCTATCTGGCCGATGCGGCGACCGGCGCCGTCGCCCTGACGAAGTCTCTGCCCGCCAAGTTCGACGCCGCCGGCATGCGTGTGGATCAGTTCGAGGCCCGCAGCGCCGACGGCACGATGATCCCCTATTTCGTCGTCCACAAGGAGGCCATGGCCCTGGACGGCTCGAACCCGACGCTGCTCTACGGCTACGGCGGCTTCCAGTCGTCGCTGTTGCCCGGCTATTCGCCGACGGTCGGCAAGCTGTGGCTCGAGCGCGGCGGCGTCTATGTCATCGCCAACACGCGCGGCGGCGGCGAGTTCGGGCCGAAGTGGCACCAGGCGGCCCAGCAGGAGAACCGTCAGCGCGCGCACGAGGACTTCCAGGCCGTGGCCCAAGACCTGATCGCGCGCGGCGTCACCAGCCAGCCGCACCTCGGCGTCATGGGCGGCTCGCAGGGCGGGCTGTTCATGGGCGCCATGCTGACCCAGCGCCCGGACCTGATCAATGCGGCGGTCATCCAGGTGCCCCTGTTCGACATGCTGCGCTTCCACAAGCTGCTGGCGGGCGCCAGCTGGATCGGCGAATACGGCGACCCGGACATCCCCGAGCAGCGCGCCTGGATCGAGCAGTATTCGCCCTATCAGAAGCTGGCGGCGGGCCAGCCCTATCCCGAGGTCTTCATCCACACCTCGACCAAGGACGACCGCGTCCACCCCGGCCACGCCCGCAAGGCGGCGGCGCGGATGGAGGAACTGGGCTATCCGGTGCTCTTCTATGAAAACACCGACGGCGGCCACGCGGCCGGCGCCAACCTGCGCGAGACGGCCCGCCGCATCGCCCTGGAATACACCTATCTGACCCGACGGCTGATGGATCAGCCGGCCTCGCAATAGCAGACGTCATCCCGGAAGCGGCGTGAGCCGCTATCCGGGACCGCCCAGCCCGCCGCCTTTGGCCTTAGTGTTTCCGGCGGCCCCGGATCGGCCTGACGGCCGTCCGGGGTGACGCCTTTCAGGAGTGAACTCATGAAAAACCTGTTCTTGTCCGTCGCCTTGCCGGCCCTGATGCTGGCCGCCGCGCCTGCCCTGGCCGAGGGTGTGTCTGCCGATCCCGCGGCCGCCTCGGCCACGACCCTGCCGCCGCACTTTCCGCGCGACCTGACGCCCGAGGGGGTCAAGGCCGCCGACGACCATCTGGCGCTGGAAGAGGTCGACGGCGCCGAGGCCAGGGCCTTCGTCGCCGCCTCGAACGCCAAGGCCCTGGCCGCCCTGACCGGCGACCGCCGCTACGAGCCCTTCCGCCAGCAGGCCGAAGCCATCCTGACGGCCACCGACCGCATCGCCATGCCCAGCTTCCTGGGCGAGGGCCTCGGCAACTTCTGGCAGGACGCGGCCAATCCCAAGGGGGTGTGGCGCCGCACGACGCTGGACAGCTACCGCACGGCCCAGCCGCAGTGGGAGACGCTGATCGACGTCGACGCCCTGGCCAAGGCCGAGGGCCGCGATTGGGTGTTCAAGGGCGCCAACTGCCTGGCCCCGGACGAGACCCGCTGCCTGGTCAACCTGTCGGACGGCGGCAAGGACGCCGTGACGGTGCGCGAGTTCGACCTGACCACCAAGACCTTCGTCGACGGCGGCTTCGTCATCCCCGAGGGCAAGCACCGCATCTCCTGGCTGGACCGCGACACCCTGCTGATCGCCACCGACTTCGGTCCCGGCACGATGACGGAGTCGGGCTATCCCTACATCGTCAAGGCGCTGAAGCGCGGCCACCCGCTGGCGCACGCGACCGAGGTCTATCGCGGCCAGCAGGGCGACGGCGGCTACGGCGTCTCCGCCATGGTCATGCGCGACAAGGCCGGGGCGGTTGAGGCGGTGCTGTTCCGTCGCCCGCTGGACACCTTCCGCTCCGAGACCTGGGCCCTGGGGGCCGACGGCAAGCCACATAAGCTGGCCCTGCCCGAGCGGGTCAGCGTCGAAGGGGTGATGGACGGCAAGCTGGTCTTCTCGCCGGACCAGGCCTGGACCTTCGACGGCCAGGCCTACGCCGCCGGTTCGCTGCTGGCCCTGCCGCTGGGCGTGCTGGGCGAGACGCGCCAGGACGTGCGCGTCGATGCGGCCGCCGCGACCATCTTCGCCCCCGGCCCGCGCCAGTCGCTGCAGAGCGTGCGCGTGTTCGAGGACAGCGTGGTGGCGGTGATCGCCGACAACGTCGTCGGCACGCTGAAGCGCTTTACCCCGGGCGCCCAGGGCTGGACCGCGACCGATATCGCCGTGCCCGCCAACAGCGCCGTCGGTCTGGGCGACAGCTCCAAGGCCAAGGGCCGGATCTTCGTCTCCTCGCAGGGCTTCCTGACCCCGCCGACGCTGAGCCTGGCCGAGGTCGCGACCGGCGCCCTGACCGAGCTGAAGGCCGCCCCGGCCAAGTTCGACGCCTCGACCCATGTGGTCGAACAGTTCGAGGCCACCTCGACCGACGGGACCAAGATTCCCTACTTCGTCACTCGCCCGCGCGACCTGGCCATGGACGGGACGGCGGCGACCATCCTGTTCGGCTACGGCGGCTTCCAGGCCAGCTTCCCGCCCGCCTACAAGCCCGAGATGGGCAAGCTGTGGCTCGAGAACGGCGGCGTCTTCGTCCAGGCCAACATCCGTGGCGGCGGCGAGTTCGGCCCCGGCTGGCACCAGGCGGCCCTGCGCGAGAACCGCCAGCGCGCCTTCGACGACTTCGCCGCCGTGGCCCGCGACCTGGAGCAGCGCAAGATCACCAGCCCGCGCCACCTGGGCATCTACGGCCGCTCGAACGGCGGGGTGCTGACCTCGGTGTCGATCACCCAGCACCCGGAGCTGTTCAACGCGGCGGTCATCGAAAGCCCGCTGATCGACATGCTGCGCTATCAGGAGTTGCCCGCCGGCGCCTCCTGGATCGGCGAGTACGGCGATCCGCGCATTCCGGGCGACGCCGACTTCATCGCCCGCTACTCGGCCTATCAGCAGCTGCGGCCCGAGACGAAGTATCCGCGCGTATACATCACGACCAACACCCTGGACGACCGGGTGCACCCCGGCCACGCCCGCAAGTTCGCGGCGCGCCTGGGCGACCAGGGCCACGACCACCTCTATTACGAGGACACGGCCGGCGGTCACTCCAACGACGCCGACCCGGTGGCCAACGCCCGCCGCTGGGCGCGCCACTACGTCTATCTGGCCCAGCAGCTGATGGACTGATCCTTCCGGTATCATCCCGCCGTGGCGTCATCCCGGAAGCCCGCAGGGCTATCCGGGACCGCTGCGGACGTCGACGCTGGCGTTTTGGGCGGTCCCGGCTCTCCGCTCTCGCTGGCGCGAGGGCTGCGGCCGGGATGACGGGAGAGGGGCAGGCCTCAAGCAGCCCGAAGGGCGGCAGGCCAGGGATCAAGCCTCAAGCAGCCCGAAGGGCGATAGGCCAGGCATCAGGCCTCAAGCAGCCCGAAGGGCGATAGGCCAAGCATCAAGCCGCTCACGCATTTATGAGCGGCGCGGGCGGGGCAAGCGGCTAGGATCGCCGCCATGACGACACGGGGTCTGATCAGGTACGGGATGACGGCGGCGGTCGCGGGCGCAAGCCTGCTGGCTCTCGCCGCCGCGCCCGCAGGAACGCGGAGCCAGCGCGACCGCGACGACGCCCCCGTCCCGGCGGCGACGACCCAGCCGGTGGTGGTCGAACTGTTCACCGCCCAGGGCTGCGCCGGCTGTCCCGAGGCCAACCGCGCCGTCGGCGGCGTGGCGCAGCAGCCGGGGGTCATCGTCCTGACCTACGGCGTCGACTACTGGGACTATCTGGGCTGGCCCGACACCTTCGCCCGGCCCGAGTTCGCCGCGCGCCAGCGCGCCTATCGCCAGGCCCTGCAGTTGCGCAACGTCTCGACGCCCCAGGTGGTGATCGGTGGGCGCCGCCAGCTGTCGGGCGCCCACACCCCCGAGCTGAGGGCGGCGGTCGAGGCCGAGGCGCGCGGGCGCGGCTGGCCGCCCGAGATCGAGTTCCGCGAGACCGGCGACCGGGTCGGCGTCGGCTCCGGCCGCCCGCCGCGCGGCGGGGCCGAGGTGGTGGCCGTTCTCTATCGACCGGGCCTTCAGACCGTCGAGGTCAAGGGCGGCGACAACCGCGGCCAGGCCGTCCCTCACGTCAATGTGGTGCGCGAGGTGCGCCGCCTGGGCGATTGGACGGGACGGCCCGTGCTCTTCGCCCTGCCCGCCGACGCGGCCGACGGCGACGGCATGGTGGTGCTGCTCCAGGCCAAGGACGACCGTCACATCCTGTCTTCGGCGGCCCGCCCGGAACCGGCCCGCGATTGAACCGCTGATGGAAAGGGTCTAAAGCCCCGCCGCTCTTGATGGGCGCGTCGTCGCGCGGCCGGAGGAAATGCATGGTCGGGGATACGCCCCGCGGGGACGCGCCTGCGTCGCCCGCTACAGCTTCCGAATCCGCGAACGCCCAGATTCCCCCTCCCGGAGGACACGGCGCCGGCCAGGGCCAGAAGTCCGGCAAGGCGACGCATCGCGCCCTGATCCTGGGCGCCATCGGCGTGGTCTTCGGCGACATCGGCACCAGCCCCATCTACGCCCTGCGCGAGGCCATCGGCCACGCCCAGAAGGGCGTCGGCGGCGACCTGGCCGTCATCGGCGTGGTGTCCCTGGCCTTCTGGGCGCTGATGATCGTGGTGACGTTCAAATACGTCATGTTCCTGATGCGGGCCGACAACAAGGGCGAGGGCGGCACCCTGTCGCTGATGGCCCTGGCCCAGCACGCCATCGGCCGACGCAGCGCCTGGCTGTTCATCCTGGGCGTCTGCGGCGCGGCCCTCTTCTACAGCGACGGGGTCATCACCCCGGCCATTTCGGTGCTGTCGGCTATCGAGGGCCTGCAGGAGGCGCCGGGCCTGAACGGCCGGTTGGATCCCTTCATCCTGCCGATGGCGGCGGGCATCCTCATCGCCCTCTTCATGGTCCAGTCGCGCGGCACGGCCGGGCTGGCGCGTTTCTTCGGCCCCATCACCCTGGGCTGGTTCCTGAGCCTGGGCCTGCTGGGCGTCCTTCACATCTTCGATGACCTGTCGATCATCCGCGCCCTGTCGCCGCACTACGGCGTCCAGTTGCTGCTCAAGGACGGCTTCCTGGGCTTCGTCATCCTGGGCAGCGTCTTCCTGGCCGTGACCGGGGCCGAGGCCCTCTATGCCGACATGGGCCACTTCGGAAAGGCGCCGATCCGCCAGGGCTGGCTGTTCATCGTCCTGCCCTGCCTGACGCTGAACTACCTGGGCCAGGGGGCCTTCCTGCTGGCCAATCCCGGCGGGGCCGACAACCCCTTCTGGAACATGGTGCCGCAGTTGGTCTACTGGCCCATGCTGATCCTGGCCACGGCGGCGACGGTGATCGCCAGCCAGGCGGTCATCACCGGCGCCTTCTCGGTGACCCAGCAGGCGGTCCAGCTGGGCCTGCTGCCACGCCTGGACATCCGCAACACTTCCGAGACCCAGGCCGGCCAGATCTATGTGCCCGCGATCAACAGCCTGCTGATGGTCGGGGTGCTGTTCGTCCTGGTGACCTTCCAGTCGTCGCACAATCTGACGGCGGCCTATGGGGTGGCGGTGACCGGCACCATGATGGTCAACACCCTGATGTCCTTCACCGTGGTGCGCCACAAGTGGAAGTGGCCGGTGTGGGCCATGCTGCTGACCCTGGTGCCGTTCGGCTTCATCGACGCCGTCTTCCTGACCTCCAACCTGCTCAAGATCCCCAACGGCGCCTGGATGCCGCTGGTCCTGGGCGGCGGCCTGGTCATGCTGATGTGGACCTGGGTGCGCGGCGCCCAGATCCTGGCCGACAAGACGCGCAAGGACAGCCTGCCGCTGACCGACCTGATCGAGATGCTGCGCGCCCGCCCGCCGCACCGCGCGCCGGGCACGGCCATCTTCCTGACCTCCGACCCTGACGTCGCTCCGGTGGCCCTGATGCACAACCTCAAGCACAACAAGGTGCTGCACGAGAAGAACATCATCCTGACCGTGCACACCTCGGATCGGCCGCGCGTGTCGGATCAGCAGCGGGTGTCGGTCGAGCCGATCAGCGACGACTTCAAGCGGCTGACCCTGACCTTCGGCTTCATGGAGACGCCGAACGTGCCCCGCGCCCTGGGCCTGTGCCGCAAGCAGGGGCTGAAGTTCGACATCATGTCGACCAGCTTCTTCCTGGGCCGCCGCTCCGTCGTTCCCTCCGCCCGCCAGGGCATGCCCCTGTGGCAGGACAAGCTGTTTATCTTCCTCATGCGAAACGCCGCCAATCCGACCGACTTCTTCCGCATTCCGCCCGGCCGCGTGGTCGAGCTCGGCACCCAGGTGTCGGTGTGAGCGGGGGGGCGCCCAAGGGGCGCAGCTCCGCCGCGCGCGGCCGCCGCATCGCCGAGAAGGCGCGCGGGCCCCGTCGCGCCCCCGCCCCGCGCCCGGTTGCGGACGATCCCCACGCCGACGTCGGCGTCGAGGCGCGCCTGGTCGCCGGCCTGCTGCTGAACGCGGCGCTGGAGAAACGCACCGGCCTGGACGAGGCCCTGTCGCAGGCGCCGGCGCGCGACCTGGCTCCGCCGGACCGCGCCTTCGCCCGCGCCGTGGCCATGGCGGCCCTGCGCCGCCTGGGCGAGATCGACCAGATCCTGGAGCGCCGCCTGCAGAAGGCGCCGCCGCTGGCGGTCATGACCATCCTGCGCATCGCCCTCGCCCAGACCCTGGTGCTGGAGACCCCGGCCTTCGCCGCGGTGTCGACAGCGGTCAAGCTGGCCGAGCGCGACCCCAAGACGCGGCCCTACAAGAACCTGGTCAACGCCGTGCTGCGCGGCGTCGGCCGCGACGGTCCGGGCCTGACGACCGCTGAATCAAACCTGCCCGACTGGCTGGCCCAGCGCTGGAAGGCGACCTATGGCGAGGCGGCCCTGATCGGCCTAGCGCTGGCCACGCGCGAGGAGCCCGCCACGGACCTGACGGCCAGGCCCGGCGTCGATCCGGCCGAACTGGCGGCCCTGGTCGAGGGCGAAGTCCTGCCCGGCGGCACGGTCCGCACCGGCAAACGCGGCGACGTCGCGTCCTGGCCCGGCTTCGAGGCCGGCGACTGGTGGGTGCAGGATGCGGCCGCCGCCGTGCCCGCGCGCCTGCTGGCCGTGAAGGCGGGCGAGACGGCGCTGGACCTGTGCGCCGCGCCGGGCGGCAAGACGCTGCAGCTGGCCGCCGCCGGGGCCGAGGTCGTCGCCCTGGACCGCTCCGAGGCGCGGCTGAAGCGCCTGCGCCAGAATTTCGAGCGCATGAAGCTCACGGCCGAAGTCGTCGCCGTCCCAGCCGAGGACTGGGAGGATGACCGCGCCTTCGACGCGGTCCTGCTGGACGCGCCGTGCACCGCCACCGGCACCTATCGTCGTAACCCCGAGGTGCTGCGCGCCACCCGCCCCGCCGACGTGGCCAAGCTGGCCGACGTGCAGCACCGCCTGCTGGACGTGGCGGCCGAGAAGGTGAAGCCGGGCGGGCGCCTGGTCTATTGCGTCTGCTCGCTGGAGCGCGAGGAGGGCGAGACCCAGATCATCGCCTTCCTGCGCCGCAACCCCGCCTTCCGCACCGTGCCCGCCGTCCCGGCCGAGGTCGGCGCCCCGGATGAGGCCCTGACGGCCGAAGGCTGGCTGCGCATCCTGCCCTCGCAGTGGGCCGAACGCGGCGGGCTGGACGGCTTCTTCGCGGCGAAGCTGGAGCGGATCGCCTAGGTTCAGTCCGCGTCGTCTTCGATGGCGTGGATCTGGTCGTCGTCAAGGCCCAGGTGGTGGCCGATCTCGTGGATCAGGACGTGGGCGATGATCTCGTCCAGGCCGACGTCGCCGCGCTCGCACCATTCGTCGAGGATCGGACGGCGGTAGAGGAAGATGCGCGAGGGCTCGGGCGCCGGGCCCATGGCGTCGCGCTCGCCGATGTGGACGCCGGAATAGAGGCCGGTCAGTTCGAACGGGTCCTCGATCTCCAGATCGGCCAAGGTCTCCTCGTCGGCGAAGTCATCGACGCGGATCACCACCTCGCTCGCCGCCTGGCGGAACATCTCGGGCAAGCCGGCGAAGGCCGCCTCGGCCAGGCGGGCGAAGTCGTCGAGCGAGGGGGCGAACTGGTCGATCCAGGACGTGGTCATGGCAGGGGATATCGCCCGGCGCGGCCAAGCCCGCAATCCGGCCGCGCCGTCGTCTGCACGCGGCCGCATCGCAATTCGCCCAATCAGAGTATGGTAAACGGCGAATCGGCCGCACCGGACGGGCGGCCGAGGCTGGGATCACGAGGTTTCTGGGGAAGGCATGGCCGAGGCGGATATCGCTGCCGACATCGCCTTTGTGGCCACTGCGGGCGCGGCGGGGCTGGCGCTGGCGGTCAGCGCCTGGACCTGGCGCCTGCGCGCCCGGCTGGGCGCGCGCGAGACCGAGATCGAGGACGGGCTGGCGGGCATCCAGGCCCAGGCCGCCGCAGGCGCGGCGGCCCTGGCAGTGTTCGACGATGTGCGGCTGGCCCTGACGCCGGGCGGCAGGGTTCAGGCCGTCTTCGGCGCGCCGGAGGTCCTGGCCGCCCTGGCCCCCGATCACGACGCAGCCCAGGCGGGCGAGGCCATTCTCGCCTCGCTCAGCCAGTCGCATACGGGCCGGATGGAAGCCCTGGTGGGGGCCGGAGAGGCCTTCGAGACCCTGCTCGAGACCCCGGACGGCGCCTGGGCGGTCGAGGGCCGGGCGCACGGCGGGGGGGCCTGGCTGCGGCTGTCGCGCCTGGGCCGGCCGGATGCGGGCGGCGAGGCCGGGCCGGGCGCCCTGGCCGAGCAGTCGCCAGCCCCCACCTGGGTGGTCGACGGGGCCGGTCATCTGATCTGGGCCAACAGCGCCTGGCTGGTCGAGGCGGGGGCTGAGACCCTGGATGAGGCGCGCGGCCGGGGCCTGAGCTTCGACCGGGGCGCCGACGCCGTGGTGGCCGAGGCCCTGCGCCTGAACGCGCGCCAGGAGGGCTTCCGCTGGACCACGGCGGGCGGGCGGCGCCGGGCGTGGAAGATCCTGGCCGAGCCCCTGGTCGGCGGGCGCGGCGCCGTGATCGCCTTCGCCATCGAGATGACCGAGGCCGAGGAGACGCGCGACACCCTGCGCCGCCACGTCGAGGCCCATGACGAGACGCTGAACCACCTGGCCGACGCCGTGGCCATCTTCGGCCCGTCCAAGCGGCTGGCCTTCCATAACACCGCCTTCCAGTCCCTGTTCGGGGTCGACCCGGCCTGGCTGGACGAACGGCCGACCCACGCCGAGCTGCTGGACCGGCTGCGCCAGAAGCGCCTTCTGCCCGAGGTCGTCGACTACGCCGCCTGGAAGGCCGAGGAACTGGATTTCTACGGCGCGGCCCAGGCCTCGCCCGACGACAGCTGGTCCCTGCCCGACGGGCGAACGCTGCGGGTGGTGCGCCAGCCGCACCCCCTGGGCGGCATCCTGCTGATCTTCTCGGACATCACCGGCGAGCTGCAGTTGCGCAGCCGCTACAACGCCCAGATTCAGGTCCAGCGCGCGACCCTGGACAAGCTGAACGACGCCGTGGCCGTGTTCGGCTCGGACGGCCGTCTGCGGCTGCACAACGAGGCCTTCGAGACCTTCTGGGGCGTCGGCGGCGAGCGGCTGATGGAGGCGGGCGACTTCGACGCCGTGGCCGCCCTGTGCCGCCCGGTCCTGCCCGACGCCGCCCTGTGGCTGGGGCTGAAGGCGCGGGTGGCCGACCCCGATCCCGAGAGCCGGGTGGCCATTTCGGGCGAAGGCCGGACCGAGGACGGCCGCGTCGCCGCCTGGCAGACGCGTCCCCTGCCCGACGGCGCCACCCTGGTCGCCTTCTTCGACGTGACGGCCCGGCGCGAGCTCGAGCAGGCCCTGGCGGCCAAGGAAGCCGCCCTGGCCGAAAGCCAGGCGTTGAAGCGCGAGTTCGTCGGCAGCGTCTCCTATGAGCTGCGCACCCCGCTGACGACCATCGTCGGCTATTCGGAGCTGCTGGAGGCCATGGGCGACCTGCCCGAGCGCAGCCGTCAGCACGCGGGGGCCATCCGCGTGGCGGCCAGCCACCTGGCCCGTTCCATCGACGACGTGCTGGACATGGCCCAGATCGACGCCGGCGAGATGGAGCTGACGCTCGGCGACGTGCGGGTCTGCGACCTGCTGGACGAGGCGGCCGAGAAGATCCGGGCCAAGGTCGAGGGGCGCGGCGCCACGCTGACCCTGGTTTGCCCGGCGGGGCTGAAGCCGATCCGCGCCGACGCCCGCCGCATCGCCCAGGCCGTCGATCACCTGCTGGAGAACGCCTGCCGGGCCGTGACCGAGGGTGGCGCGGTCAGCCTGACCGCCGAAGCCGGGCCGGGCGAGGTGCGCATCCGCGTCGAGGACACCGGCCGGGGCATCCCCTACCACCTGCAGGCTCACGTCTTCGACCGCTTCGTGCGGCGCGAGCGCGGCGGGCCGGGCGTGGCCCTGGCCCTGGTCAAGGCGCTGGTCGAGCTGCACGGCGGCTGGGCCGAGGTCCAGTCCGAGCCGGGCAAGGGCGCGGCCTTCATCCTGCACCTGCCGGTCGAGGCTGCGGCCCCGACCGCCGCGCCGGAGCTTTTGCTCAGCGGCGAGCACGAGTGACGCGTGGCGGAAAGGAGGGGCATTGGTTTTGACTCCCCGGGGTCCAGTCACTAACCACACGTCCCTCGCCACTCGCCACTCGCCACTCGCCACTCGGACGTCCCATGGCCGACATGACCCGCCCCCTGCTCAAGACCGCCGTCATCTACGACTTCGACGGCACCCTGGCCCGGGGGAACATGCAGGAGGTCAGCTTCATCCCCTCGATCGGAATGACGCCGGCCCAGTTCTGGAACGAGACCGTCCGTCCCCGGACCATCGCCGCCGATGGCGACGGCATCCTGATGTATATGCAGATGATGCTGCTGGCGGCGCGCGAGCAGGGCACGCCGGTGACGCGTCAGACGCTGCGCGACCACGGGCGCGACGTGGCCCTGTTCGAAGGGCTGCGGGACGGCAGCTGGTTCGACCGCATGAACGCCTTCGGCGCCCAGTACGGTCTGGAGATCGAGCACTACATCATCTCGGCGGGCCTGACCGAGATGATCGAGGGCTGTCCCATCGCCGAGGCCTTCACCCACGTCTTCGCGTCCAAATACGACTACGACGAGAACGACGTCGCCGTGTGGCCGGCCGTGGGCGTCAACTACACCACCAAGACCCAGTACCTGTTCCGCATCAACAAGGGCGTGCACAACCACTGGGAGGATGAGCGCATCAACCGCTTCATCCCGGACGAGGAGCGTCCCATCCCCTTCGACCGCATGATCTTCCTGGGCGATGGCGACACCGACGTGCCGACCATGAAGATGATGCACACCAAGGGCGGTTTCTCCATCGCCGTCTATGACCCCGACAGCACCCCGCGCGACCACGATAAGATCCACCGCTTGATTTCGGAGGACAGGGTCAATTTCGTCGCGGCGGGCGACTATCGCGAAGGCTCGCCGGTCGACCTGATCGTCAAGGGCCTGATCGGGCGGATCGCGGTGAACTACGGCCGGATGCCCGCGGACTGATTTCTTCCTTCTCCCTCAAGGGGAGAAGGGACGCCGGTGCTCATCCAGCGCAATCGTCACATCAGCCCGCACCCCGCCCGCCAGCATGGAGCGGGTGATCCGCTCGAAATGCTGGATGAAGACGGCGAGCGCGGCGCGGCGCGCGGGCGGCAGGTCGGCGGGCGACAGACCCATCAGCCCCGCCTCCTGCTGGCAGCGCCAGTCCAGCACGGCGTCAAACGACGGCGCCTTGAGGAACAGGACGGCGTCGAAGCGGGCGAAGGCCTGGGCGTAGGGGCCGGCCAGGTTGGCGTTGACGGCGCGGCGCCAGATCCCCTGCCCGTCCCGCTGGGCCTCCAGGGCGTTGATCGGGGCGACGAGGTCGGCCTCCGGCTGGGGCGTCGCGCCTAGGCACCAGCCGTCGACCAGCACCGCCGACGGCCGGCCCGCGAAGACCGGCCAGTCGACCCAGGGGCGGCGGTCGTCGGCCAGCTTGTCGAAGGCGGGCAATGGCGTGAGGCTGTCGGGGTCCGTGGCGCGCAAGGCCGTGATCGTGCCTTCCAGCAGGGCCAGATCATGCGTACCGGGCGGGCCGCGCACGGCGAACAGGGGATGGACCGCCCGGCTCTTCGCCTCGCGCCTGGCCCTGGTCAGATAGACGTCGTCCAGCGACAGGCAGGCGGCGCCCAGACGTTCGGCGGCGGCGCGGGCCAGGGTGGTCTTGCCCGAGCCCTGCGCCCCGGCGACGCCGATCAGGGGAATGTGGTCCGGGCGCGCATGCGCCGCGACGAGAGACCCGACCGCGTCCAGCAGCCGGGCGTCGATCATCTCAGTGCTGGCTTTCCGGCAGGCGCACGATCAGGCCGTCCAGGTCGTCGCTGACGCGGATCTGGCAGGACAGGCGGCTGTTCGGCTGCACGTTCTCGGCGAAGTCGAGCATGGACTCCTCCATGGCCGAGGGGCGGCCGGTCTCGGCGGCGAAGTCCTCGTCGACATAGACGTGGCAGGTGGCGCAGGCGCAGGCGCCGCCGCAGTCGGCGTCGATGCCCGGCACATTGTTGCGGATCGCGCCTTCCATGACGCTGAGGCCGGTCTTGACCTCGACCGTGTGCTCGGTGCCGTCGTGCTCGATGTAGGTGATCTTGGCCATGCAGGCGTCTTAGCCTCGCCTGCGCGGCTGGCAAGCCCCGGCGCGACGCGGCCATGAAAAACCCCCGGAGCCTGACGGCGCCGGGGGCTGTTCGGTCGGATCGGCAGGCCGGGTCAGGCCGGCGTCTTCTTGCGCGACGGCGAGACCATCAGCTTCTTGGTCTCGGCGATCGCCTTGGCCGGGTTCAGCCCCTTGGGGCAGACCTGGGCGCAGTTCATGATGGTGTGGCAGCGGTACAGCTTGAACGGGTCCTCGAGGTCGTCGAGGCGCTTCTGGGTGGCGTCGTCGCGGCTGTCGGCGATCCAGCGGTAGGCCTGAAGCAGGGCCGCCGGGCCGAGGTACTCTTCCTGGTTCCACCAGTAGCTCGGGCACGAGGTCGAGCAGCAGGCGCACAGGATGCACTCGTACAGGCCGTCCAGCTTCTCGCGGTCGGCCGGCGACTGCAGGCGCTCCTTCTCCGGGTCCGGCAGGTCGGACTGGAGGTAGGGCTGGATGGAGTCGTACTGGGCGTAGAACAGCGACATGTCCGTCACCAGGTCCTTGACCACCGGCTGGTGGGGCAGGGGGGCGATGGTGATGTTGTGCGAGGAGCACTCGGCCCAGCCCTTGGTGCAGGCCAGGGTGTTGCGCCCGTCGATGTTCATCGAGCACGAGCCGCAGATGCCTTCGCGGCACGAACGACGGAACGACAGGGTCGGGTCGATCTCGTTCTTGATGTGGATCAGGGCGTCCAGAAGCATCGGGCCGTGATCGTCGGCCGAGACCTCATAGACGTCCCAGCGCGGATCGGCGTCCGTTTCCGGGTCGTAGCGATAGACCTTGTAGGTCTTGACGTTCTGGGCGCCGGCCGGGGCCTTGTGGACCTTGCCGGTCGTGGGCTTGGAGCCGCGCGGGAGGGTGAGTTGAACCATCTGCCTGCTCCCTTAGTAAACCCGAGCCTTGGGCTCGATATAGGAGACCTCGTCGGTCATCGTGTATTTGTGCACCGGGCGGTAGTCGATCTGGACGCCCTCGCCCGGACGTTTCCACGCCAGGGTGTGCTTCATCCAGTTCTCGTCGTCGCGGTCCGGATAGTCCTCGCGGGCGTGGGCGCCGCGCGATTCCGTGCGGTTCAGCGCGCCTTCGATGGTGACGACGGCCTGGGCGATCAGGTTGTCGTATTCCAGGGTCTCGATCAGATCCGTATTCCAGATCAGGCCGCGGTCCGTGGTCTTGATGTCGGCGCCGGCGGCCTCGATCGAGCGCAGTTTCTGAACGCCCTCTTCAAGGGTCTTGCCGGTGCGGAACACGGCGGCGTCGGCCTGCATGGCGCGCTGCATCTCGAGACGCAGGTGCGCCGTGGGCGTCGAGCCCGAGGCATTGCGGAAGCGGTCCAGGCGCGCGATGTGGGCGTCGGTCTGGACCTTGGAGGCCGAGGGCACGGCGGCGTTTTTGTCCACGACCTCGCCGCAGCGCAGGCCGACGGCGCGGCCGAACACCACCAGGTCGGTCAGGGAGTTGGAGCCCAGGCGGTTGGCGCCGTGCACCGAGACGCAGCCCGCCTCGCCCACGGCCATCAGGCCCGGCACCACGCTGTCGGGGTTGCCGTCGCGCAGCGTCAGCACCTCTCCGTGATAGTTCGTCGGGATGCCGCCCATGTTGTAGTGGACGGTCGGAATGACCGGGATCGGCTCCTTGGTCACGTCGACGCCGGCGAAGATCTTGGCGCTTTCCGAGATGCCCGGCAGGCGCGCGTGCAGCACGGCCGGATCGAGGTGATCCAGGTGCAGGAAGATGTGGTCCTTGTTCGGGCCCACGCCGCGGCCTTCGCGGATCTCGATGGTCATGGAGCGCGAAACCATGTCGCGCGGGGCCAGGTCCTTCACGGTCGGCGCATAGCGCTCCATGAAGCGCTCGCCTTCGGAGTTGGTCAGGTAGCCGCCCTCGCCGCGCGCGCCCTCGGTGATCAGGCAGCCGGCGCCGTAGATGCCGGTCGGGTGGAACTGCACGAACTCCATGTCCTGCAGCGGCAGGCCGGCGCGCAGCACCATGGCGTTGCCGTCGCCGGTGCAGGTGTGGGCCGAGGTGGCCGAGAAATAGGCGCGGCCGTAACCGCCGGTCGCCAGCACCACCATCTTGGCGCGGAACTGGTGCATCTGGCCGGTGTCGAGCTGCAGGGCGGTGACGCCGGTGCAGGCGCCGTCCTGCATGATCAGGTCCAGGGCGAAGTATTCGACGAAGAACTTCACCTCGCGACGGACCGACTGGCCGTACAGGGTGTGCAGGATGGCGTGGCCGGTGCGGTCGGCGGCGGCGCAGGTGCGCTGCACCGGGCCTTCGCCGAAGTTGCGGGTCATGCCGCCGAAGGCGCGCTGATAAATCTTGCCTTCGTCGGTGCGGCTGAAGGGCACGCCCCAGTGTTCCAGCTCATAGACGGCCTGGGGCGCGTTGCGGACCAGGTATTCGATGGCGTCCTGGTCGCCCAGCCAGTCCGACCCCTTGACGGTGTCGTACATGTGCCACTGCCAGGAGTCCTCGCCCATGTTGCCGAGCGAGGCGGAGATGCCGCCTTGCGCCGCCACGGTATGCGAGCGGGTCGGGAAGACCTTGGTGACGCAGGCGACCTTCAGGCCCTGCTGGGCGGCGCCGAGGGCGGCGCGCAGGCCCGAGCCGCCGGCGCCGACGACGACGACGTCGTATTCGTGATCGATAAGCTCGTAAGCAGCCATGGCGGGATCAGACTCCGGCCGGCAGCGGGGCCGAGCCCAGCGCCAGACGCACGATGAAGAAGACGCTGGCGGCCGCCAGCACGAGGAAGACCAGGTTGGACACCAGGATCAGCGACGAGCGGGAAGGGCCGGGGACATAGTCCTCGAGGATCACCTTCCAGGCCAGGCTGGCGAACAGGCAGAAGACCACCGCCGTCACGGCCAGCAGGCCGGCGTTCAGGGTGCTGCCGAACCAGGCGAGCACGGCGCCGTAGTCGGCGCCCGCCAGGGTGAAGCCGGTCGACAGGGCCCACAGGCCCAGCGGCATCAGGGCCGCGAGGGCCAGCTTCTCGATCTTCCACTCGCCGGCGCCGTGGCGCTCGGAGATTTTCACATTGTTCTTGAACTTGGGCGCGGCGCTCACAGCGAAACCTTTCCGGTGGCGAACAGCACGACCCAGAACAGGACGGCCAGGACGATGGGGCCCCAGACGGCGACCTGGGCCATCAGGTTGGCGGACTTGAGGTCCAGGCCGGCGCCCGTGTCGTTGATCAGGTGGCGCGCGCCGTTCAGCAGGAAGGAGAGCAGCACCCACGTCAGGCCGAACCAGATGAACAGGCCGAACGGCGATCCCGAGACGGCGGCGACCGAGGCGAAGGCGTCCGGCCCCGAGGCGGCGACGGCGACCCAGCCCAGCAGCAGGATCGCGCCTGCGGTGGCCGCGCCGATGGTGACGCGGAACAGGATCGACGCGACCATGGTCATGTGCCAGCGCCAGATATCGGTGAAGGGCGACATCGGTGCGACGTGCCCGTTGGGGTGACGGACGTAGCGGCCCGTCCGGTCGCCAGTTTCGCCCGCAGCCGGGGGAGTGTTCGACATGCGAATGATTCTCAAAAAACCCGAGGAATTTCAGGGCCGGATTGCAGTGCAACAGGCTTTAGTGACGCAGACGGGCCGGTGTCAACGAAGCGGGCGGATTAGAGGCGAACTTCGCCTCCCCTCCGGCGATCACAAGGCCGCGACGTGCGCGATCGCCGTTCGCAGCGCGGACGGCGTGCAAGGAACCGCCCCGGGCCGTCCCCAGATCGGATCGGGCCACAGGGGATCGTCGCGGCGTCGGCCGACGACATGGACATGAAGCTGGGCCGTGACATTGCCCAGGGCGGCGATGTTCAGCTTGTCGACGGGGGCGCCGCGCAGGGCGCCCAGGTCGCGCACCACGGCGCTGGCGTGGATGATCTCCTCGGTCAGCAGGGCGCGCTGATGCGGCGACAGGTCCTCCAGCTCGACCGCGCCGGGCACGCGCGGGATCAGGATCAGCCAGGGAAAGCGGGCGTCGTTCTGGACCCGCACCTGGCACAGGGGCCAGTCGGCGGCGAAGGCGGAGGCGGCCTCGAAGGCGGGATCGGCGGCGAAGCTCATGCGGGGTCCTGATCGTAAAGGAGGCGCAGGCGATAGGCGTTCATGGCCGCCTGGGCCAGACGCTGGGTCAGACGCCAACTGACCACGGCCCCGATCGGCGCGCCGATCAGCGGCAGCAGCTGGGCCAGCTTGGCCACGTCGATGTAGTCGCGATACTCCAGCTGGAATTTGCGCCAGTCGAAGGTCTTCAGGATCCCGCCATGGGCCGCCGGGGCGCGCATGGCGGCCTCCAGGGCGGCCAGGGCCTCGGGGCGGTGTCTGGCGCTGGAGTAGGCCAGCTGGAACAGGCGCAGGATGACCAGCCGCTCGTTCGGGGCGCGGCCCGAATAGCCGTAGAGGGCGGCGATCTCGAACAGCATCTTGACCTTGATGGCCATCAGGGCGGGAAAGTCGGCCGCCGCCAGCAGGAAGCCGCCCGCCCCGGCCACCCCGCCCTCGACGCTGGCCGTGGTGCGATAGAATTCGATGCGGGCGCGGACCTGGTCTTCTCGCACCTGCAGCGAACCCTCGGCCAGGGGGCGGGCCGTGGTCCAGTCCGCCCCGGTCAGGATGGCGCGCGTCATCTGCTGGACGGCGGCGGTCACGATCTTGTGCACCCGTTCGGGGATGGCGCGGTTGATGCGGTCCTGGGTCGCGCGCGTCGCCGTGTCCCACAGGCCGGGGCGTTTCAGCTGGCGAGCGCGCCAGGCCAGGGCCTCGGCGAAGGCCCGCGCCTCATAGCCCGGCTCATCCATCATCGCTCTTTGGGAAGGCGCCGCCATGCTCGAACCCTCTCAGGAACCGACCAAAGGCGCAACGCGGGACGCTTGCCCCGGCTCCCGGGCGGGTTTAGACCGCCGTCCCATCGAGTATCGTTCGCACACGCAACATCGACCTGGAGAGACCTGAATGGCTCGCGCGAAGATCGCCCTCATCGGCGCCGGAATGATCGGCGGAACCCTGGCCCACGTGGCCGCGCGCGAAGCGCTGGGCGACGTCATCCTGTTCGACATCGCCGAAGGCACCCCGCAGGGCAAGGCCCTCGACATCGCCGAGGCCTCGGCCGTCTTCGGCCAGGACGTGGCCCTGAAGGGCGCCAACGACTACGCCGACATCTCGGGCGCCGACGTCTGCATCGTCACCGCCGGCGTGCCGCGCAAGCCGGGCATGAGCCGCGACGACCTGATCGGCATCAATCTGAAAGTGATGAAGGCCGTCGGCGAGGGCATCAAGCAGCACGCCCCCAACGCCTTCGTCATCTGCATCACCAACCCGCTCGACGCCATGGTCTGGGCCCTGCAGAAGTTCTCCGGGCTCCCCAAGGAGAAGGTCATCGGCATGGCCGGCGTGCTGGACTCGGCACGCTTCGCCTACTTCCTGGCTGAGAAGACCGGCGTGTCGGTGCAGGACATCCACGCCTGGACCCTGGGCGGCCACGGCGACGACATGGTGCCGATGGTGCGCCACTCGACGGTCGGCGGCCTGCCGCTGCCGGACGCGGTCGCCGCGGGCTTCCTGAGCCAGGCCGACCTGGACGCCATCGTCGAGCGCACCCGCAAGGGCGGCGGCGAGATCGTGGCCCTGCTGAAGACCGGCTCGGCCTTCTACGCCCCGGCCGAGAGCGCGATTGCGATGGCCAAGTCCTACCTGCTGGACCAGAAGCGCGTCCTGCCGTGCGCCGTGTGGCTGTCGGGCGAATACGGCCTGTCGGACCTCTACGTCGGCGTCCCGGCGATGATCGGCGCGAACGGCGTCGAGAAGATCGTCGAGTTCACCACCAATGACGACGAAAAGGCGATGTTCGCCAAATCGGTCGCCTCGGTCCAGGGCCTGATCCAAGCCTGTAAGGACATCGAGCCTTCCTTGGCTTAAGGGCGCTAACGCGAGCCGCGCGGAGCCGCGCTGCTTGAGCGCTCCCGCGCCTAAATTGGAAAGGGCCGCGTCTTCGGGCGCGGCCCTTTTTCGTGGGCGTGTTCGCCCACCTGCGTTGACCCCTGCCCCGCCGTCATCCTCGGGCTTGACCCGAGGATCGAGCGTTCAGCGGGCGGGAGGGCGGACAGGGCGCGGGCTATAGGACGCCGCGAACAGGTGGATGGCCCGATCCTCGGGTCAAGCCCGAGGATGACGGAGGATGGGGGGCTGCGACGCGGCTGGGATGACCGGAAGGGAGGAAGCCTACGCCGCTTCCGCTTCTTCGCGCTGCTCCAGCCAGTCCTCGCTCTGCATCTCGTTGAAGCGCGACACCGTCCGCTCGAACTCGAAGGCGCCGACGCCTTCGACGTAGAGCGCCTCGGGCGCGGCCTCGGCCAGGGCGACCAGGCGGGTCCTGGCCTCGTAGAGGGCGTCGACCAGGGTCACCAGGCGACGCGCCTCGTGGTGGTTGGCCGGGCTGAGCCGGGGCACGTCGGCTAGGAACAGGGTGTGGAAACGCCGGGCGACGGCCAGATAATCCTGCGGCCCCAGCGGACGGCCGCACAGCTCGTTGAAGGTCGCGCGCGCCATGCCGCCGACGGTGCGCTCCAGCTTCACCTCGCGGCCCAGCACCGGCAGGGCGATGGGCTCCTCCGGCTCGCCGCCCTTGAGGTCGGCCCACAGGGTCTCGAAGCCGCCTCGCGCCTCGACGTCCAGCGGCGAGAACCAGACCTGCGCCCCGGCCAGGCGGTCGAGGCGGAAATCGCGCGCCCCGGCCGTCTCGACCACGGCGCAGCGTCGGCGGATGACGTCGATGAAGGGCAGGAAGAGCTGGCGGTTGATGCCGTTCTTGTAGAGGTCCTCGGGCGCGCGGTTCGAGGTGACGGCCAGCACCACCTTCTTCTCGAACAGGGCCTCGAACAGCCGGCCCAGGATCATGGCGTCGGCGATGTCCGTGACCTGCAGTTCGTCGAAGCACAACAGCCGCGCCTCCGAGGCGATCAGGGCGGCGATCGGCGGAATGGGGTCGTCCCCCTTGCTGGCCCCGAACACGGCCTTGCGGCTGCGCGGGGTCCCGTCGCGCCACTGCTTCACCAGGTCGTGGATGCGCGCCATGAAGGCGTGGAAGTGGGCGCGGACCTTCTTCTGCTCGGGCGTTGAGGAGTAGAAGAGGTCCATCAGCATGGACTTGCCGCGTCCAGGCGGCCCCCAGATGTAGATGCCCCGGACCTCGGGCAGGGCGCCGAACAGCCCCTTCTTCGACAGGTCGGCTTCCAGACGCTCCAGTTCGGCGATCAGGGCGATCTGGGCGGGCTCGGGCGTGATCACGCCTTCTTCCACGCGGATGTCGTAGGCGTTGCGGATGCGGGAGGTCATGCCCAGCAGATAGCCCTCGGACGGGGCGGGGGGAAGGCGGTCGCGGATTCCGGCGGCGGATTGGAGGATTCTGGTTGCTTCGCGACTGCGAAGGACCCAAATGCAGAAGCGTTTCTCCCAAACGCCCCCGCACAAAGGATGATTTCATCATGGGCTATCGCGTCGCCGTCGTAGGCGCCACCGGCAATGTCGGTCGGGAAATCCTGGCCATCCTCGAGGAAGTGAACTTCCCCGTCGAGAAAATGCACGCGATCGCCTCCCGAAAATCCAAGGGCGTCGAGGTCTCCTTCGGGGACCGGACGATCAAGTGCGAGGACATCGAGCAGTTCGATTTCTCGAGCGTCGACCTGGTTCTGATGAGCGCCGGCGGCGCGGTGTCGCGCGAATGGTCCGAGAAGATCGGCAAGGCCGGCCCCATCGTCATCGACAACTCCTCGGCCTTCCGCCAGGACCCGGACGTGCCGCTGATCGTGCCCGAGGTGAACCCCGACGCGGTCAAGCTGGCGCGCAAGAAGAACATCGTCGCCAACCCCAACTGCTCGACCGCCCAACTGGTGGTGGCGCTGAAGCCGCTGCACGACGCGGCCAAGATCAAGCGCGTCGTCGTCTCGACCTACCAGTCCGTCTCGGGCGCCGGGAAGGAAGGCATGGACGAGCTGTGGAACCAGACCAAGGCCATCTACGGCCTGGGCGACGCCACGCCGAAGAAATTCCCCAAGCAGATCGCTTTCAACGTCATCCCCTACATCGGCTCCTTCCGCGACGACGGCTACACCGACGAGGAAGCCAAGATGTGGGACGAGACGCACAAGATGCTCGACCCCTCGATCAAGCTGACCGTCACCTGCGTGCGCGTGCCCGTCTTCGTCGGCCACTCGGAAGCCGTGACGGTGGAGTTCGACCGCCCGATCGCGCCGGACGAGGCCCGCGAGATCCTGCGCGAGGCGCCGGGCGTCCTGGTCGTCGATAAGCAGGAGCACGACGGCTACATCACCCCGGTCGACGCCGCCGGCGAGCACGCCGTCTATGTGTCGCGCATCCGCAAGGACCCGACGGTCGAGAACGGCCTGTCGTTCTGGGTGGTGTCGGACAACCTGCGCAAGGGCGCGGCCCTGAACGCCGTGCAGATCGCCCAGCTTCTGGACGAGACCGGCGTCATCACCCCGTCGAGCGGCTATCGCACCCTGACTGTGTAACTGCTTGCCGTCATCCCGGCCGTAGCGAAGCGAAGAGCCGGGACCGCCGCGAACGTCGCCGTTTGATGCGGTCCCGGATCGGTCTTTCAGATCGTCCGGGATGACGCTTTTCAAGGCGTCCCTTTGTGACAGCGACCCCCTCCCAGAACTCGTCCGAAGCCCGCGCCGCCCTGGCGGCGGGCGTCGTCTGCTACCTGATCTGGGGCTTCATCCCCCTGGTCTTCCAGCAGATGGCGCATCAGGGGGCGAACGCCTGGGAGATCATGGGCCATCGCGCCGTCTGGGGCCTGGTCTGGGCCCTGATCCTGGTCATGCTGTCGCGGCAATGGACGCAGGTGGTCGCTGTCTTCCGCCAGCCCAGGGTGCTGGGCTGGCTGGCCCTGTCGGCCGTGCTGATCGCCGCCAACTGGACTACCTATGTCGTGGCGGTGAACAACGGGCGGACCCTGGACGCCTCGCTCGGCTACTATCTCAACCCTCTGCTCAACATGGCGGCCGGAGCCTGGTTGTTCCGTGAACGGATCGACCGCTTCGGCGCCGCCGCCATCGCCCTGGCCGCCGTCGGCGTGGTGCTGCAGACCCTGGCGCTCGGCCATGCCCCCTGGGTCTCCCTGCTGCTGGCCTTCAGCTTCGCCGGCTACGGCATCATCCGCAAGCGGGTCTCGGTCGACGCCCAGACCGGCCTGTTCATGGAATGCCTGCTGCTGGCCCTGCCCGGCCTGGCCTGGGTGGTCTTCATCGAGGCGACGGGGCAGGGGCATTTCACCGCCTCGCCCGCAGCCACCTTCTGGCTGCTGTTCGCGGGTCCGGCCACCGTCATCCCGCTGGCCCTGTTCGCCTGGGCGGCGCGGCGCATGCCCCTGTCCAGCATGGGCTTCCTGCAGTTCCTGGCCCCGACCATCGTCTTCGTCATCGGCGCCCTGCAGGGCGAGGCCCTGGGCGCGTTGCGCATCGCCTCCTTCGCCTTCATCTGGGGCGGGGCGGCGGTGTTCGCCGTCGGCGCCGTGCTGAAGGTGCGCCGCGCCGCCAACACGGCCGAGACCATCGTCGCCCCCGAGCCCGGCCTGCTGGACGACCCGGCCGAGGACCGCATGGCGGCGCTGGACGAAAATCCGCCCGCCGCGCGTTGAGGTCCGACGTCGCCCCAGCCTAAGAAGGGGATGATGATGATCCGTTCGCGCCTCCTCGCCGCCCTCGCCGCCTCCGTCCTGCTCGCGGGAGGGACGTCGGCCTGCGCCCAGAACAGCGTCTCGATGGGCGGGGGAGACGAGGTCATCCGCACGGCGCGCGTCGAGACGAGCCGCGAAGCCGCCGGGGCGCCGGCGCCCGTCGCCGCCCCGCCGACCACGGCCGACACCTTCGACGCTGTCAGCGACGCCCTGGACGCCGCCGCCGCCGCCTGGAGCTCGGGCCAGGTCGAGGCGGTCATGGCCACCTATGTCCACGACGAGCCCCTGCTGGTCTTTCTGGGCGACGTACCGCTGAAGGGGCCGGACAGCGTGCGCGCCGCCCTGGAGGCCCGCGCGGCCGAGCCGGGCGGCCTGGGGACCCTGTCCTATGAGTGGTTCGAAACCCTGCAGTTCGACGTCAACACGGCGGTGGTCTCGGGCCGGGCCGTGCTGACGCGCGGCGGCAAGACCCAACGCGGCCTGTTCACCCGCATTCTGCGCCGCACGGCCGACGGCTGGCTGATCGTGCACGACCAGCTGGCCTGGGGGCCGGAGGTCTAGAGCGCCCCGTAGAGCGCCTGAACCAGCCGCATCGCGCGCGGGTCGCCGAGCAGGTGCGGCGACTGCCGGGTCATGACATAGGCGGACGAGACGCCCGCCGCCTGGTCCGCGAAGGCCATGGAGCCGCCCCAGCCGCAGTGGCCGACCGCCTCGGGATTGGGGCCGAAGATGTTCAGGCCCTGGTTGCGGGTGAAGCCCGCCGCCCAGCTCATGACATAGGGCAGCACCTTGTCCTGGCCGTGAATGCGCTCGCGCGTCGCCTCGGCCAGGGTCTCCTCCGACAGCACGGCCAGATGATCCAGGGCCCCGCCGACAGCGATGATCGACATCATCCGCGCCAGGTCCCTGGCCGTGGCGTGCAGATTGGCGGAGGGGATCTCGGCCATCCGCCATTCGGTCGAGCCGCGCCCGCCCGGCGCCGAGCCGCGGTCGAGGAAGGCGGCCTTCTTGATCGCGTCGATGGGGCCGAGGTCGGGGGGGGCGGCGGGCTTGCGCAGCTGGGCCACGCGGTCATGCTCGCTCTGCGGCAGGCCGATCCACAGGTCCAGGCCGAAGGGCAGGGCGAAGTCTTCGCGCAGGGCCGTGCCCATGGTCCGCCCGTCGACAAGGCGGAACAGTTCGCCCGCCAGATAGCCGATGGTGATGGGGTGATAGCCGGAGGCCGTGCCGGGCGCCCAAAGAGGCGTCTGGGCCGCCAGCCGGTCCAGCACCGCCTGGCGGTCGAACCAGATCTCGGGCTCCGCGCCGCCGTCGAAGCCCGGCAGGCCGGACTGGTGGCTCATCAACTGGCCGACGGTCAGCCGGCCCTTGCCCGCCGCGCCGAAGGCCGGCCAGTGGTCGGCGACGCGGTCCTCATAGGACAGCAGCCCCTTGTCGACGCAGCGCGCGATCATCAGGGCCATGACCGCCTTGCCGGTCGAGAAGACCGGGACCAGGGTCCCGTCGGTGAAGGGCGTCCGCCCCGCCGTGTCGGCCGATCCGGCCCACAGGTCCACGACCACCTCCCCGTCGATGGTCACGCTGAAGCGCGCGGCCAGTTCGTTCAGCCCCTCGGGGGCGTCGGTGAAGTTGGCGGCGAAGGCGTCCTTCACCGCGTTGAAGCGCGGCGGGCAGACGCCGTGGAGATCGGGCAGAGCGGTCATGGGGTCCATTAGGCGGTGGGATCGCCATCTCCTACACCGTCACCCTCGGGCTTGTCCCGAGGGCCCAGGTCGACAACGAGCGGTTCGACCGGAATCCGGCTTGCGGCGGATGGATAGGCCCTCGGGACAAGCCCGAGGGTGACGCTGAAACTGTGTTCTATTTTCGTGCGGCGGCCGAGGCGTTGCGCGCGCCCTCGAACTCGTCGCCCGGCTTCCACGCGGGCCAGTCGCGCGAGTTGGCCAGGGCGGCGCCGACCTCGTACAGCAGCTGCACGTCGGCGGCGGCGGCGTCCATCTTCCAGTCCGGCGTCCATTCGTCCGTCGGCTGATGATAGCGGTTGGCGACGTAGTCGCGGCTGGCGGCGTTGTGGCCGGTGAAGCCGGCGGCGGCGAACAGGGCGGGCACGCCCTTGCGCGCCAGGGGGAAGTGGTCGGAGCGGTAGAAGGCGCCGGCCTGGGGCGCCGGATCGGGGATCAGGCGGCGGCCTTCGCGCGCGGCAAAGGCGGCCAGCCGGTCGTCCAGGTCGTTCTTGCCCGCGCCGATGACCACGATGTTCGGGTCGATCTCGGTCCCCGGCAGCAGGCTGTCCATATTGATGTTGGCGACCGTCGTCTCCAGCGGCCAGACCGGGTTGGCGGCGTAGTATTCGGCGCCCAGCAGGCCCGTCTCCTCGGCGGCCCAGCCGACGAAGACGGTCGAGCGTTCCGGGCGCGGCCCCTCGGCGAACAGGCGGGCCAGCTCCAGCACCGCCGCCACGCCGGTCGCATTGTCCACGGCGCCGTTATAGATGTCGTCGCCGTTCTTGGGCGTGGCGCGGCCATAGGCGTCCCAGTGGGCGCCGAACATGACCGTCTCGTCCGGATATTTCGCGCCCGGCAGACGGGCGATGACGTTGCGCGTCTGCACCCGGTCGGCGGTCTGGCCGAAGTCGATGGACATGGTGACGCCGTCCAGCGTCACCGGCTGGAACTCGGGCGTGCGCGCCTGGGCCTTCAGCGCCTCGAAATCGAGCCCGGCGTCCTGGAACAGCTGTTCGGCCACGGCGCCCTGGATCCAGCCTTGGGCGGCGACGCGCTCCTTGTTCGGATCGGCGCGGACGATGTCGAACTTGGGCGCGGTCGAGGAGTTCTGCAGCGTCGACCAGGGATAGCCCGCGCCCGGCGTGTCGTGGATGACCAGGACGCCCGCCGCCCCATGCGCCGCCGCGACCTGGAACTTGTAGGTCCAGCGGCCGTAGAAGGTCATGGCCTGGCCGTCGAACTTGCCCGCGACCGGATGGCCTTCGGGGGCGCCGAAGTCGGGGTCGTTGACCAGGACCAGCATGATCTTTCCGGTCAGGTCGACGCCCTTGTAGTCGTCCCAGCCGCGCTCGGGCGCGTCCACGCCGTAGCCGACGAAGACCAGAGGGGCGTCGGTCAGGGTCACGTGGTCCACCGGCCGGTCCGAGGAGACGATGACGTCCGTGGCGCGCTGCAGGGGCGTGGTCCGGCCCTTGGCGGCGACGCTGATGGTCGCCGGGCCGTCCTGGCTGGTGCGGCTGACATGGGCGATCTGGACCCAGGCGCCGTCGGGGCCGCCGGGCTCGAGCCCGAGCGCCTGGAACTGCTGGGTCAACCATTCGATGGTGCGGTCTTCGCCCGGCGTGACCGGGGCGCGGCCTTCGAAGGCGTCGGAGGCCAGGACGCGGGTCGCCTCGTTGAGCCGGGCCGGGTCCACCTGGCCCGGCGCGGTTTGCGCCAGCGCGGAGGTCGAACACATCAGGGCGGCGATCAGGCCGAGGGCGGCGGCGGAACGGGGCGTCGAACGGGGCATCGGCATGGGGGGCGGCTCGAGCGATTGCGAGGGGGAGGCGGCACGCTGCGCCCTCTCGCCGCCCCTGTCGAGCCCTCAGCGGGTCTCAAGCCAGTCGAGGACGCCGTTGGCCGCCACGACGCCCGAGGCGAAGGCGGCCTGCAGCAGATAGCCGCCGGTCGGCGCCTCCCAGTCCAGCATCTCCCCCGCCAGGAAGACGCCGGGCCGCGACTTGAGCATCAGCCGGTCGTCCACGGCGTCCAGCGCCACGCCTCCGGCCGCGGAGATGGCGCGACTCAGGCTCTGCACCCCGGTCAGGGTCAGGTTGATGCCCTTGATGCGGGCGGCCAGGGCGGCGGGTTCGGCGGGCAGGGGCCCGGCTTCGCGCAGCAGGGCGACGGCGGCGGCGTCCAGCCGGGCGGCCTTGCGCAGCCAGTTGGACAGGCTGTCCTTGCCGCGCGGCTGCGACAGGCGTTGCGTCAAGGCCTCAAGCGCCATGTCGGGGCGCAGGTCCAGGCTCAGCCTCGTCGCGTTGTCGCGCTCCACCGACGCGCGCAGCTGGGCCGACAGGGCGTAGATTCCGCCGCCCTCGATGCCATAGGCGGCGATCATGGCCTCGCCGCGCACCGTGCGGCCTGCATGGGTCAGGGCGATCCCCTTCAGCGGCGTCCCGGCGAAACGCTCGCGGAACAGGGGCGACCAGGCGACGTCGAAGCCGACGTTGGCCGGGCGGAAGGGGGCCACGGCGACGCCCGCCTCTTCGAGCGCTGGGACCCAGCCGGCGTCGGACCCCAGCCTGGCCCAGCTGGCCCCGCCCAGGGCCAGGATCACGGCGTCGGGCCGCTCGATCCGTTCGCCGTCGGGCGTGTCGAACGACAGGGCGCCGTCCGTCCAGCCGGTCCAGCGCGAGCGGGTGCGGAGCTCGACGCCCAGCCCCTCCAGCCGCGCCAGCCAGGCGCGCAGCAGGGGCGAGGCCTTCATCGCCTTCGGAAACACCCGGCCCGAGGAGCCGACGAAGGTCGGCTGGCCCAGGCCCTCGACCCAGACGACCAGATCGGCGGGCGAGAAGGCGTCCAGCCAGCCCTCGACGCGGGCTCGAGCGGCGGCGTCGTAGCGGCTGAGGAAGGGATCGAGCGGCTCCGAATGGGTCAGGTTCAGCCCGCCGCGTCCGGCCATGAGGAATTTGCGCGCGACCGAGGGCATCCGCTCGTGCACGACGACGTTCAGCCCCGCCTGGGCCAGGCGCTCGGCGGCCATCAGCCCGGCGGGGCCGGCGCCGATCAAGGCGACTGTGAAGGGGGGGCGCGTCATTGCGCCTTCCTAGACCGGAACGATCGCGCGCGGCATAGGCTCTATCATCATGAGCGTCGCCTTCACCCGAGAAGAAGATCTGGAAGCCACGGCGGCGGACCTGCCGGACCGGCCGATCTCGCCCCATCCCAACCTGGTCACGCCCCAGGGCCTGGCCCAGATCGAGGCCGCGCTGGCGGCCGCGCGTGCCGCCTATACGGCGGCCCAGGCGGCGGGCTCCATCGAGGCCGACCGCACGGCCATGGCGCGGGCGACGCGCGACCTGCGCTATTGGTCGGCGCGGCGCTCGACGGCCCAGCTGGTCGAGGCGCCCGCGGACGGGCGGGTGCGCTTCGGCGACACGGTCACCATCGAGCGCGAGGACGGCCGCACCCAGACCTGGCGCATCGTCGGCGAGGACGAGGCCGATCCGGCGCAAGGCAGCGTCAGCCACGTCTCCCCCCTGGCCCGCGCCCTGATGGGCAAGCGCGAGGGGGAGGAGGCGACGGTCGCGGGCCAGTCGGTCGAGATCGTTGCCATCCAGGAAGGCTAGTTCAGAAAGCCCTTCCCCCATCGAGGGGGAAGGGAGGAGAACGCTGGCGAGACGGCCTTAGTAGCCGCCCGTGCCCTTCTCTTTCGTCACCGGCTGGAAGTCGCGCACGAAACGCTCCAGCAGGCGCACGCTGTAGCCCGCCGAGCCGGCCGGCTTGACGTCGTTGGCGGCGCCGAAGGCCATGTTGGCGATGTCCAGGTGGGCCCATGGCGTCTCGGGTCGGGCGAAATAGCCGATGAAGTGGGCGCCGGTGCCTGCGCCCGCGCCGCCCTCGCCCGAGTTCTTGATGTCGGCCGTGGTCGAGGCCGTGGCGCGCGCATAGGAGGGGTGCAGCGGCAGGCGCCACAGGGTCTCGCCGGTCGCGTCGCCGGCCGTCTTCAGCTGGTCGGCCAGGGCGTCGTGACGGCTGAACAGGCCCGCATAGTCATTGCCCAGGGCCCCGCCGACCGCGCCGGTCAGGGTGGCCACGTCGACGATGGCGGCGGGGCTCAGCGTCGTGTCGGCCCAGACCACGGCGTCGGCCAGGACGAGGCGGCCCTCGGCGTCGGTTGAGATGATCTCGATGGTCTTGCCGTTCATGGCGGTCAGGACGTCGGCCGGCCGGATGCCGCCGCCGTCGGGCATGTTCTCGGCCAGGGCCGCGACGGCGACCACGTCGACCGGCGCCCCGCCCTTGGCCAGGGCCAGGACGGCGCCGACGACGCTGGCGGCGCCGGACATGTCCATCTTCATGTTGCCCATGTTGGCGCCCGGCTTCAGCGACAGGCCGCCGGAATCGAAGGTGATGCCCTTGCCCAGCAGGGCGATCGGGCCGTCCGAGGGCGCGCCCTGGCCGCGATAGCGCACGGCCAGCAGGCGCGGCGGGCGGCTGGAGCCCTGGCCGACGCCCAGCAGGGCGCCCATGCCCAGACGCTGCATGGCGGGCACGTCCAGTTCGGTGATCTCGACCCCCGGCACGCCGGCGAAGGCGGCGCGGGCGCGGGCCACGAAGCTCTCGGGATAGACGATGTTGGCCGGCTCGTTCGACACGTCGCGGGTCCAGGCCATGGCCTCGACCAGGGCGGCGCCGCGACGATAGTGCGCCTGGGCGCCGGCCGCGTCGTCGGCGACGACGGTCAGGGCGCCGGGCGCCGGGCGGTCGCGGCCGGTGGTGACATAGAGGTCCGAGCGATAGTGGCCGATGCCCAGGCCCGTCGCCAGCTCCGAGGCCAGCTCGGCCGACAGGCCTCCGGCCAGGGCGGTCAGCTCGCCCGGCTGGCTGTTCAGGGCGCGGCCGGCGACGACGCCCGCCGTCTGCACGTCGGCGCTCTTGGGCGACGCGCCCAGGCCGACGACCAGGATGCGGTCCCAGCCGCCGACGCCGTGCAGGCTCAGCGTCTGGCGCGGCTTGTAGTCGAAGCGGGCGGCGGTCAGGGCCGAGGCGATCGCCTGGCGCGTCCCGGCGTCCAGGGCGGCGCCGCGCGTGGCCAGCTCGGCCTCCGACGACAGCGGCAGGACCAGGGCGCCGGACGGCGCTGCGGCCACGGCGGCGAAGGCTGTGGCGCGCGTCTGGGCCGGCGCCGCGCGGGCGGGCCAGTCAGAACGCTCGGCGGCGGGCGCGGCGCGGCGCGATTGGGCCTCGGCCGGAACGGCGACGCTGAGGCCGGCGGCGGCGATCAGCGCGGCGGCGGCGAAGGACGGAATACGGGTGTTGCGGCGCATCGATCAGGGCCCCCTCTGTGACGATGAGGCGCCCTTATGGGGGGCGTCGCCCGCGCCGGGCAACCGCTCCGCCGACGGAAGGACGCCAGGCGCGACGCCTTGTCGCGCTCTTGGGTCGCGCTTGGGGTCGCGCCCGGCGGGACGGCGGCCGTCAGCAGGCCGCCCGGCGCGGGGGCGTCGGGCAGGGGCGGGCCCCGAGGCGGGCGACGCCGGTCTCGCGGCGCGCCAGGCGGCGGGCGTCGATCAGGGCCCCGATCCAGCCCCACGCGGGTTCCTTATGAGTGCGGTGAATGTCTTCCATCATTTGGCCTCCTTTCTGATAGTGTTAGGATGGCGCGCAGGGGCCGCGTTCACAAACGAGACAACAGCGCTCATTCATAAGGCAGGCTTATGTCTGACATTCTCTCTCGCATCCCGGTGGACGCGCTGCGCGTGTTCGAGGCGGCGGCGCGCCTGCTCAGCTTCACCCGCGCGGCCGAGGCCCTGGGCATGAGCCAGGCGGCGGTCAGCTGGCGCATCCGCGACCTGGAGCAGCGGCTGGAGCGCTCCCTGTTCACGCGCGGTACGCGGCAGGTGGCCCTGACGCCCGAGGGCGAGCGCCTGGCCACGGCGGCGACCGAGGCCATGACCCTGCTGCGCCGGGCGGTGGCCGAGGTGGTCGAGGCCGACCAGGGGGTGCTGGCCATCACCACCCTGCAGACTCTGGCGACCCAGTGGCTGGCGCCGCGGCTGGGGGCGTTCCAGTTGGCCAATCCCGACCTGGCTGTGCGGGTCGACACCAGCGCCGCCCTGTCCAGCCTGGGGGCCGACGGACTGGACGTGGGGCTGCGCTTCGGCTCGGGCCGCTGGCCGGGCCTGGAGAGCCGCTTCCTGATGCCCGCCGTCTTCACCCCGGTCTGCACCCCGGCCCTGCGCGACCGGCTGGAGCTGAAGACGATCGCCGACCTGAAGCGCGCCCCCCTGGTGGGCGATCCGGGGGAATGGGCCGCCTGGTTCGCGGCCGCCGGGGTGGCGCCCGCCGACGCCGCCCCGCCGCCGCGCCTGACCGCCGACAACCAGGCGATGGAGGTGGCGGCGGCGCTGGGCGACCAGGGCGTGGCCCTGGGCTCGCCCATCCTCTACGGCCGCGAGATCGAGCGCGGCCTGCTGGTGCGGCCGTTCGAGGCGACGGTGGCCCTGGCCGAGGGTTATTGGCTCTGCTACCCGCCCGGCCGCCGCCTGACCCCCAAGATCGCCCGCTTCCGCGACTGGATTCTGGGAACGGCGAGGTCCGACCCGGCGGTGGGCGAAGGGGCGCGGCTGGCCGGGCGCGAGGTGGGGGAGACGGGCTCCTGATCCTTCTCCCCTTGCGGGAGAAGGTGGCCGAGCGGAGCGAGGTCGGATGAGGGGTTGCGCCGCCATTTGACCAAGTCGCCTTCATCCACTGTGGAGATACCCCTCATCCGTCAGCCTTCGGCCGCCACCTTCTCCCGCAAGGGGAGAAGGAAAAAAGAAAGGGCGGGACCTTTCGATCCCGCCCTTCCGTGGTCTCAGCGTTGGTCAGCGTGGACTTAGAAGTCCATGCCGCCCATGCCGCCCATACCGCCCATGTCGGGGGCGCCGGCCGAGGCCTTCTTGGGCGCGTCGGCGATGGCGGCTTCGGTCGTGATCATGATGCCCGCGACCGAGCCGGCCGAGGCCAGGGCCGAGCGCACGACCTTGGCCGGGTCGATGACGCCCATCTCCACCAGGTCGCCGTACTCTTCGGTCTGGGCGTTGAAGCCGAAGTTGGCCTTGTCCGACTCCAGCACCTTGCCGACCACGATCGAGCCTTCGACGCCCGAGTTCTCCGAGATCTGACGGATCGGAGCCTGCAGGGCGCGGCGGACGATGTTGACGCCGGCGGTCTGGTCGGCGTTGTCGACCTTCAGGTCGGCCAGCACCTTGGAGGCCTTCAGCAGGGCCACGCCGCCGCCCGGGACGATGCCTTCGTCGGCGGCCGCGCGGGTCGCGTTCAGGGCGTCGTCGACGCGGTCCTTCTTCTCCTTGACCTCGACCTCGGTCGAGCCGCCGACGCGCAGGACGGCGACGCCGCCGGCCAGCTTGGCCAGACGCTCTTGCAGCTTCTCGCGGTCGTAGTCCGAGGTGGTGTCCTCGATCTGACGCTTGATCTGGCCGACGCGGGCTTCGATGCCGTCCTTCTCGCCAGCGCCTTCGACGATGGTGGTGTCGTCCTTGGTGATCTGGACCTTCTTGGCCTTGCCGAGCATGTCGAGCGTGACCGTCTCAAGCTTGATGCCGAGGTCTTCCGAGATGACCTGGCCGCCCGTCAGGATGGCGATGTCTTCCAGCATGGCCTTGCGGCGGTCGCCGAAGCCCGGAGCCTTGACGGCGGCGACGCGCAGGCCGCCGCGCAGCTTGTTGACCACCAGGGTGGCCAGGGCTTCGCCTTCGATGTCCTCGGCGATGATCAGCAGGGGGCGGCCCGACTGAACCACGGCTTCCAGCACCGGCAGCATCGGCTGCAGCGAGGTCAGCTTCTTCTCGTGGAGCAGGATGAGCGGCTCCTCGAGGACGGCCTCCATCTTGTCCGGGTTGGTGATGAAGTAGGGCGACAGGTAGCCGCGGTCGAACTGCATGCCCTCGACGATGTCGACGGTGGTTTCGGCGGTCTTGGCTTCCTCGACGGTGATGACGCCTTCGTTGCCGACCTTGGCCATGGCTTCGGCGATCAGGCCGCCGATTTCAGCGTCGCCGTTGGCCGAGATGGTGCCGACCTGGGCGATTTCCGAGTTGTTGGAGACCGGCTTGGAGATCGACTTGACCTCTTCCAGCACCGCGTCGACGGCCTTGTCGATGCCGCGCTTCAGATCCATCGGGTTCATGCCGGCGGCCACGGCCTTCAGGCCTTCCTGGACGATGGCCTGGGCCAGGACGGTGGCGGTGGTGGTGCCGTCGCCCGCCTTGTCGTTCGCCTTGGATGCGACTTCGCGGATCATCTGGGCGCCCATGTTCTCGAAGGCGTCTTCCAGCTCGATTTCCTTGGCCACCGAGACGCCGTCCTTGGTCGAGCGCGGGGCGCCGAAGGACTTCTGGATCACGACGTTGCGGCCCTTGGGACCCAGGGTCACCTTGACGGCGTCAGCCAGGACGTTGACGCCCTTCAGCATCTTGTCGCGGGCGTCGGTGTTGAACTTTACGATTTTAGCGGCCATGCGGGCTGCTCCTATCTAGATGTTTTTACGTAGAAAACCGGAAACCTGAGGTCAGTCTTACGACAGCACGCCCAGGACGTCGGATTCCTTCATGATGATCAGGTCTTCACCGTCGATCTTGACCTCGGTGCCCGACCACTTGCCGAACAGGATGCGGTCGCCGGCCTTCAGTTCCAGGGCGACGTGCTTGCCGTCTTCGTCACGGACGCCGGGGCCCACGGCGACGACTTCGCCTTCCTGCGGCTTTTCCTTGGCCGTGTCGGGGATGATGATCCCACCCTTGGTCTTGGATTCTTCTTCAACGCGCTTGACCAGCACGCGGTCGCCGAGCGGACGAAACGCCATCTGAGTAACTCCCGTTAGGATGTTGATTTCAGCCCTCGGAGCCCACGACTTTGGCAGTCGCCCTCCCCGAGTGCTAACGACCGGGGAGTTAGGCAGGGGGGCGAGGGGCGTCAAGGCCTGAGCCCCGGAAAGCAGGCTGCAACATGAAGCGCAGATGAACGGACCTCCCCGGGGACGTTCAGACAGGCGTCGCTACAAGGGACAGGACGGATCAACCGGCTTTCGAAAGGAGCCCGCCATGAAGACCATGTCCAAGATCGGCGTCGGCGCGATCGCTCTCACGATGCTGGCGACCACTCCCGCCGCCGCCCAGTCCTATCGCGACCGCGATCGCGACAACACCGGCCGTGACGCCGTGCTCGGCGCCGTGGTCGGCGGCGTCGCCGGGGCCCTGATCGGCCAGGGCGATGGCCGCTACATCGCCGGGGGCGCCCTGGCGGGCGCGGCTCTGGGCGTGGCCTCCTCGGATAGCGATCGGGCCAACTGCGACTATTACCGCGGCGGCCGCTGCTATCGGAACCGGGGCCACTGGGAGCGCGACCACGGCATCAACAGCCGTGACGGCTACTACCGCAACGACGGCCGCTACTATCGCGACGGCCGCTACTGGCGGAACCACGGCGAGTGGCGCAGCTATCAGAACCGCCGCGACCGCGACTATCGCTACGATCGCCGCTGGTAGGCGGATCGTCTGAAGGAAAGAAGGCTCGGCCGCCCGGCCGGGCCTTTTTTCGTGGGCTCAGGCGGCCGTCGCGCGCGCCTTGCCGATCCGGCCCAGATGGGTGATCCCGAACCCTTCGGGGACTTCAGTCCATAGCCGAGCGCGCGGTCGAAACCCACGTGGGCCAGCCAGATCAGGGCCAGGGCGGTCGCCAAGGGGGCGGCGGTCAGCAGGCCGGCCGCGACCAGCGCCAAGGGGCCGATCAGGCTGTGGGCCAGGTTGTAGGCCCAGGCCCCGACGCGCGGCCCGGCCAGATAGCCGGCGAAGGACAGGTCCGGCGCCAGGAAGAGGACGGCGAACAGCAGCCAGCTCTGTTCGGTCCGGGCGTAGGCCAGGGCGGCGACGGCCAGCAGGGCCAGGCCCTCGAGCCGCTGCCAGGCGGGAGCGATTACGGTCATCGGATCAGCCTTTGCAGGAGGGCCGCGGTCGACGGGTCGAGGTCGGGCGCGGGAGCCCTGGCCGCGACGTCCCTGAGGATGGACTTCGCCAGGGCCTTGCCCAATTCGACCCCCCATTGATCGAAGCTGTTGATGTCCCATAGCACCCCTTCGACGAAGGTTTTGTGTTCGTAGAGGGCGATCAAGGCGCCCAGGGCCTGGGGCGTCAGGGCGTCCAGGACGATGGCCGTAGAGGGGCGGTCGCCGGGGAAGGTCTTGTGCGGGGCCAGGCGGTCGGCCTCGTCTTCGGACGCGCCGGAGGCGATCAGTTCGGCGCGGGCCTGGATCTCGCTCTTGCCCAGCATCAGGGCCTGGGCCTGGGCCAGGGCGTTGGCCCACAGGGGGCTTTCCGAAGTCTCTCCGTCGGTCGAGGCGACGATGACGAACTCGGCCGGAACGACCTGCGGGCCCTGGTGGATCTGCTGGAAGAAGGCGTGTTGGCCGTTGGTGCCGGGCTCGCCGAAGACGACGGGGCAGGTCGGACGGCCGACGGGCGAGCCGTCGCGGCGCACCCGCTTGCCGTTCGACTCCATCTCCAGCTGCTGCAGGAAGGCCGGCAGGCGGCGCAGGGCGTGGGCGTAGGGGGCGACGGTGCGCGCCGGGCGGCGCAGGCCGTCGACGTTGTAGATCTGGGCCAGGGCCAGCAGCACGGGCGCGTTCGTCTCCAGCGACGCCTCGAGGAAGTGGCGGTCCATTTCGGCGGCGCCGTCGAGGAAGCCCTGGAAGGCGTCCCAGCCCAGGCCGATGACGCAGGACAGGCTGACCGCCGACCACAGGGAGTAGCGCCCGCCGACCCAGTCCCGGAAGGCGAAGGTCCGGCCGCAGCCGAAGCCGGCCGCCTTCTCGGGCGCGGCGGTGACGCCGATGAAGTGCCGGGCCATCCCCTCGGCGGGCAGGGCGGCGGCCAGCCAGGCCTTGGCCGCCTCGGCGTTGGCCAGGGTCTCCTGGGTGGTGAAGGTCTTGGACACGACCACGACCAGCGTGGTCTCGGGGTCCAGCCCGGTCAGGGCTTCCGCCATGTCGCGCGGGTCGATGTTGGCGACGAAGCGCAGGTCGATTTCGGGATCGAGCGGGCGCAGGGCGTCCCAGATCAGGCGCGGCCCTAGGTCCGAGCCGCCGATGCCGACATGGACCACCGCCTGGAACGGGCGGCCCGTGGCCCCTGTCTCGTTTCCGGACCGCACGGCCTCGGCGTAGGCCCGCATCTCGGCGCGCACGGCCTCGACCTCGGCCGAGACCGGCTCGCCCAGGGCGCGGAAGGCGGCGCCGGCGGGGGCGCGCAGGGCCGGATGCAGCACCGCCCGCCCCTCGGTCAGGTTGACGGCCTCGCCGCCGAACAGGGCCGCGCGGCGGCCCTCGACGTCGCAGGCGCGGGCCAGGGCCAGGGCGGCCTCGAACCCGGCCTTCGTCCAGCTCTGCTTGGACAGGTCCAGGCGCAGGCCCGCGGCCTCGACCGTCATCCGCGCCAGCCGGCCGGGGTCGGCCGCGAACTGATCGACGATGCGGGCGTCGGCGTCCCGGCGGGCGGCGGCTTCCAGTTCGGTCCAGGCGGCGTGCGGCATCGACGGCTCCCCCACTGCGTCTTGGTACGACGCTTGCAAGCTCTCGTTTACGGCTCAGGCCGACAAGAGTTCAATCCAGGACCGGGTCAACAAGGATTTCCAAGGCAGGAAGTCCGGCCGTCCCGGCCGATCGTGAAAGGCCCGCCATGTCCTGCGCCCTCGCCCTCGCCGTCGCCCTGATGCTGGCCGACCCCGCCGTGGCCGAAGCCGCCGCCCAGCCGCCCATGGACCCGGCCGCCCCGGTCTCGGTGGCGCACGAGCCCCTGTTCGCCGACCTGGCGGCCCGCTCGGGCGCGTTGAAGGCGGTGGTCGACGGCTGGATCGCCTCGGGCGAGGCGGACCGGGCGGGCTTCTTCGCCGGGGCGGCCTTCGGCGCCTTCAAGGATCAGGCGGCCGACCTGGCCCGGCGCGACCTGCAGGGCCATCTGGCGCTCAAGGAGCGGGGGACGGACAACGACCTGAAATGCATCCTGCGCGGCATTTCCGAGGACATCCCGGTCAAGATCGCCGCGCTGGAGGCCGCCCCCGACGCCGCCGAGCGCAAGCTCGCCCTGGACGAGCTGGCCTATCTGCTCAACGACAACGTCGAGGTCATCACCTCGCCGCCTCGCCCGGCGGCGTAGCGTTCTTTTCTGGGCCTATCGCGCTCGCGCTGCTTGAGGCCCGTGCTGGTCTCCCTTCCCCCTCGATGGGGGGAAGGGCGGGGGATGGGGGTGAACGCGCTAGGTTTGAAGGTGGGCGCCAGAGACGCCTGCGTCGCCCGCGCCTCAACGGAAACCGCCTGCCCACACCCCCGCCCAACCCTCCCCCATCGAGGGGGAGGGCTTTGAGGCTCAGCCCTCCACCGTCTCCGGGTATTTGATCGAACAGCCGTAGGGCTGGGCGAAGGCGGTCTGGACGGGACGACCGGCTTTGGCGTCGGCCAGGGCGGCGCGGACGAAGTTGTTCGCCCCTTGCAGGTCCTCGACCTTGTTGGTCGGCTTGTCGTCGATGCCGCCGACGTAGATCAGCCGGCCCTCGGGGTCGATGATCCGCATGTCGGGCGTGGTCTTGGCGTCGTAGCGCTTGCCCACCTCGCCGGTCGGGTCGAGCAGCAGATGGGTGAAGGCGGCCTTGTGCTTGGCCTGCCAGGCCTTCGCCTCCTCGCCCTCGACGAAGCCTTGCGTGCCCGGGGCCGAGGAGATGATGGTCAGCCAAACCACGCCGTCGGCCGTCGCCTCGCGCTGCAGGGCCTGCATGGCGCCGGTGTAGTGTTTCTTCACATAGGGGCAGCCCTCGTTGGTCCACTCCAGCACCACCGTCTTGCCCTTGAAGTCGGCCAGAGAGCGCGGGACCCCCTCGGCGTCGACCAGGGTGAAGGCCGGGGCCATGTCGCCGGGGCCGGCGACGGCGGCGATCACCACGGCGGTGGCCGGGGCTTGGTCGGGCGCGGCGGCGGGCTGTTGCTGGCAGGCGGCCAGGACGAGGGCGGCGGCGGCCGCGACGGTCAGCACGCGGAACATGGGGCGGTCTCCTTCAGGTGAAACTCAGCGGGCGGCGTCGTTCAGGGCGTCGACGACGACGCCTTCGGTCAGCAGCTGGGGCAGGACGCGGGGCTCGGCCCGGCCCGGTGCATAGACGAGGTAGAGCGGCACGCCCGAGCGGCCGTGGCGCTGCAGTTCAGCGGTGATGGCGTCGTCGCGGCGGGTCCAGTCGCCGACCAGATAGAGGGCGTTGGTCCGCGCCATGGCCTCGGCCGTGCGGCGCGAGGACAGGGCCGCGCCCTCGTTGATCTTGCAGGTCACGCACCAGTCGGCGGTGAAGTTGACCAGCACCGGCCGCCCCTCGGCCAGGGCCGCCCGCACGGCCTGTTCCGACCAGGGCTGCGACGCCAGGTGCGTCGCGGCGGCGTCGTCCTGGCCCGAAGCCGGCGCGGCGCGTCCGGCCAGGACGCCGAGGCCGAGGGCCGCGATCAGGGACAGGGCGGCGGCGACGGCGGCCGGGCGGCCTCGTCCCGGCGCGGCTTGCGAACGGCCATAGAGCCACAGGGCCAGGGCCAGCGTCAGGCCGGCGCCGAACAACAGGGCGAGGGCGTCGGCGGTCTGGCGGCCGTAGACCCAGGCCAGCCACAGGGCGGCGCCGTACATGGGGAAGGCCAGCAGGTTGCGCAGGGTCTCCATCCATGGGCCGGGGCGCGGCAGGCGGGCCAGCAGGCGCGGGCTCAGGCTGATCAGCACATAGGGCAGGGCCAGGCCCAGCCCCAGCATGAGGAAGACCGCCAGCGCCATCGGCCAGGGCATGACCAGGGCCGCGCCCAGCGCCAGGGCCATGAAGGGCGCCGTGCAGGGCGCCGCCACCACCACGGCCAGCACCCCGGTGAAGAAGGCGCCCGCCGCGCCGGGCAGGCGCGCCAGAGGGCCGGAGCCCGCGCCCTGCAGGCCCGCGCCGATGTGGAAGACGCCCGACAGGTTCAGCGCCACGGCCAGCATCAGCAGGGCCAGGGCCGCCGTCACGGCCGGGGACTGCAGCTGGAAGCCCCAGCCAATGGCCTGGCCGCCCGCGCGCAGGGCCAGCAGGGCGCCGGCCAGGACCAGGAAGGTCGCCAGCACCCCGGCCAGGAAGGCCAGGCCGTCGCGCCGCGCCTCGCCCGGATGATGCGCCGAGCGGCTCAGCGCCGCCGCCTTCATCGCCAGGATGGGGAAGACGCAGGGCATGAGGTTGAGGATCAGCCCGCCGAGCAGGGCGAACAGGGCGGCCTGGACGAAGCCCGCGCCGCCCGTCGAGACCGCCCTCCCTGCCGCCTCGCCGTCGCCGAGCGTGCCCTGACCCGACGTGCCGATGAGGGCGGGGCCGGGTTCGGCGACGATCTCCCAGGCGCCTAGGTCGGTGGCCAGGACGCCGCCGACCGGCCCGGCCAGCCCCTTGGCCTGGAGGCCGCGCCCGGCCGGGATCGACAGGCTGACGCCCTGCGGCCCGCGTTCGCCGGTCTGGAGCGCGGCGTGGTCGATCACTCCGCCCTCGAAGGGGAAGAAATAGGCCCATTTTGGCGTCGCGCCCGCCAAGGGGCCGCCGCCGGCGGTCAGGCTCAGGCGGTCGTCGGCGAGGGCGACGCGCGCCTGGATCCCGGCGGGGCGCGGCGCGGCCTGGACCACGGCCTGGATCGCCGTGCCGTAGCGGGGATCGAGCGGGGCGGCGCCGTCCTGAACCTTGAGGTCGAGGCTAAGCGTCAGCTCATCGGGCACGCACATCTGGTCGCTGCAGACCATGAACAGAGCCTCGGCCGTCAGCCGCAGGGTCTGGCCGGGGCGGGTCGAGGCGGGCACCTCGATCGGCACGGGCAGGAAGACGGCGTCGCTGTAGCCGTAGTTCATCAGGCTCTGCAGCCGCTGCCGCTCGGGCAGGGGCCAGACGATGTCGCCCGCCACAACTCCGGCGGGCAGGGTCCAGTCCAGGGTGGTCGGGCCGCCGGAATCGCCGGGATTGCGCCAATAGGTGTGCCAGCCGGGCTGGATCTTCTGGCGCACCGCCACCACGGCGGTCGAGCCGGGCGCGGCCCAGGCGCTCATGGGGACCAGCTCGGCCTCGATCCGCTCGGTGCGGCGCGGCCCGGCCGCAGGGGGCGCGGCGCCGGCGGCCAGGGCCTCGGCCAGGGACGGCGCGGTCGTCGGCGAGGGGGCGGCCGCGGCGGGTGCGCCAACCACAAGCAGGGCCGCGGATAGCAGCGCCGGGGTCAGTTGGGACAGGAGGCGGTAGAGATGGTGCAAGGACGGGCGCCACGCAGACGACGAGAGGTCGGCGACCTTAGACGGCGATGCCGCGCCGGGCCAAGCGCCCGCGACGGCGCGCCGCAGCGGGCGCGCTCCTTTCTCCAGCAAAAAGGGCGGCCCGCGTCGGCGGGCCGCCCTTCAGACCGTCCCGAACGTCGTCGGGCGCGGAGCGGATCGGGATCAGTAGCGGCGCTGGCCGTTCTCCCAGTAGCACTCGGTCTGGCGGTTGTCGTAGCAGTAGTAGTAGCGGCCTTGGCTGTCGCGATAGCGCTGTTGGTTGCGACGGTCTTGCTGGGAGCCGCGGATGGCTCCGGCTGCGCCGCCCGCCAGGGCGCCGATGGCCGCGCCGGTGGCCGCGTTGCCGCCGCCGACGTTGTTGCCGATGATGGCGCCGGCCACCGCGCCGATGCCGGCGCCGATGGCGCCTTGGCGCACGGTCTCGTTCGTGCCGCCGTAATACGGGTCGCTGGCGCAGGCGGTCACCAGAAGTCCGGCGCCGGCGATGGCGATGATCGCCTTGTTCATGGATCTGTCCTTCATCCCTAAGGCTCCCCTGAAATTCGATAACGCCAGCGGAAGGCGGCGGTTCCGGGGCGAAGGCCGGCAGCTTCACAATATTTTTCAAGCGTCGCCGTGGAAGGAACTGGCCGCGCGCGCAGGCGTTCGCCGCCCATGATCGACGCCCCCGACGCCCCGGGTTCTCCGCCTCAGGACCATGACGCCGTCGAGCCCACGCGCGCCCTGACCCGCGAGGCCCGGCTGGAACGGGTGATCATCCTGGTCAATCCGCTGTCGGGCGGGGTCGGCGCCCAGGCGGCCGACGAGGCGGCGGCCATCCTGGCGGTCTATCCGTGCGAGGCCGAGGTGGTGGTGCTGGAGGGGCCGCGCATCCCCGAGCAGATCGGCGAGGCCCTGGCGGCGCGGCCGGACGCCCTCTTCGTCCTGGCGGGGGACGGCACGGCGCGCTCGGTCGCCGCCCGGGCGGGGGCCGAGGGGCCGCTGATCGCCCCCCTGCCCGGCGGCACCATGAACATGCTGCCCAAGGCGCTGTACGGCACGGCGGACTGGAAGGCGGCCCTGCGGCTGGCGCTGGAAGAAGGGACGCCCCAGCCGGTCGCCGGTGGGGAGGTCGAGGGCGAGGCCTTCTATTGCGCCGCCATCCTGGGTTCGCCCGCCTTGTGGGCGCCGGCGCGCGAGGCCATTCGCGAGGGCAAGCTGAGGACGGCCTGGACCCATGCCCGGCGCGCGCTCAAGCAGGCCTTCACCGGCCGGGTGCGCTACAGCCTGGACGACGCCCCCCGCGAAAAGGCCGAGGCCCTGGTGCTGATCAGCCCGCTGATCTCCAAGGCCATGGCGGCGCCGACCGGGCTGGAGGCGGCGGCCATGAACACCACGGACGCGGTCCAGGCCTTCCGCCTGGCGGCCCACGCCCTGTTCGACGACTGGCGCCACGATCCGACGGTGACGACCCGGCCGGCGCGCCGCATCGCCGTGGAGGCGCGGCTGCGCATTCCGGCGGTGATCGACGGCGAGCCCATGCTGCTGGGCCGCGAGGCGACGGTGACCTTTCGGCCGCGCGCCTTCACCGCCCTGGCGCCCCGGCTTCAGGCGGGGGCGGACAGTCTCTAGTGGGGCGGGTCCTACAGTTCTCGGACGTGCATTTCGGCTGCGAGCATGTTCACGCGACGGCGGCGGCGCTGGACTACGCCCGGGGCGCCGGGGCCGACCTGATCCTGGTCACCGGCGACATCACCCAGCGCGGCCTGCCCGCCGAGTTCGCCGCCGCCGCCGCCTGGCTTGAGGCCCTGCCCGCGCCGGTCTTCGTCACCGTGGGCAACCACGACGTGCCCTATTGGGACGTGGCGGCGCGGCTGTTCTGGCCCTGGCGCGCCTTCGAACGGGCGACGGGTCATCCGGCCCACGACCACGAGTTCCGCCACGACGCCCTGATGGTGCGCGGCGTGACCACGGCGCGCGGCTGGCAGGCGCGGCCCAACTGGTCCAAGGGCGTGATCGATCTCGACCAGACGCGCCGGGCGGCCGAGGCCCTGCGCCGGGCGCCCGCCGGAGCGCTGCGCGTCCTGGCCTGCCACCATCCTTTGATCGAGATGATCGGCGCCCCCATGACCGGCGCGGTCAAGCGCGGCGAGGCCGCCGCCCGCATCTTCGCCGAGGCCGGGGTCGACCTGGTGGTCAGCGGCCATGTCCATGTGCCCTTCGCCCTGCCCATCCGCCTGGCCGACCACTGTTCCTATGCGGTCGGCTGCGGGACGCTGTCGCACCGCGAGCGCGGGGCGCCGCCCAGTTTCAACCGCATCGAGTGGGACGTCGAGGCGGTGACGGTCTCGGCCGTAGCCTGGGACGGGCGGGGCTTCGCCGACCACCAGATCTGGCGTCTGCCGCGCCGCAGGGCTGAGGCGCCCTGATTGCGTTTCCGCTCATTCGGACACGAAAAAGGGCCGCGACGCCGAGGTCGCGGCCCTGGGTTCCTGGGGTTCAAGCGAGCCCTAGATGCGCGGTCCGCCCCGTCCCCTCAGCCCGCCGATCAGCAGGGAGATGACGAAGAGGATGACGGCGATGATGGCGATGAATTTGGCGATCTCGAACGACATGCCCGAGATGCCGCCGAAGCCGAGGACGGCCGCGACCAGGGCGATGATGAAGAAGATGATGGCCCAGCGAAGCATAGGCGAACCCTCCGATAATCGTTGACGGGAGCGGGCTTTCGACCCCTCCCGTCGACAACGCCGCTTGCCGGAACAAACGTCTCGGAGACTTGACCGTTCCGCCGGAACCCTCGTTTAGCGACGACGGCGGACGCGGCTCTTCTCGGTGAAGGCCGCCGCCACCATGGTGGCCAGGGCCGGATTGCGCAGGAAGATGAAGCCCCCCGCCAGGGCCGCTGCGGCGCCCAGGAGCGGGCGCTGCTGGAACAGGTGCAGGGCCCGCTCGGCCAGGCCTTCCGGCTCCTCTTCCTCCTCGCCGCCGTGCGCGCGGCGCACGAAGACCAGGGCGACGACGGCCGCGACCAGGGCGAACAGCAGGGCGGTCAGGGCCGCCCCGATCACCGGCGGCACGACCAGCAGCAGCAGGTAATAGACCGTGGCCCCCAAGGCGACCATGGCCACGAAGCCCGCGCCGGCGGCGATGAAGGTCGCCACCGCGCGGTTGATGAGCCCCCGCCCCAGCATCAGCGGCGACGACCGGCGAGCAGCAGGCCGAGCACCACGCCGACGCCCAGGGCGATGGCGGTGGACTGGATCGGGCGCTCCTGCACCCGTTCGACGACGTAGCGATGGGCCTCGTCGAACCGTTCGGCGGCGTCGTCGTAATAGTCGCGGCCGCGCAGGCGGGCGCTGTCGTAATAGCCGCGGGCCTTCTCGCGCAGCTCCTCGCCCTGCTCGCGCAGGCGGGCTTCGGCCTCCGAGGCCTTTTCCTTCAGGCGCTGGGTTTCCTCGCGGGCGCCGGCCTTCAGGTCCTCCTTGAGGGTCTTGAGGTCGTTCTTGATGTCTTCCCGAGCCTTGGACGTGGCCATGATGCGCGCTCCGCTCCTTGTGTAAGCTTGACGATTAAATAGAGAAGCCCAGCCCGGAACGCCACACCGACGATCAAGGTTCCTGTGACGCCGAGCGTGAGCCCGCGACCTCTGGCGCGGGCGAGGGCCTGGCCCTAGAACAGTCGTCATGACCGAATGGCTGTTCCCGCCCGCCCCGACGCCTTCCCTGCCGATCGACGGCGACGTCCGGCGCCTGCCGGTGCGGCGCGTGCTGTGCGTGGGCCAGAACTACGCCGCCCACGCCCGCGAAATGGGCGCCGATCCGGACAAGCCCGCGCCCTTCTTCTTCTCCAAGCCCGCCGACGGCCTGGTTACGGACGGGGCCGATCCGGCCTATCCGCCCGCGACGGCGAACCTGCACTACGAAGTCGAACTGGTCGTGGCCCTGGGCCCGGACGCGCGGCCCGTCGGCTGGGCCGTAGGCGTCGATCTGACGCGGCGCGACCTGCAAGCCGAGGCGAAAGCCAAAGGGCGGCCGTGGGAGGCGGGCAAGGCGTTCGACCAGTCGGCCCCCTGCGGCGCCCTGAGCCTGACCGCGCCCGCGCCAGACGCCGCCATCAAGTTGACGGTCAACGGCGAGGTTCGCCAGTCGGGCCGGCTGTCGGACATGATCTGGGACGTCGAGGGCGTCCTGGCCAAGGCCGCCGACCTGTGGACCCTCAAGCCCGGCGACCTGATCTTCACCGGCACGCCCGAGGGCGTCGGCCCGCTCACGCCCGGCGACCGGGTCGAGGCGACGATCGCAGGCCTGCCGCCGCTGCGCTTCACGGTGACGGCATGATCCTGCACGGCTACTGGCGCTCGGGCACGAGCTACCGCACCCGCATCGCCCTCAACCTCAAGGGCCTGGCCTATGAGACGGCGCCGCTGGACCTGCGCACGGAGGCGCAAGGCGCCGAAGCCTATCTCAGGCTCAACCCGCAGGGCCTGGTCCCGGCGCTGGAGACCGGCGACGGCCTGGTCCTGACCCAGAGCCCGGCCATCCTGGAGTGGCTGGAGGAGACCCATCCCGAGCCGGCCCTCTTGCCGCCCGACGCGGCGGGGCGCGCCCAGGTGCGGGCCATGGCGGCGGTGGTCGGCTGCGACATTCACCCGCTGAACAATCTGCGGGTCCTGAAGGCGGTGCGCGCCCTGGGCGCCGATCAGGCCGGGCTCGACGCCTGGGCGGCGCGCTGGATCGTCGACGGCTTCAAGGCCCTGGAGGCCCTGGTGGTGCGCCATGGCGACGGCTGGTGTTTCGGCGACCGGCCGACCCTGGCCGACTGCTACCTGATCCCGCAGCTCTATTCCGCGCGCCGGTTCCACGTCGACCTGGCGGGCTTTCCGCGCCTGCTGGAAATCGAGGCCCGGGCCGAGCTCCATCCCGACTTTCTCGCCGCCCATCCGGACCGCCAGCCGGACGCCGATTAGGCGCCGTTCGCTGCTTGCATTGATTTCGGTCAATCTCCCTTAAGCTTTCGCGCGGATGATCGGCGTCGTGAGATTCGCCGTCCCGCCCTCTCCGGCCGACAGGCTCGCCATCGCCGTGGCGACCGAGCCTGAACGGTCTCGCCCGCTGCCGCCCGGCCAGCGGGAGGAGGCCATGCGCCATCTGCTGCAGACCGCCGGAGACTCCGGGATCGGCCTGGTCGCCACCCAGCCCGAGGGCGACGTCGAGCGCATGCTGGGCCAGGCCTGGCCCTTCCCCTCGCCCTTCCGCGTCACCGTGCGCACCGTGCCCCTGGCCGATGGCCTGGACCGGGTCGAGGCGCGCGCCCGCCGCTCGCTGGAGCGCATGGGCCTGCCGCGCGGCGACGCCGTCCTGGTGCAGAACGCCGCTGATCTGGCGGGGGCCGAGGGCCGCGCCCTGTGGGATCGGCTGCAGGCGCTCAAGGCGCGCGGCGTCTTCCGCAAGGTCGGCTTCATCGCCACGGTCGAGGACGGTCCCGGCCTGCTGGCGCGCCGCTTCCAGCCCGACGTGGTGCAGCTGACCTGCAACATCCTGGACCAGCGCGCGGCGCGTGCCGGCGTCATCGCCGATCTGGCCGGGCAGGGCATCGAGGTGCATCTGGCCTCGGTCTTTGCGCAAGGGTTGCTGTTCGCCAACCGCGAGAGCCTGCCGCCGGAGCTGGCCGCCCACGGCATGGCCCTGTCGCGCACGCGCCGCCGCCTGGCCGAGGCGCGCGTCGATCCGATGCAGGCCGCCCTGGCCTATGTGCTGACCCTGCCGGGGGTGGCTTCGGTCATCGCCAGCGTGGCCTCCTCGGCCGAGCTGCGCGCCATCATCGCCGCCTCCCACGCGCCGACGCCCGACATCGACTGGGACGCCCTGGCCCTGGACGAGACGCCCGCCGCCCTGGCCTCGCGCCCCCGCCTGCGCCTGGTTCACGCGGCCTGAAATTTACGCCTATCCACAGGCCGGGCGCGGGAAACCGCGCCCCTGTGCATGAGCGGCGCCGCCCGCGCTTGAGGCCGCCGTCCCGATCCGCCACCCTGCGGGTCAGATGAACGCGCCGCTTTCCCACCCGCCGAAAACCGACCTCAAGCCCGACGCTGGCACCACGCCGGTCATGGCCCAATACCTGTCGGTCAAGGCTACACAGCCCGAAGCCATGCTGTTCTTCCGTATGGGCGACTTCTACGAACTGTTCTTCGAGGACGCGCAGAAGGCGGCGGCGGCGCTGGGCATCGCCCTGACCAAACGCGGCAAGCACCAGGGCGAGGACATCCCCATGGCCGGGGTGCCCGTCCACGCCATGGACGGCTATCTGGCGCGGCTGATCCGCCAGGGCTTCAAGGTCGCCGTCTGCGAACAGCTGGAAGACCCGGCCGAGGCCAAGAAGCGCGGCTCCAAGGCCGTGGTCCACCGCGACATCGTGCGGGTGGTGACGCCCGGCACCCTGACCGAGGACACGCTGCTGGACGCGCGCGGCGCCAACCGGCTGGCGGCCGTGGCGATCCGTAAAGGAAGGGCCGCCGTGGCGGTGGTCGAACTGTCGGCGGGCGTGGTGGATTCGGTCGCCTGCGACCTCAACGATCTGGGCGCGGCGTTGGCGGCGTTCCGGCCGTCGGAGGTGCTGGTCCCCGATCGCCTGTTCTCGGACGAGACGATGAAGGGCGCGCTGGACGGCTCGGGCGGCGTGGTTCAGGCCATGCCCCAGGCCCTGGCCGAGCCGGTCGGGGCGAAGGATCGGGTGCAGCGGCTTTACGGCGTCTCGGCGCTGGACGGTTTCGGCGCCTTCGAAGAGGCGGAAGTTTCCGCACTGGGCCTGATCGCCGCCTATCTGGAGACGACGCAGGCGGGCAGGATTCCCGCCCTGACCCCGCCGCGCCGCTCGGGCGAGAGCGGCTTTCTCGCTATCGACCCGGCGACGCGCCTCAGCTTAGAGATCGACCGCACCCAGAGGGGCGAGCGCGACGGCAGTCTGCTGCACGCCATCGACCGCACCGTGACCTCGGGCGGGGCGCGGGCGCTGGCCGAACGCATCTCGCGGCCCTTGCGCGATCCGGCGGCGATCAACGCCGGGCTGGACGCCGTGGAGTGGCTGCTGGAGCGGCGCGATCTGCGACGCGACCTGCGCGAGTCTTTGCGCGCCTCGGCCGATGTGGCGCGGGCGACCTCGCGGCTGGCGCTGGGACGCGGCGGACCGCGCGATCTGGCGGCGATCCGCTCGGGCCTGACGACGGCTGAAGGTCTCAGCGCCCTGTTCGCCGCCTGCGCCAACGACCCGCTGGCCGGGCCGCCGGCGCGGGTGACCGCCTGCCTGGACCGACTGGCGCTTGAGGGCGACCTGTCGCACCTTCTGGCCGAGCTGACCGACGGCCTGATGGACGAGCCGCCGCACCTGGCGCGCGACGGCGGCTATGTGAACCCCGGCCACCGGCCCGAACTGGACGCCGCCCGCACCCTGCGCGACGACAGCCGCAAGATCATCGCCGAACTGGAAGCCAAGGCGGTCGCCGACAGCGGCGTCGCCTTCAAGGTGCGCCACAACGCCGTCCTCGGCTACTTCCTAGAGACCAGCGCCAAGGCGGCCGAACCCCTGTTGCGCGCGGGACCGGACAGCCCCTTCATCCACCGCCAGACCCTGGCCAATCAGGTGCGCTTCACCACGGTCGAACTGTCGGAGCTGGACGCCAAGATCAGCCAGGCCGGGCACCGCGCCCTGGCCATCGAGGCCGAGACCTTCGAGGGCTGGCGCCGCGAGGTGGCGCGTCTGGCCGGACCGCTGCAGGGCGCAGCCGAGGCCCTGGCCGAACTGGACGCCCACGCCGCCCTGGCCGAATGGGCCGAAGAGGTCGGGGCCGTGCGCCCCAGCGTCGACGACAGCCTGTGCTTCGCCGTCGAGGCGGGCCGCCACCCGGTGGTCGAGGCGGCGGTGAAGGCGCAAGGCCAGCCCTATACCCCGAACAACTGCCAGCTGGCGGGCGACGGCGTCGGGGCCTCGCGCCTGTCCATCGTCACCGGACCGAACATGGCGGGCAAGTCGACCTTCCTGCGCCAGAACGCCCTGTTGGTGGTGCTGGCCCAGGCCGGGGCCTTTGTGCCGGCGCAGTCGATGAAGCTGGGCGTGGTCGACCGGCTGTTCTCCAGAGTCGGCGCGGGCGACGATCTGGCGCGCGGCCGCTCCACCTTCATGATGGAGATGGTAGAGACGGCCGCCATCCTGACCCAGGCGACGGAACGCAGCTTCGTCGTGCTGGACGAGATCGGGCGCGGCACCGCCACCTACGACGGCCTGGCCATCGCCTGGGCCACGGCCGAGGCCCTGCACGAGACCAACCGCGCGCGCACCCTGTTCGCCACCCACTATCATGAGCTGGCGCGGCTGGAGGAGCGGCTGGACCACGTCTGCAACCTGTCGATGAAGGCCAAGGAGTGGAACGGCGAGCTGGTCTTCCTGCACGAGGCGGCGCCCGGGGCGGCGGACCGCTCCTACGGGGTGCAGGTGGCCAAGCTGGCGGGCGTGCCGACGGCGGTCGTCGGCCGCGCGCGCGCGGTGCTGGAGCGGCTGGAAAACGAGAAGGCGGCGACCGCGCGGCTGGACGACCTGCCGCTGTTCGCGGCGGCTGAACCGCCCCCGCCGCCGGTGAAGTCCGTGCTGGACGAAGCCGTCGCCGCCATCGACCCCGACGACCTGACCCCGCGCGAGGCGCTGGAGGCGCTGTACCGGCTGAAGGGTTTGGCGAAGGGTTAAGCGCGGAAGCCCTCCCCCTCGATGGGGGAGGGTTGGGTGGGGTGTTGGCAGGCGGGTGGAGGTTGAGTTTCAGAGACGCCACGCGTCTCCCGCGCCCTATCATCAAGCTCGCGTCCGCACCCCCATCCCCGGCCCTTCCCCCATCGAGGGGGAAGGGAGAAATGGTGCTATGCTCGCCGCCGTGACCGCCTCGCCCCCGCTCCCGTCCGCTGTTCTCGACGCCGCCTCGGCGCCGGACCCGCGCGCCGCCGTCACGGCGCTCTTGCGTGAAAGCTTCGACGCCGACCGCGCCCGCGCCGCCCGCCGCGCCGAAAGCGCCGCCGACGGCGCCGAAGCGGCGCGCCTTTACGCCGAGGCCGCCGACGCCCTTCTCACCACCCTGTGGCGGTTCGCGACCGAGCAGGCCCATCCGGCCCCGGACGAGCGGCTGACCTTGCTGGCCGTCGGCGGCTACGGGCGCGGGGTGCTGGCGCCCTTTTCGGACCTCGACCTGCTGTTCCTGCGGCCGGGACAGGCGATCAGTCCGCGCGCCCAGGCGGTGGTCGAGTTCGTCCATTACGTCCTGTGGGATCTGGGGCTGAAGGTCGGCTCGGCCTTCCGCTCCATCGGCGAGACCCTGGCGCTGGCGCGCGACGACATGACCGTGCGCACGACCCTGCTGGAAGCGCGGGTGCTGGCGGGGGATGCGGGCCTCGGCGAAAGCCTGCTGAAACGGTTCCGCAGCGAAGTCGCCCGCGCCGACCCGCGCCCCTTCATCGCCGCCAAGATGGCCGAGCGCGACGTGCGCCTGCAGAAGACCGGCGCCGTCCGCTATCGCGTCGAGCCGAACGTCAAGGACGGCAAGGGCGGACTTCGCGACCTCAACACCCTATTCTGGATCGCCCGGTCGCTGGCTCCGGACAGCGAGCGAGGGCAGGCGGCGCTGGAAGGCCTGCTGACCGCGCGGGAACTACGCAGCTTCCGGGAAGCGGCCGGCTTCCTGTGGCGGGTGCGCATTCATCTGCACCTGATCGCCGGGCGGGCCGAGGAGAAGCTGACCTTCGATTTCCAGCCCGAGATCGCGCGGCGCATGGGCTGGCGCGGGCGCGGCGACGAACTGGCGGTCGAACGCTTCATGCGCCGCTATTTCCAGGTGGCGCGCGAGGTCGGCGCTCTGACCCGCGCCGTCTCGGCCCAGCTGGAGGCGCGCCAGCAGAAGAAGGCGGAAGGGCTGGCGCGCGGCCTGTCGCGGCTGATCCGCCGCCGCCGGGTCAAGCTCGCCTTTGACGGCTTGGCGGTGGAGGAGGGGCGGCTGACCGTGACGGGCGCCAATGTCTTCGCCCGCGATCCGGCGCGGCTGCTGATGCTGTTCGTCGAGGCGGACCGGCTGGACCTGGACTTGCACCCCGACGCCTTCGCCGCCGTGATCCGCTCGCTGACGCTGGTGACGCCCGCCCTGCGCCGCGACCCGCGCGCGGCCGAGGCGTTTCTGACGGTGTTGGCCCACGGCCAGCGGCCCTATCGCGTCCTGTCGATCATGAACGAGACGGGGCTGCTGGGCCGCTTCCTGCCCGAATGGGGGCGGATCGTCGGCCAGACCCAGTTCAACATGTACCACGCCTATACGGTGGACGAGCACACCTTGCAGGCGGTGGGCGTCATCAACGACATCGCGCGTGGCAAGCTGAAGGCCGACCACCCGGCCTCGACCGCCATCGTGCCCCGCATCGCCGATATCGAAGTCCTGATGCTGGCCATGCTGCTGCACGACGTGGGCAAGGGCGGCGACCGGGGCCAGTTGGAGGACGGGGCCATCGCCGCGCGCCGGGCCTGCGAGCGGCTGGGCGTCGATCCGCGCCGGATCGAGCTGGTGGTCTGGCTGGTGCGCCATCATCTGCTGATGAGCGACTACGCCCAGAAGCGCGACGTGTCCGATCCCTCGACCGTGCGCGCCTTCGCCGAGGCGGTGGGCGATCCGGAGCGGCTGCGCATGCTGATGGTCCTGACCGTGGCCGACATCCGCGCCGTGGGGCCGGGGGTGTGGAACGGCTGGAAGGGGCAGCTGATGCGCGCCCTGTTCGAGGCCGCCGAGGCTCTGTTCCGGGGCGACGCCGTGACGCGCGAAGACCCTCTGGCCGACCACCCGGCGCTGGTCGAACGGGCGCGGCGAGAGGGGGCGGCGGTCGAGGCCCTGCCCGCCGAGGGGCCGCTGGCATCCACCGCCCGCGTGGCCGTGGCGGCGCGCGACCGGCCCGGCCTGTTCGCCGATCTGGCGGCGACGCTGTCGATGGCGGGCGCCGACGTGGTGGGCGCGCGTCTGGCCACGGCCGACGACGACATGGCGCTGGACGTGTTCGAGATTCAGGATGGCGCGGGCGAACCCTATGGCGGGCGCGAGCCGCGACGGCTGGCCATTCTGGTCAAGGCGATGGAGCGGGCGGTGTTGAAAGGCGCACGGACCTCGGCCATGCAGGCGCCGCGCGTCAGCGCCCGGCGGGCTGTGTTCGAGGTGCGGCCGGTAGTGCGCATCGACGCCGACACCGGCACCAGCGCCGTGGTGATCGAGGTTTCCGGCGCCGACCGGCCGGGCCTGCTGGCCGACCTGGCGCGGACCATCTCGGCGCACCGCTATTCAACCCGCTCGGCCCACGTCGCCAGCTTCGGCGAACGGGCGGTGGACGGCTTCTACATCACCGACGCCGACGGGCGGAAGCCGACGGACAAGGCGCGGTTGGAGGCGCTGAGGGGCGACCTGCTGGAGGTGCTGGACCGGGCGCCCCAAGGCCCGGCGGGACGGCGCATCGTTCCTGTGCGGGCCAGCATGCGCGACGTCTCGGACCTTGAGGGCGCCATGGGCCGCAAGGCCGTATCCAGCGGCCCGCAGGCGCGCTAAGGCGTTTGGGGACCGAGCGCAGGAACAGCCGTGAACGACAAGACCGATCCCATCGAACCGGCCGCGCCGATCTCGGCTGCAAACGCCATGGTCGAGCCGGTGGTCCAGCCGGCGGCCTCCGCTGCGACGACCAAGCCCAAGGCGGGCGGGGTGGCGCGGTCTTCCGCCATCTTCAGCGCCATGACCTTGCTCAGCCGCCTGGCCGGGTTCGCGCGCGATCTGGTCATTACGGCGGCGCTGGGCGCCTCGGCCGGACCGGCGGCTGACGCCTATTATACGGCGCTGAACTTCCCCAATCTTTTCCGGCGCATCTTCGCCGAAGGGGCCTTCGCCGCCGCCTTCGTGCCCGCCTACGCCAAGACGCTGAAGAGCGAGGGCGAGGCGGCGGCCGACAAGGTCGCGACCGACGCCCTGGCCGCCGTGGCCGCCGTCACCGTGGCCCTGACCCTGGTCGCCCAGCTGGCCATGCCGTGGCTGATGACCGTCATCAACATCGGTTTCCTGGATGATCCGGCCCGCTTCAAACTGGCCGTGATCCTGACCCAGATCACCATGCCCTACCTGCCCTGCATGGCGATCGCCGCCCTGCTCAGCGGGGTGCTGAACGCGAGGGGGCGCTTCATCGTCTCGGGCGCCTATCCGATCCTGCTGAACCTGATCATGCTGGCCGCCGTCATCCCGGTGAAGGGCGATCAGATCGAGGCCGCCTACGCCGCCTCCTGGGCCGTGCTGGTCGCGGGCGTGGCCCAGGCCGGCCTGTGCTGGTGGGCGGCGCGCCGGGCCGGGGCGAACATCCGCCTCAGCCTGCCGAAAATGACCCCGGCGGTGAAGGCCATCATCATCACCGCTATTCCCGCCGCCATCGGCAACAGCGCCACCCAGATCAACGTCTTCATCTCCGGCAACCTGTCCAGCTTCGTCGATGGCGGGCGCACCTGGCTGGCGACGGCGGACCGGCTGTATCAGCTGCCGCTGGGTCTGGTCGGGGTGGCGATCGGCATCGCCCTGCTGCCCAAGCTGTCGGCGGCGGTGGCGTCCGAGGACAGGGGGCAGCAGCAGGCCTCGATGGACGAGGCCCTGATCCTGTCCATGGCCCTGACCCTGCCGGCGGCGGCGGCCCTGATGGCCATGCCCTACTTCCTGATCGACGCCCTGTTCACGCGCGGCGCCTTCCTGCAGGTCGACGCCGTCAACACCGCCCGGGCCCTGCTGCATTTCGGCTGGGGCGTGCCCGCCTTCGTCCTGATCCGCATCCTGGCCCCGGCCTTCTTCGCGCGCGGCGACACGCGACGGCCCATGGCCTTCGCCCTGGCCTCGGTGGCGGTCAACGCCGTTCTGGCCATCGCCCTCTTCTATCTCGGCATGGGCGTTTCGGGCATCGCCGCGGCGGTCAGCGCCTCGGCCTGGACCAACGTCCTGCTGCTGGGGACGAGCTTGTGGCGGCGCGGCCATTACCGGCCGGGCGCGCGTGCGGTCTGGCGGCTGTCGCGCATCGTCCTGGCCAGCGCGGGCCTGGCCGCCGTGGTCGGCGCGGCCTCCTGGGCGCGGCCCCTGCTGCAGGCGCCGGTTCAGGACCTGCTGGCCATGGTGGGCGTCGATCACGGCGCCAAGGAGATCACCCTGCTGCTGGTCGTGGCGGCGGGCGGCTTGGCCTATGTCGTCCTGGCCTTCCTGACCCGCGCCGTGACCGTGGCCGAGGTCAGGGGCCTGATCCGGCGGTCGCGGTGAGCTTGCCCTTGGCGCGTCGAACCGATAAGCGCGAGGGCATGGCGCTTTCGGGACGATTTCTCGCTCACGGACGATGGCGCGGCTGATCCGCCGCCCCGGGCTTCCGCACGCCCCGCTTTCGCACGCGAAACCGTGCGCCGACATCCGCCTTTCGACTTCCGAGATCCGCTATCATGACTGACCAGACCCCGGCCCAATACACCGGCCCGCGCCGCATCCTGTCCGGCATCCAGGCCTCCGGCGCCTTGCACCTGGGCAACTATCTGGGCGCGCTGAAGCGCTTCACCGAGCTGCAGGAGACGGGCGCGCCCCTGTTCGTCTTCGTCGCCGACCTGCACGCCATCACCGTATGGCAGGAGCCCGAGAAGCTGGCCGCCCAGACGCGCGAGATCGCGGCGGCCTATCTGGCCTCGGGCCTGGACCCGGCCAAGGCCGTCATCTTTCCGCAGTCGGCCGTGCCCGCCCACACCGAGCTGGCCTGGATCTTCAACTGCGTCGGCCGCCTCGGCTGGCTGGACCGGATGACCCAGTTCAAGGAGAAGTCGGGCAAGCACAAGGAACGCTCCAGCGTCGGCCTCTACACCTATCCGGTGCTGCAGGCGGCGGACATCCTGCTCTACAAGGCGACCGAGGTGCCGGTCGGGGAGGACCAGAAGCAGCACCTGGAGCTGACCCGCGACATCGCCCAGAAGTTCAACAACGACTTCAACGCGCCCGGTTACTTCCCCCTGCCCGAGCCGCTGATCCAGGGCCCGGCGACGCGGGTGATGAGCCTGCGCGACGGCTCGGCCAAGATGTCCAAGTCCGACCCGTCGGACCTGTCGCGCATCAATCTGACCGACGACGCCGACGCCATCGCCAACAAGATCCGCAAGGCCAAGACCGACATGGAGCCGCTGCCGGATACGGTCGAGGGTCTGGAAGGCCGGGCCGAGGCCAAGAACCTGGTGGCCATCTACGCCGCCCTGGCCGATACGACGCGGGAGGCGGTGCTGGCCGAGTTCGCGGGCCAGGGCTTCGGCGCCTTCAAGCCCAGGCTGGCCGAGCTGGCCGTGTCGTCCATGGCCAATGTGACCGCCGAGATGCGCCGCCTGATGGCCGACCCGGCCGAGATCGACCGCGCCCTGGCCGCCGGCGCCGAACAGGCCCGCGAGATCGCCGAGCCGACCATCGCCGAGGTCAAGAAGATCGTCGGCTTCTGGCAGGGTTGATCGGCGGTTTTCGGACGCGGCGTCGCGGCGGCGGCTTCCGTCGCCGCGTGTTCGCGCCTAGAGCGTCGAGCCATGAGCCATCCTCTTGACCGGGCGGTGTTCAACGCCCTGACCACGCGCCTGGCGCCGTTCGTGACGCCGGATTCGGGGTCGGCCGCGGTGCGCATCGATCCCGAGATCGGGGTGTTCCTGGCCGCGGCCGATGCGACGCCGCAAAGCCGCCGGGCGCTGTCCGAGCTGGACCGGCGCCACCCCGGCGGGGGCCTGGTCGAGCGCGAGGACGGGCCGATGGTCGACGTCCTGCCCGACGGCGCCGTGATCGCCGGGCGGGTCGCCCTGGTGCAGATGACGGCGACGGCGCTGACGCCCGTCGGTCCGCAAGGCGCGCGGCTGGACGACGTCATCCAGCCCCTGGACGAGGCCGACGCCCCGGCCATGCTGGCGCTGGCGACCCTGACGCGCCCCGGTCCCTTCCGGTCGCAGACGCGCAAGCTGGGTCCGTTCGTGGGCGTCAAGCGCGACGGCGAACTGGTCGCCATGGCGGGGCGGCGGCTGCGCGTGGACGGCTTCACCGAGCTGAGCGGCGTCTGCACCCACCCGGACCATCGCGGCCAGGGCTATGCGGCGGCCCTGTCTCGCGCCGTGGTCGGCGAGACAGGGCCTCGGGGGAGGCGGCCTTCCTGCACGCCTTCGCCGAGCATGAGGCGACCATCGCCTTCTATCGCGGGCTGGGGTTTCAGGCCCGGGCGCGCATGACCTATACCTTGCTGGGCGGGGGCTAAAGGAGGCGGACATGAGCCTGCATCAGGCGACGGTCGAATGGCGTCGGGGCGATCAGCCCTTCAGCGACAACAAGTATGCGCGCGCCCACGACTGGCGCTTTGACGGCGGGGCCGTGGTGCGCGGCTCCTCGGCGCCCTCGGCCATGCTGCCGCCGCCCCTGTCGGATGAGGCGGCGGTGGACCCGGAGGAGGCCCTGGTCGCGGCCCTGTCCAGCTGCCACATGCTGTTCTTCCTGGCCTACGCCCGTAAGGACGGCTTCATCGTCGACGTCTATCACGACGAGGCGGAAGGGACCCTGGGCCAGGACGAGCGCGGCAAGACGTCGATGACCCAGGTGGTGCTGCGCCCCGCCGTGACCTGGTCCGGGGACCGGCGGCCGGACGCGGCGGCCCTGGCCGACCTGCACCATCGCGCCCATGAGATGTGCTACATCGCCAACTCGGTCCGAGGCGACGTCCGGGTGGAGCCGCGCTGACCTTCAGGCGCTGCCTTAGGCTTGGGGAACGGCGTCCTCGAGGAAGGCGGCGAAGCGGCGCAGGGCTTCTTCGGTCAGTTCAGGATGGTGGCGCATCGGGCCGTTGCTGGTCGGTTCGTCGAAGGCGTGGGTGCCGTCGGCGACCCAGCTCTCCACCTCGGCGCCGCATTGGCGGATCATGGCGTTGACCCGTTCGGCGTTGCGGACGGTGGTCAGGTGGTCATGCCGCGCCGTCAGGGCCAGGACGCGCGGGCAATGCCGCCACGGCTTCATCCGGTTGAAGGCCCAGGGCCCGACGTAGGCGTAGGCCAGCCACACCGCCTTCACTCCCGCTAGGTCGACCGCGCCGGGATCGGCCAGGCCCAGACGGCCGGGCGCGGGCGTCTCCGTCATCATCTCCATGATCGACCAGCCGCCGTGGCTCCAGCCGCCCAGGACCAGCCGGGCGGGATCGACGTCGGGCCGCCGCGACACGCCGTGGATCGCCGCCAGGACGTCGCCCGCCCGCTCATAGCCGCGAAAGACCACGCCGGTGCAGACCGTGGCCAGGGTGAAGCCCCGGCCCCAGCCGCGCGGGCCGTAGGAATCGACGATGAAGGCGCGCCAGCCCGCGGCCTTGGCCGCCTCGGCGTAGCGCGGCAGGTGGGCGCGCAGGCCGCCGCAGCCGTGGAACAGCAGCACCGCCGGGCGCGGCCGGTCGTCGTCGGGGCCGACGACGGTCACAAGCGGCTCCAGGCGAGCCCAACGGGCGGAGATCGTTTCCATGGCGGGCAGCATACGCCGGTCGCCGCCGAGAAAAAGGCCGCCCTCATGTCGAGCGTTGGGCGGCCGACTTCAACATCCGCTCATCCCAGCGGAGGCCGGGATCCAGTGAGAGCGCCAGTCAGAAGCCTGTCTATTGAGCGCCGTGCTTGGAAGCCAAAGCATTGGATCCCGGCGTCCGCCGGGATAAGAGGGATTGTGGGAGGCTTCACCAACAAGACGGCCAAGAAAAAGCGCCGCAATCCGGGGATCGCGGCGCTTCCTCCAACGTATGCGCTCAAGCAGCGAGCCACCGCGCGGCTCGCGTTAGCGCAAAAAACGCTCAAGCAGCGGGCGGCCGCGCCGCCCGCGTTAGCGCCCCTTAGTGCCTGAACACCCGCACGCCGGTGAAGGCCATGGCGATGCCACGTTCGTCGGCGGCGGCGATGACTTCGTCGTCGCGGATCGAGCCGCCCGGCTGGATCACCGCCGTGGCCCCGGCGGCGATGGCTTCCAGCAGGCCGTCGGCGAAGGGGAAGAAGGCTTCGGACGCGCAGGCCGAACCCTGCGCCAGCGAATGGGCCAGACCCTTGGCCTCGCCGGCTTCCTTGGCGCGGATGGCGGCGATGCGGGCGCTATCGCGGCGGTTCATCTGACCGGCGCCGATGCCGGCCGTCTGGCCGTCCTTGGCGTAGACGATGGCGTTGGACTTGACGTGCTTGGCCACGGTGAAGGCGAACAGCATGTCCTGGATCTCGGTCGGCGTCGGCTGGCGGCGCGTGACGATCTTCAGGTCTTCGGGCTTGATCAGCGAGCGGTCGCGCGACTGGACCAGGAAGCCGCCGGCGACCGAACGGAACACCTCGCCGGGACCGTGCGGGTCAGGCAGGCCGTCGGTGATCAGCAGGCGCAGGTTCTTCTTGGCGGCGAAGACGGCCTTGGCCTCGTCATCCGCGCCGGGGGCGATGACGACCTCGGTGAAGATGCCGGTGATGGCGCGGGCGTCCTCGCCCGTCAGCGGGCGGTTGACGGCGATGACGCCGCCGAAGGCCGAGACGGCGTCGCATTCCAGCGCGCGGGCGTAGGCCTCCGACAGGGTGTGGCCGACCGCCACACCGCAAGGGTTGGCGTGTTTGACGATGACGCAGGCCGGGGCCTCGAACTCGGCCACCAGCTCATAGGCGGCGTCGGCGTCGGCGATGTTGTTGTAGCCCAGTTCCTTGCCCTGGATCTGGGTGGCGTAGGCCACGCCCGGACGCTTCTCGCCGGTGCGGTAGAAGGCGCCGGTCTGGTGCGGGTTCTCGCCGTAGCGCAGGGTCTGGGCCAGCGAGCCGGCGATCGACTTGCGCGCCGGGGCGGCGTCGTTCAGCTGACCGGCGAACCAGGACGACACGGCGGCGTCATAGGCGGCGGTGCGGGCGAAGGCGCGGGCGGCCAGCGACTTGCGCAGGGCCAGGGAGGTCGAGCCGTCGGCCTTCAGGGCCTCGATGATCAGGCCGATGCTCTCGGCGTCGACGGCGACGGCGACGTGGCCGTGGTTCTTGGAGCCCGAACGGATCATGGCCGGGCCGCCGATGTCGATGTTCTCGATGGCCGCTTCAAAGCCGCCGCCGTCCTCGACCGTCTTCTCGAAGGGGTAGAGGTCGATCCAGACGATGTCGATCGGGCCGATGCCGTGCTCGGTCATGGCGGCGGCGTGGGCCGGGGCGTTGCGCACGCCCAGCAGGCCGCCGTGCACGACGGGGTGCAGGGTCTTGACCCGGCCGTCCATCATTTCCGGGAAGCCGGTCAGGTCGGCCACATCCTTGACCGGCAGGCCGAAGCCCGCGATCGCCGCCTTGGTGCCGCCGGTGGAGACCAGCTCGACGCCCAGCCCCGCCAGGGTGCGCGCGGCGTCTTCCAGCCCGGCCTTGTCCGACAGGGAGATCAGGGCGCGGACGGGTTTGATGGCGTCCGGGGCGGGCGGAAAGTCGGGAGCGGCGGGCATGGGCGGCGTCCGTTAACAGCTGGGGCGGGGAGATGGCGGGCGCTCTAGCATCAACGGGCGGCGGCGTCAGCCCTTGGCGGCCGTCGCGTCCGGCGCGGCGCCTGATCCTCGGGTCAAGCCCGAGGATGACGGAGCATCAACAGGCTGCCGACCATGCTCTCCATATGCCCTCCCCCTCTTCGTCATCCTCGGGCTTGACCCGAGGATCGAGTTGTCCGCCACTCGACGTTCCATGAATGAGCGCCGCCCCTTCATCGCGACCTACATCCTGGCCAGCCGCCCGCTCGGCGTCCTTTACGTCGGCATGACGTCGAACCTCTACGAGCGCATCCGCCAGCACCGCGAGGATCGGATGGAAGGCTTCGCCCTGCATTACGGCTGCAAGACCCTGGTCTGATACGAGGCGCACGGCTTCGTCACCGAGGCGATCCGGCGGGAGAAGGCGCTCAAGCGCTGGAACCGCGCGTGGAAGTTGGAACTGGTCGAGAAGACCAATCCGGAGTGGGCCGACCTCTACCCGAGCCTGTTCGGATCGGCGCCCGATCCTCGGGTCAAGCCCGAGGATGACGGAGAGGGTTGCGTGGAGGCTTTTCTGAAAGGCCTCGATGACGCTTAGCTCGGATCGCCGCTCGCGCCGGCGGGGCTCAGTTTCCAGCGGACCTTGGTCTCGGCGTCGGTGCGGGCCGAGCCGCGCACGACGATCTGCAGCGAGCGTCGCGTCAGGCCGTCGTCGATGTGGACGGCGGGTTCGATCGCCACGTCGGGGCCGTCGCTGCGGAACCACCAGCCGCGCCCCGAAGGGCCGCGCAGCAGGATGGAGCGGCGGTCGCGGGCCAAGGATGCCTGGACGCCGGGCTCGAGCTGGAAGCGCAGGGCGTAGGGGGCGGCGAGGGCGCGCACGACCTCGGGCCGGTCGGCGGGCGGATGCAGCCGCTCCTCGGCGCGCAACTCGTCCAGCCGCTGGTCGATGTAGAGGCGGCGCTGATGCATCAGGCCGTAGCCCGGCATCCAGCCGTCGTGCTCGACCTCGAGCCAGACGGCGCCGTCGCCTTCTTGGTGCTGGCGGGTCACATGGATGGGCGGGCCGACGAGGCGCGGGCCGAGCAGCTCGCTCTTCCAGCCGGACAGGGGCTCGCCCAGGGGCTGTTCGCCCAGGGTCAGGGTCGAGGCGCCCGGCGTCAGGCGCAGGGCCTGTCGGTCCAGGGCGCGCGGGGTCCATCCGGCCGAGGTGAACAGGCGGTCGCGGCCGCAGACGACCTCCAGCGCGGCGGGCTGGCCGCAGGCGGCGGCCGACCAGGCGCCGCGCGCGGGCGCCTCGACGTCGATCATGACGGTCAGCAGCGGGCTGGAGACGCGCAGGACGCCGCCGACCACGCCGCTGGGCGGGGCGGCGGGGGCGTCGTCATGGGCGCGGGCGGCGGCGACGCGCTCGGGCGTGGAGGGGCCGCCGCCCTGGAAGACGGCCAGACGTCGGTCGGGCAGGGTCTGGAGGCGCAGGGCCAGGGTCAGGCGCGAAATGGCCTCGGCCACCGGTTCGGGCGTCACCTCCGACAGCTGGGCCAGGGCGTCGTCCAGGGTCAGCAGGTCGAGCAGCAGCTCCAACCCCATCTCCGGCGCGCGCGATGCGTGGGCGCCGTCCGGGGCGATCGTGGCGGCCAGGGCGGCGGGCAGGCGCTTCAGCGCCTTGTGGCGGATCGCGGCGCCCGTCTTGCCCGACAGGGCGCAGCCGGCGACGGCGGCGGCGGTCAGGCGCTCGGCCCGGCCCATGGCGCCGCCGGGCGGGCGCAGCAGCTGGCGGGCCTGGCGGGCCAGGATGTCGGTCAGCTGCAGCCGTTCGATCTCGGTCGCCACGCCTGCCAGCCGCCGTCCGGCGCAGGCCAGGCGATAGACGCGGCGAGCCAGGATGTCGGGGTCCCAGGAGAAGGGCGACCAGCGGCTGAACACCGCGTGCCAGGCCAGGGTCATGGCCAGGGCCTCGCGCGCGCCGCGATCGCCGGGCGCCATCATGGCGGGCATCCAGGCGAAGCCGTGCAGCTCGACGGCGAAGGCGCGGCTGGGGGTGGGGCTGTTCCACAGGTCCAGCGGGCTGTCGGCGTCCAGGCTGAGGCCCGCCAGGGTCAGCTTGCCCGACAGCAGGGGACGCGGCGCCTCCTCGGGCAGGGGGCGGAAGTCGCGCGGGCTGACGGCGAAGCCCTCGGCCGTGGGGCCGCCCAGGGTCAGGCCGTAGCCGGGCAGGCCGTACAGCTCGATCCACAGCTGGCGCGCGGCCAGGCCCTTGGCCACCGAGGCCCACAGGCGCGGGTCGGGCCGGGCGCTGGAGGCGGGGCGGATCGGCGTCCGCACCGGCGCGCCCCTGAGGCCGGGGATGTGCCCTTCGGCCAGGGGGACGTCGCTGTCGCGCGGGGCGAAGGGGCCGAGGGGGCTCACGCGGCGGCGGCCTTCAGGGCCTGGATGTTGGCGGCGTAGGCGTCGGGCCCGCCCTTGAAGACGAAGGAGCCGGCGACCAGGGCGTCGCCCCCGGCGGCGACGCAGGCCCCGGCGTTGGCGGCGACCACCCCGCCGTCGACCTGCAGGTGGGCCTTGGATCCGGCGCGGTCGAGGATGGCGCGGGCGCGCTCGATCTTCTTCAGCGAGGACTCGATGAATTTCTGACCGCCGAAGCCCGGATTGACCGACATGATCAACACCAGGTCGACCAGGTCGACGGCCTCCTCCAGCACGTTCAGCGGCGTGGCCGGGTTGAAGACCAGGCCGGCCTTGGCGCCCAGCTGGCGGATCTGACCCAGGGTGCGGTGGACGTGCGGGCCGCTTTCGGGGTGGACGCTCATGATGTCGGCGCCCGCCGCGCGATAGGCCTCCAGCCAGTTGTCGACCGGGGCGACCATCAGGTGGACGTCGAACGGCAGGCTGGTGTGCGGCCGCAGGGCCTTCACCACGTCCGGGCCGATGGTCAGGTTGGGCACGAAATGGCCGTCCATGACGTCGACGTGAATCCAGTCGGCGCCCGCCGCCTCGAGGGCGCGGATCTCCTCGCCCAGCTTGGAGAAGTCGCTGGCCAGGATGGAGGGGCAGATCAGCGGGGCGGTCGCGGTCGTCTGGGTCATGATTCTGCGACTTACGGCCCCTCGGCGCGAGGGGCAAGCCGGGCCGCTGACGCAGGCCGCGACAAGCCCGGTCATTGGCGCTTCGTGAACGGTCGGGCGTGGTCGTTGGCGAAGGCGCGGCGGTCGAGGACGCAAGGTCGCTGGCGGGGGGCGAGCGGGGCGTCGGAGGAAGCGGCTTCTCGATCACCCCGAAAGGACCCGTCATGATGATCCGCGTGTTCGCCGCCGTCGCCGGTCTGGCCTTCGCCGCCCCGGCCTTCGCCCAATCCGCCGACAGCCGCCTGACCTTCACCTTCGAGACCGGCGCCCGGACCGGCGCGGTCCTGGTCGCCCTCTACGACAGCGAGGCCGCCTATGAGGGCGACGTCCCGACTCGGCTGGCTCGCGTCGATGTGGCGGCGGGCCAGCGCGCCGCCGTGTTCGAGAGGCTGGCCGCCGGGGCCTACGGCATGAAGGCCTTCCACGACGTCAACGACGATGGCGAGATGAACGTCAATCCGTTCGGCATGCCGACCGAGCCCTACGCCTTCTCCAACAACGCCGTCGGAAACATGGGGCCGGCCAAATGGGATCGCGCCCGCTTCGAGGTGTCGGGCGCGACCGCCCAGACCATCCGCATCCGTTGAGCCGGGAGCCCGCGTCATGACCTCGACCCGACGCGCCCTCTTCATGGGCGCCGCCGCCCTGGCCGTCACGCCCGACGTGACCCGCGCGGCCCAGGCGCTCGTTGTCGCGTCCGACTGGTCGTTGGCCACCGCCGACGTCGAGGGCGACGTGGCGCCGAGGCCCCTGCGTTTGATCCACGGCCGGGCGCCCGAGGGCCTGTCGGGCAGCCTCTACCGCAACGGCCCGGCCAAGTTCCGGCGGCCCGGGGGCTCGGCCCAGCACTGGTTCGACGGCGACGGCCTGATCCGGCGCTGGCGGGTGCAGGAGGGTCAGGCGACGCTGGCCGCCCGCTTCGCCGACACGCCCAAGCGGCGACAGGAGGCCGAGGCCGGCGTCATGCTGATGCCGGGTTTCGGCACGGTCGCCGATCCGCGCGCCCGCATCGGCTCGGCCGACGACGCCAGCGCGGCCAACACCTCCGTCCACCGGGTCGGCGGCAAGCTGTGGGCCTTGTGGGAGGCGGGCTCGCCCCTGGCCATGGACCCGGAGACGCTCGAGACGGAGGACTTCGTCACTCTGCGTCCCGATCTGAAGGGCATGCCCTTCCTGGCCCATCCGCGCGTCGAGCCGGACGGCCGCATCTGGAATCTGGGGGTGAACGGGCGGCAGGCCATGGTCTGGCGGCTGGCGGCGGACGGGGCGCTGGAGGCGGCGGAGGTGATCGCCCTGCCGCGCGCCAGCTACATCCACGACTTCAGCGCCACGGCCAACCATCTGGTTCTCGTGCTGCAGCCCTGGGTCCGGACGCGCGGCGTCATGCCCCTGTCGGCGGCCTTCGACTGGACGCCCGAGGCGGGGACGCAGGTGCTGGTCATCGACAAGGCCGACCTGTCGCGGCGGCGCGTCTATGAGCTGCCGCCCTTTGGCGTCTTCCACGTGGGCGACGCCTGGGAGGAGGCGGACGGCACGATCCGCTTCGACCTGTGCGCCTACAAGGACATGGACTTCGCCGCGCGCGGCGCCCGGGCGGTGCTGAACGGCGTGCCTCTGGGCGGCGAGCCGGCCGAGCTGGCCATGGCTGTCTTGTCGCCGAACGGGCGCGGACGGCTGGAGCGCACGGGCGTGGTCGGCGAGTTTCCGCGCGGCGACCCGCGCCGCGCCGGCCTGGCGCGCCGCTTCAGCCTGCACACCACGGGCGAGCGCGCCGATCGGCCGCTGGCCTCGGCGGTCGCCGTCACCGACTGGGCGTCAGGCCGAACGCGGGCCTTCGACTTCGGCCCCGATCATGTGACCGACGAGATGGTCTACGTGCCCAAGCCCGGCGCGACGCACGAGGCCGACGCCTGGCTGGTCGGCCCGAGCATCAACCTGAAGGCCGGGGTCAGCGAACTGCACGTGCTGGACCTGATGCACGTCGAGGACGGCCCCGTCGCCACCTGGCGCGCCGACGTGGCCCTGCCGGCGGCGTTTCACGGGAACTGGGTCTGAAGCGCGGCCTGCCAATGTCCGCTTCCGACCCATTGCGGACGTTAGGGCTTCCGTTGGTCAAAAGGTCCGAGGCGCGAAATGAGCAGGTCTCGGTCGGGTCGCCATATCTCAGCCGATGCGCCGGGTCGGTCCCGCAGAACCTGTTCAGTTTCCCGGATCGCATCCTCATCGCTGTTGAACGTCAGCGCACCAAGATGCCCAGGTTTCTGGGAGTCAGGGAAAGACCAAACCACACGATATTTCGGCACACCCGTCTCCCAGCCTGTCGATACATCAATCTAATTCGAAGCCTTCGACAAGGCGATGCTGACTTCCGCTTCCCACCCATAGCGGACGTCCAGTGGGAGCTACCACCACCCCGCCTCGCGCAGCGCCTTGGCGTAGCGGCGGCTGACGGGGGCGACCAGGGCGCCGCCGGCCAGCGTCAGGGCGGCGCGGCCGTCGCCGCGCGAGACCGAGGCGACGGCGTCCTTGGCCACCCACCAGCTGCGGTGGGTCTGGGCGCCTTCCAGGCCTTCCAGTTCGCCGAGGGCGTCGGACAGGCGCATCAGGATCAGGTCCGAGCCCCGGTCGGTGTGCAGACGCAGGTAGTGGTCCTCGGCCTGGACGGCGATCAGGCGCGCGCCGCGCAGCCTCGGCGGCAGGCGCTCGAGGAAGCGGGCGGGCGCGGCGCCGGGGCCGCCCGCATGGGTCTCGACCGGGCGCGCGCGGCCCAGGAAGACGTGAAGCACGGACAGCAGGGCGGTGACCAGCGTCACCGGGAAGAGGAAGGCGGGCAGATAGGCCAGCGGCTGCATGGCGCCTTCGAGCGCGGGGCCGGTGACGGCCCAGACCAGCAGGGTCAGCGGGCCGCTGATGATCAGGGTCTCGAGGCCCGCCGCGGCCCAGGGCCGGGCGTCGACGTCGATGCGCCGCGCCGTCCAGGCCCCGCAGACATGGCCCCACAGGCTGCCCGCCAGCATCAGTCCGACCCAGTAGGCCAGACGCGGCCAGAAGGGCGCGCCGCCCGTGCCGAAGGCGCCGGACAGGGTCAGGAAGACGGCCGCGACGGCGGCCACGACGAGGCCGCGCAGGAGGTCGCGCGCTCGTCCGTCGAGGCCCCCCGCGACCCTCATCAGCCGTCCGATTTCGGGCCGCACACGGCGCGGAAGCCGGCGGCGGCGAAACGCACCATGTAGTCGCAGGCGCTGTCCAGATCGCCGGACTTGCACAGGCCGCCGGACAGGCGGTCCAGGCGCCCCGTCTCGCCGAGCGTCAGGGTCAGGGCGCCGGACAGGTTGTGATAGGCCCAATAGAGGTCGGCCTCGTCCGCCTGGGGCAGGATGCGCTTGACCAGCTCCAGCAGGCGCCGGATCGCCGGGTCGAAATAGCGGGCCATGGTCTCGCCGCCGAAGGCCGGGTTGGCGTTGGTCTGGGCCACCAGGGCGGCGTAGTGCTTCCACCCCGGCCCGCCCTTGAGCGACCACTGGAACGGCGGGCGCAGGAAGGCCTCGAACAGCCCCTCCAGCGTCATGGCGTCGCCCACGGCCTCGGCGTAGCGGTCGATGGCGGCGACGCGCTCGCTGTTCCACACCTCGGCGCGGCGGATGAAGACGGCGTCGAACAGCTCCTTCTTGGCCCCGAAATAATAGTGGACCAGCGCCGTATCCACGCCCGCCTCGCGCGCCACCTCGCGGATGGTGACGCCGTAGAAGCCGTGCTTGGAGAACAGGTCCTCGGCCGCGTTCAGGATGGCCTCGCGGGTCTCGCCCGCGACGGCTGTCTTGGACTTCTTGGGCCGGCCGCGCCGCGCCGGGGCGGCGGGGCCGGTCGGAAGCTGGGGCGCGGCGGGGGGCGGCGGGTCGCTCTTCGTCATGGCGGGAAGCTAGTCGCGCTTGGGGGCTTAGTGCAACGGCGCCACAGGCCGGCTCTTTCCATGGCGAAAAACAGACTTGGCCGTTTGACAGCCGGGCGAAAGATCGGCACCAATGCTGAAAATCATTGAACGCTGAATAAAAGCGTCATCGGGCTGGAAACAAGATTGGGATCCAAATGAACAGACTCGTGAAGACCGCCCTGCTGGCGGGCGCCGCCTTTGGCGTGATGGCCTCGGCGGCTCAGGCCCAGGTCCAGGCCGCTCCGGTCGGGGAGCAGGCCTCCAACGTCGACGACATCATCGTCAGCGCCCGCCGCCGCGACGAAGCGCTCAAGGACGTGCCGATCTCGGTGTCGGCTCTGGGCGCCGAGCGTCTCGAGGAAACCGGCGCGAGCGACATCACCGCCCTGCAGCAGCAGACTCCGAACGCCACGGTCCAGGTCGCGCGCGGCTCCAACTCGACCCTGATCTCCTTCATCCGCGGCATCGGCCAGCAGGACCCGCTGTGGGGCTTCGAGCCCGGCGTCGGCCTCTACGTCGACGACGTTTATGTGGCCCGTCCGCAGGGCGCGGTGCTGGACATCTTCGACATCCAGCGCATCGAGGTGCTGCGCGGCCCGCAAGGCTCGCTGTATGGCCGCAACACGGTGGGCGGCGCGATCAAATACGTCACCTCGCGTCTGGACCCGGATTCGCCGGAGCTGACCCTGCGCGGCGCCTACGGCAGCTACAACCAGATCGACCTGCTGGCCCAGGGCTCCATGCCGGTCACCGACAAGCTGCGCATCGGCGGCGCCGTCGCCAGCTACAACCGTGACGGCTACGGCAAGAACCTGAACACGGGCGCCGAGCACTACGACAAGGACGTCCTGGCCGGCCGCGTCAGCGTCGAGTTCCAGCCTTACGACAACGCCTTCTTCCGCCTGGCCTATGACCGGGTCGAGGACAGGTCGAACCCGCGCCACGGCCACCGCGAAGTCGCCGGCGTCGGCCCGGGCGCCGGCGTCCCCGGCAGCGTCTATGACACCTACGCCGGCCTCGGCGACAAGAACAAGGTGACGACCGAAGGCGTGTCGCTGACCGCCCAGGTCGATCTCAACGATGTCTGGTCGTTCAAGTCGATCACCGCCTATCGCACCGGCGACACCAACACCCTGATCGACTTCGACAACACGCCCGCGCCGACGCTGGACGTGCCAGCCGTTTATGGCGACCACCAGTTCACCCAGGAATTCCAGGCGCTGTTCAGCACCGACCGGATTCAGGGCGTGGCCGGGATCTTCTATCTGGACGGCACCGCCTCGGGGGCCTTCGACACCATCGCCCAGAATTTCGGCATCGTCATCGGCACCGCCGGCTATGTCGAGACGACCAGCATCGCCCTGTTCACGGACGTGAACCTGGACCTGACGGAGCGTCTGCACCTGGGCCTGGGCGCGCGCTACACGATGGACGACAAGACCGGCCACGTCTTCCGCGCCAACTACCTGGGCGCGGCCCGCAGCCCGCTGCTGGGCGGCGCGGCGCGCAATCCGATCCTGCTGCGCACGGACTATACGAACTCGAACAGCTTCGACCAGTTCACGCCCAAGGCCTCGCTGTCCTATGACTTCTCGGACCGCCTGACCGGCTACGCCTCCTATTCGAAGGGCTTCAAGTCGGGCGGCTTCGACATGCGCGGCGACGCCATCCTGACGCCGAACACGGTCAACGGCTATCAGCCGGAGAAGGTCGACTCCTATGAAATCGGCCTGAAGGGCTCGGCCTTCGACCGTCGTCTGAACTTCGCTTCGGCCATCTTCTACAACAAGTATGAGGACCAGCAGGTCACCACCCAGGTCCCGGCCGTGGGCGGCATCGCCAGCTTCGTCGACAACGTCGGCTCGTCCAAGTTCTACGGGGCGGAACTGGAAGGCTCGCTGATCCTGACCGACAGCCTGACGGCCAACTTCGCGGTCGGCTACCTCGACTCCAAGTTCGAGCAGTTCCTGCGCTACAACCTGACGACCCAGAAGTACGAGGACATCTCGAGCCTGGTGGTGCTGCAGAACGCGCCGAAGTGGACGGGCTATCTGGGTCTGACCTGGCGCGGCGACGTGGCGGGCGGTTCGCTGGCCGTGACTCCGTCGGTCAGCTATCGCGACGACTACAGCCAGTTCGAGTTCCCCAACCCAGTGCTGGATCAGGACGCCTTCGCCCTGGTCGACCTGTCGGTCGTGTGGACCGACCCGAGCCAGAAGTGGACCGTCGGCGTCTTCGGCAAGAACCTGACGGACGAAGAGTATCGCGTGGGCGGCTACAACTTCGCCGGCGCCGCCTACAACGACTCCCTGATCGGCTACTACGGCCCGCCGCGCACCGTGACGGCGTCGCTGCAGTACAAGTTCTGATCGGGACTCTTCTCCTGAACGCCTGATCATCTGATCGCGGGCGGCGGTTCGTTCGAGCCGCCGCCCTTCTTTTTTGTGGCGCGGGGCGGCCAGGCCGCTACCGTCGCCGCCAGTAAACCAGTCGGGAACCGTCCATGAGCCAGATCGAAGCCGCCGCCGAAGCGGCCAAGGCCGACGCCGCCAAGGCCGACGCGGGGGCGTCGGACGCGCGCGCCGCCGCGCCGGGCTATCGCTACTATGTGCTGGGGATCCTGATCCTCATCTACATGCTGAACTTCCTGGACCGGCAGATCATCGGCATCCTGGCCGCGCCGCTGAAGGCCGAGTTCAACCTGAGCGACCGCCAGTTCGGCCTGCTGGGCGGCCTGGCCTTCGCCCTGCTGTATTCGACCCTGGCCATTCCCATCGCCTGGCTGGCGGACCGGTTCAGCCGGGTGTGGATCATGACCGGCGCCCTGACGCTGTGGTCCGGCTTCACCGCCCTGTGCGGCCTGGCGGGCGGGTTCGGCTCCCTGTTCCTGTGCCGCATGGGCGTGGGCATCGGCGAGGCGGGCGGAGTGGCCCCGGCCTATTCCCTGATCGCCGACTACTTCCCCAAGTCGCAGCGCGCGCGGGCCCTGGCGGCCTACGCCTTCGGCATTCCCCTGGGCATGGCGGCGGGCACCCTGGTCGGCGGCCTGCTGGCGGCGACCTGGGGCTGGCGCACGGCCTTCATCGTGGTCGGTGTCCTGGGCGTGCTGGTCGCGCCGGTGCTGCGCCTGACGGTCAAGGACCCCAAGCGCGGCGGCCTGGACGCCGAGCCGTCCGCGCCGGTTGTCGTCGAAGCGCCCAAGGCCCCGCCCTTCATGACGGTGGTGCGCACCCTGGCGCCCAAGCCCAGCTTCTGGCTGCTGTCGTTCGGCGCGGCGGCGTCCTCGGTGTGCGGCTACGGCGTCGCCGCCTGGCTGCCCAGCTTCTTCATGCGCAGCTTCGGCCTGACCCTGTCGCAGACGGCCTGGTATTATTCGGCCATCGTCCTGGTCGGCGGGGTGGCGGGCATCTGGCTGGGCGGCTCCATGGCCGACCGCCTGGGCCGGAAGTCCAAGGGCGCCTATCCGCTGACGCCGGCGATCGCCTTCCTGATCTCCGTGCCCTGCTTCATCCTGGCGATGAACTCCGGCGCCCTGGTCGGCGCGGTCATCCCCGGGTCCGACCCCAACGGCCTGGCGGCCCTGACCCTGGCCTTCCTGATCTTCCTGATCCCGACCGGGCTGAACCTGGTGTGGCTGGGGCCGATCACGGCGGCGGTGCAGCATCTGGCCGGCCCGGCCATGCGGACCACGGCCTCGGCCCTGTTCCTGCTGATCAACAACCTGCTGGGGATCGCCGTCGGCATCTACTACTTCGGCTGGATGAGCGACCTGCTGCGCCCGACCTTCGGCGAGGAAAGCCTGCGCTGGGCCATCTACACCGGCATGGGCTTCTACCTGCTGTCCTCGGCCCTGCTGATCGGCGCCTCGCGCACGCTCAAGAAGGACTGGGTCGACTGATCCGCCGCCCCGGCGGCCAGCGTCGCCGGGGGCATAAGAAAAGCCTCATGAGGCCATAAGGAGAGGGACGGTTGCGCAGGCGAAGGCCCGACGCCTATAAGCCCGACCAAAGTTTCCACAACCCTCCCTAACGGCGCGGATCAGACATGAACATTCACGAGTATCAGGCCAAGCAGGTCCTCAAGGGCTACGGCGCCCCGGTCGCGGCGGGCGTCGCCATCACCTCGGCGGACCAGGCCGAAGCCGCCGCCAAGCAACTGCCGGGCCCGCTCTACGTCGTGAAGTCGCAAATCCACGCCGGCGGCCGCGGCAAGGGCAAGTTCAAGGAGCTGCCCGCCGACGCCAAGGGCGGCGTGCGTCTGGCCTTCTCGATCGAAGAAGCCGTCGCCCACGCCAAGGAAATGCTGGGCAACACCCTGGTGACGGCCCAGACGGGCGAGGCCGGCAAGCAGGTCAACCGCCTCTACATCGAGGACGGCGCCGACATCGCCCGCGAACTGTACTGCTCGCTGCTGGTTGACCGCTCGGTTGGCCGCGTGGCCTTCGTCGTCTCGACCGAAGGCGGCATGGACATCGAAGAAGTGGCTCACGCCACCCCTGAAAAGATCCACACCATCGCCATCGACCCGGAAGCGGGCGTGACCGACGCCGACGTGGCCAAGATCTCGGCCGCTCTGGAGCTGACCGGCGACGCCGCCGAGGACGGCAAGTCGCTGTTCCCGATCCTGTACAAGGCCTTCGTCGAGAAGGACATGGACATGCTCGAGATCAACCCGCTGATCGTCATGGAGAACGGCCACCTGCGCGTTCTGGACGCCAAGGTCTCGTTCGACGGCAACGCCCTGTACCGCCACGAAGACATCCGCGCCCTGCGCGATGAAACGGAAGAAGACGCCAAGGAGATCGAGGCCTCCAAGTGGGACCTCGCCTATGTCGCGCTGGACGGCAACATCGGTTGCATGGTCAACGGCGCGGGTCTGGCCATGGCGACGATGGACATCATCAAGCTGTACGGCAAGGAACCCGCCAACTTCTGCGACGTCGGCGGCGGCGCCTCGAAGGAGAAGGTCGCAGCGGCCTTCAAGATCATCACCGCCGACCCCAAGGTCGAAGGCATCCTGGTCAACATCTTCGGCGGCATCATGAAGTGCGACGTCATCGCTGAAGGCGTCGTCGCCGCGGTGAAGGAAGTGGGCCTGAAGGTGCCGCTGGTCGTGCGTCTGGAAGGCACGAACGTCGAGCTGGGCAAGAAGATCCTGAACGAGTCGGGTCTGGCCATCACGGCCGCCGATGACCTGGACGACGCCGCCCAGAAGATCGTCGCGGCGATCGCCTAAGGCTCGGCCTTAACGACGACCGCCTCGCAGACACACAGATTTCAGAGCACAGACACATGTCCATCCTCGTCAACAAGAACACCAAGATCCTGGTTCAGGGCCTGACCGGCAAGACCGGCAGCTTCCACACCGAACAGGCCCTGGCCTACTACGGCACGCAAATGGTCGGCGGCATCCACCCGGCCAAGGGCGGCCAGACCTGGACCGGTTCGCACGGCGAAAGCCTGCCGATCTTCGCCTCGGTCGCCGAAGGCAAGGAGCGCACCGGCGCCGACGCCTCGGTGATCTACGTCCCGCCGGCAGGCGCGGCCGACGCCATCATCGAAGCCATCGAGGCCGAGATCCCCTTCATCACCTGCATCACCGAAGGCATCCCGGTGCAGGACATGGTGCGCGTGAAGGCGCGCCTGGAGAAGTCCAAGTCGCGCCTGCTGGGCCCGAACTGCCCCGGCGTCCTGACGCCTGAAGAGTGCAAGATCGGCATCATGCCGGGCTCGATCTTCAAGAAGGGCAACGTGGGCATCGTCTCGCGTTCGGGCACCCTGACCTATGAAGCCGTGTTCCAGACCTCGAACGAGGGCCTGGGCCAGACCACGGCCGTCGGCATCGGCGGCGACCCGGTCAAGGGCACGGAGTTCATCGACGTGCTGGAGATGTTCCTGGCCGACGACGCCACGGAATCCATCATCATGATCGGCGAAATCGGCGGTTCGGCCGAAGAAGACGCCGCCCAGTTCCTGATCGACGAAGCCAAGAAGGGCCGCAAGAAGCCGATGGCCGGCTTCATCGCGGGCCGCACCGCTCCGAAGGGCCGCACCATGGGCCACGCTGGCGCGGTCGTCTCGGGCGGCAAGGGCGATGCGGAATCCAAGATCGCGGCGATGGAAGCCGCCGGCATCCGCGTCTCGCCGTCGCCGGCCCGTCTGGGCACGACTCTCGTTGAAGTGCTGAAGGGCTAAGGCCCTTCAGCGGGCACGCTGCGCGTGCGGGCGCTATCGCTCGCCGCGCGGCGGCTCGCTGCTTGAGCGCCCCTTGGGCGCGGCGCTGACGTTCGCGACGCAGTCGCCTCTGAGGGGCGGATTGGACCAAAGTCTAATCGAACCGTGTTTCGGGGTCGTTTTTCGCGCCATGTGACCTTTTGTAACGCCTCCGGAATCGTCCGGAGGCGTTTTTTCTTGCCGATTCGACCAATTTCCACCCGGTCCGCCTCCGTTCGGTCATGACCGGTAAGGAAACAGGGCCTATATGAGCGGCGCCGCACCCACGCAGACGTGCGCGGGCGGCTGATAGGGAAATACGAGAGAAAAATGGCGGACGATGCAGGTCGGCTGAACCAGGTCTTTGCCGAGACCTCCTTCCTCTATGGCGCGAACGCCGCCTTCATTGAGGACCTGCACGAAAAATGGGCCTCGGACCCCGGCTCGGTGCCGGGGGAGTGGCGCGCCTTCTTCGATCAGCTGAAGGACAACGCCGACCTGGTGAAGCAGTCGGCCGCCGCCGGCTCCTGGGGCCGTTCGGGCGCGACCGAGCCGACCGAAGAGACCGCCGTGTTCGACGGCCGCTGGCCCGCGCCCAAGGTCGACGCCAAGGCCGCCGGCAAGCCCGGCCCGCGCCCGGCCGCTCCGGCCGCTGACGCCTCGGGCGCCGTCTCGGCCGCCGACGTGCGCGCCGCCGCCCACGATTCCATCCGCGCCCTGATGCTGATCCGCGCCTATCGCGTGCGCGGCCACCTGCAGGCCAAGCTCGACCCGCTGGGCATCGAGCAGCCGATCCAGAATCCCGAGCTGACGCCCGAGTTCTACGGCTTCACCGCCGCCGACATGGACCGTCCGATCTTCCTCGACGGCGTCCTCGGCCTGGAGACCGGCTCGCTGCGTCAGGTGATGGAGCTGCTGCGCCGCACCTACTGCGGCAATATCGGCGTCCAGTTCATGCACATCGCCGAACCCGAAGAGAAGGCCTGGCTGCAGCAGCGCTTCGAGGGGCCGGACAAGTTCGAGCAGAACGCCTTCACCAAGGAAGGCAAGCTGGCCATCTTCAAGAAGCTGGCCGAGGCCGAGGGCTTCGAGCGCTTCCTGCACAAGCGCTTCCCCGGCACCAAGCGCTTCGGCCTGGACGGCGGCGAGGCCATGGTCCCGGCGCTGGAGCAGGTGATCAAGCGCGGCGGCGCCCTGGGCGTCGACGAGATCGTCCTGGGCATGGCCCACCGCGGCCGCCTGAACGTCCTCGCGGCGGTCATGGGCAAGCCCTACAAGGCCATCTTCCACGAGTTCCAGGGCGGCTCGTCCGTCCCCTCGGACATCGAGGGCTCGGGCGACGTGAAGTATCACATGGGCGCCTCGTCGGACCGTGAGTTCGACGGCCACAAGGTCCACCTGTCGCTGACCGCCAACCCCTCGCACCTGGAGATCGTCAACCCGGTCGTCCTGGGCAAGTCGCGCGCCAAGCAGGCCTTCGACATCCGCGAGGCCGAGGTCAACGCCGGCAAGCCGGACGCCGAATGGGTGCTGGACCGCTCCAAGGTCGCCCCCCTGCTGATCCACGGCGACGCCGCCTTCGCCGGCCAGGGCGTGGTGGCCGAGTGCTTCGCCCTGATGGGGCTGAAGGGCTACCGCACCGGCGGCACCCTGCACTTCGTCATCAACAACCAGATCGGCTTCACCACCAGCCCGCGCAACTCGCGCTCGTCGCCCTATCCGTCGGACGTGGCTCTGATGGTCCAGGCGCCGATCTTCCACGTGAACGGCGACGATCCCGAAGCGGTCGTCTTCGCCGCCAAGGTAGCCACGGAATACCGCCAGAAATTCCACAAGGACGTGGTGGTGGACATGTTCTGCTACCGCCGCTTCGGCCACAACGAAGGCGACGACCCGACCTTCACCCAGCCGCTGATGTACGCGAAGATCAAGAACCAGCCCTCGACGCTGGAGATCTACGCCAAGCGCCTGATCGCCGAGGGCGTCATCACCCAGGCCGAGGTCGACGCCGAGATCGCCCGCTTCGAGGCCTACCTCGACGCCGAGTTCGAGGCAGGCAAGACCTTCGAGGCCAAGAAGGCCGACTGGCTGGACGGCGAGTGGAAGGGCCTGGGCGTCGACGCCGGCGATGACCAGCAGCAGAAGGGCCAGACCGCCGTCGCCGCCGACAAGCTGCGCGACTACGGCCACCGCCTGACCACGATTCCCAACAGCGTCGACGTGCACAAGACGCTGAAGCGCGTCATCGAGACCCGTCGCGAGACGGTGTCGACCGGCCAGAACATCGACTGGGCCACGGCCGAGAGCCTGGCCTTCGCCAGCCTGTTGGACGAAGGCTACAACATCCGCCTGTCGGGCCAGGACTCGGTGCGCGGCACCTTCTCGCAGCGTCACTCGGGCATCACCGACCAGACGACCGAGCAGCGCTACTTCCCGCTGAACAACCTGCGTGACGGCCAGGCCCACTTCGAGGTCATCGACTCGGCCCTGTCGGAAGAGGCGGTGCTGGGCTTCGAATACGGCTACTCCCTGGCCGACCCGAACACCCTGACCATGTGGGAAGGCCAGTTCGGCGACTTCGTGAACGGCGCCCAGGTGGTGATCGACCAGTTCATCTCCTCGGGCGAGCGCAAGTGGCTGCGGATGAGCGGCCTCGTGATGCTTCTGCCGCACGGCTATGAAGGCCAGGGTCCCGAGCACTCCTCGGCCCGTCTGGAGCGCTTCCTGCAGCAGTGCGCCGAGAACAACATGCAGGTCGCCAACTGCACGACGCCGGCCAACTACTTCCACATCCTGCGTCGCCAGCTGCACCGCTCGTTCCGCAAGCCGCTGATCCTGATGACGCCCAAGTCGCTGCTGCGTCACAAGAAGGCGGTCTCGACCCTGGCGGACATGGCCGAGGGCAGCTCCTTCCACCGCGTGCTGCGCGACGACGCCCAGCTGCGTCCGGATGTGGCGGGCGTCACGCTCAAGGCCGACAAGGACATCCGCAAGGTCATCGTCTGCTCTGGCAAGGTCTATTACGACCTGCTGGACGCGCGCGAGAAGGCCGGCAGGGACGACATCTACATCCTGCGCCTGGAGCAGTTCTATCCGTGGCCGATCAAGTCGATCTCGGCGGAACTGGCCCGCTTCCCCAACGCCGATCTGGTCTGGTGTCAGGAAGAGCCCAAGAACATGGGCGGCTGGACCTTCGTCGATCCGTGGATCGAGCTGACGCTCGAGAAGCTGGACGTGAAGGCCAAGCGCGCGCGCTACGTCGGTCGTCCGGCCTCGGCCTCGACCGCTGCGGGCCTGATGAGCCGTCACCTGAAGGAACTCGAGACCTTCCTCGCCGAGGCCATGGCCTGACCGCCGCGCCTGACCTAAAAGACAAGCAAAGTTCAGACACGAAAAGACACTGAAGATGGCCGATATCCTCACCCCCGCCCTCGGTGAATCCGTCGCCGAAGCCTCCATCGCCAAGTGGACCAAGAAGGTCGGCGACGCCGTGAAGAAGGACGAAGTCCTGGTCGAGCTGGAAACCGACAAGGTCTCGCTGGAAGTCGTGGCTCCGGCCGACGGCGTGCTGTCGGCGATCAACGCCGCCGAGGGGGACACCGTCGTTCCCGGCACGGTGCTGGGCGCCGTGACCGAAGGCGGCGCGGCCGCCGCCCCGGCTCCGGCCGCCGCGCCCGCCGCCGCTCCGGCCGCTTCGGGCGGCGCCGCGGTCGACATCGCCGTGCCGACCATGGGCGAGAGCGTCGCCGAAGGCTCGATCGGGACCTGGCTGAAGAAGTCGGGCGACACGGTCGCCAAGGACGAGCTGCTGGTCGAGATCGAGACCGACAAGGTGGCCGTCGAGGTCTCGGCCCCGGCCGCCGGCGTCCTGACCATCATCGCCGCCGACGGCGCCACCGTGACCCCCGGCCAAGTGATCGGCTCGGTCGCCGCTTCGGGCGCCGTTGCCGCTCCGGCCGCCGCGCCCGCCGTCGCTCCGGCCGCGGCCCCGACCTCGGCCCATCTGTCGCCCGCCGTCCAGCGCGTCGTTTCGGAAAACAACCTGAACCCGGCCTCGCTGTCGGCTTCGGGTCCGAAGGGCAACATCACCAAGGCTGACGCCATCGCCGCCATCGGCGCCGCCGCTCCGGCTGCGCCCGCCGCCGCCGCCCCGGCCGCCCCGCGCGCCGACCAGCCGCGCGAAGAGCGGGTGAAGATGACGCGCCTGCGTCAGACCATCGCCCGCCGCCTGAAGGAATCCCAGAACACGGCCGCCCAGCTGACCACCTTCAACGAGGTGGACATGACCAACGTCATGGCCTTGCGCGCCCAGTACAAGGAAGTCTTCGAGAAGCGCCACGGCGTGAAGCTGGGCTTCATGTCCTTCTTCACCAAGGCGGTGGTCCAGGCCCTGCACGAAATCCCGGCGGTCAACGCCGAGATCGACGGCACGGACATCATCTACAAGAACCACTACGACATCGGCATCGCCGTCGGCACCGACAAGGGCCTGGTGGTTCCGGTGCTGCGTGACGCCGACGTCCTGTCGCTGGCCGGCATCGAAAAGGGCATCGCCGCCCTGGGCCGGGCCGCCCGCGACGGCGCCCTGACCATGGACCAGATGCAGGGCGGCACCTTCACCATCACCAACGGCGGCACCTACGGCTCGCTGATGTCGACGCCGATCCTGAACGCGCCGCAATCGGGCATCCTGGGCATGCACAACATCGTGCAGCGTCCGATGGCCATCAACGGCGAGGTCAAGATCCGCCCGATGATGTACCTGGCCCTCAGCTACGATCACCGCATCGTCGACGGCAAGGAAGCCGTGACCTTCCTGGTCCGCATCAAGGAACTGCTGGAAGATCCGGCGCGCGCCCTGCTGGACCTGTAAGGTCCGCATCACGCGAAAGACTGACGACGGCGGGATCTTCGGGTCCCGCCGTTTTCAATTCGCGGTTTGGCAAGCCGAAGGTCGTGCTAGGCTGGGGTCATGAGCCTGGTCGAGATCGCCCGTTACCACGATGTTTATGAGGCCGATCTGGCGGCGGCTTTCCTGGCGTCGCACGACATCGAGGTGTCGGTGACGGAGCGGTTCCAGACCACGGTCGATCCACTGATGCAGCGCGCCCTGGGCATCCGCCTGATGGGCCGACCCGACCAGGCGGCGCGGGCGCGCGACCTGCTGGCGCGCGCCGGGACGGGCGAGTTCGCGACCGACGAGGGGGACGATCTGGGCCGGCCTGACGCGACGGTGCGAACGGCCTCGCGGGGGTTGGCTCTGTTCGCCTTCGCCGCCGGCGCAGGCTTTGTCGGCACGAGCCTGCCGCGCCGCTTCAGCGCCTTTCAATGGGCGGGCATGGCGGTCGTGGGGACGGTTCTGCTGCTGACCCTGGTCCTATGGCTGGTCGGGATTCTGAACGCCTGAACCGACGGTCTAGAGCCCCACGTCCCACACGCCCGCGTCGCGCATCCGGCATTCGCGCGCCTCGGCGGCCCGGCCGCCCATGTCGTGGGCCATGCCGCGAATGGCGTCGGAAACCGTGGTCTTGTGCAGGCCCGGCACCAGCGCATGGGTGAAGGCACAGGCGGCGAGGCGAATCAGCTTGAAGCCGAACCGCGACGAGGCGGCCATGTGCTCCAGATAGCTCTCGCCGACCTCGCGCGGATGATCGCGGAACAGACGTGAAAATTGACTCGACATGACCCTACCTAACGCGGCTGCGCGCGTCCCTCTACCCGGCTCATCCTTTATCGCCTAAACTGACCGATGGAACAGGGGTCGCATCGTCACGCCCCGATCAGCGCGCGTGACGACCGTGAAGAACCCCGCAAATTTATATGCGCAGGAAACACCGATGGCCGACGGCTCGCACGCTTCGCAACAGACCTTCCGTTGGGATGATCCCTTCGACCTGCGCGGCCGTCTGACCGACGAGGAGCGGATGGTCCAGGACGCGGCGCGAGCCTATGCGCGCGAGGCCCTGCTGCCGCGCGTCGTCGCCGCCTTCCGCGACGAAGTCTTCGATCGCACGATCATGACCGAGATGGGCGAGATGGGCTTCCTGGGCGCCATGCTGCCGGAACAGTACGGCGGTTCGGAAGCCAGCCATGTCGCCTATGGCCTGATCGCGCGCGAGATCGAGGCCATCGACAGCGGTTATCGCTCGGCCATGAGCGTGCAGTCGTCCCTGGCCATGTACCCGATCTACGCCTTCGGCTCGGATGAGCAGAAGGCCAAGTTTCTGCCCAAGATGGCGGCGGGCGAACTGGTCGGCTGCTTCGGCCTGACGGAGGCCGACGGCGGCTCTGACCCGGCCTCGATGAAGACCACGGCGGTCGCGGTTCAGGGCGGCTATCGCCTGAACGGCGGCAAATACTGGATCACCAACTCGCCCATCGCCGACCTGGCTATCGTCTGGGCCAAGCTGGACGGGAAGATCAGGGGCTTCATCGTCGAGCGCGACTTCGACGGCTTCACCACGGGCAAGATCGGCGACAAGCTGTCCCTGCGCGCCTCGGTCACTGGCGACATCGGCCTGAACGACGTCTTCGTGCCGGAGGCCAACATCCTGCCGGGCGTGCAAGGCTTGCGCGGGCCGTTCTCCTGCCTGAACAAGGCGCGCTACGGCATCGCCTGGGGCGCCATGGGCGCCGCCGAGTTCTGCTTCCACGCCAGCCGCGACTATGTCGCCGAGCGCACCCTGTTTGGCCGTCCGCTGTCGTCGCGCCAGCTGGTGCAGAAGAAGCTGGCCGACATGCAGACCGAGATCTTCCTCGGCTTCGAGGGCGCCTATGCCCTGGGCCGCCTGCTGGACACGGGCGCCTGGGTTCCCGAGGCCATCAGCCTGATGAAGCGCAACAACTGCGGCAAGGCGCTGGACGTCGCCCGCGTCGCTCGCGACATGCACGGCGGCGCCGGCATCACCGGCGAACTGCACGTCATGCGCCACGCCATGAACCTGGAGACGGTCAACACCTACGAGGGCGCGCACGACGTCCACGCTCTGATCCTGGGCCGCGCCATCACCGGCGAGGCCGCCTTCTAGGAAGGTTACGGGACGGAAATCCAAACGCCTTGTTTTCGGCGTAGGGCAAAGCTAGGGCGGCGCATCTGATGGAGATTCCGATGTTCGCCCAACGCGCCTTTCTCGCCGTCGCCGCCGCGGCCGTGCTCGCCCTGGCCCCCTTGTCGTCGGTCCGCGCGGCCGAGCCCGCCGACCTGTCGCCTCGGCTGGCGCCCCTGCTGGCGGGAACCGACGTCCCCGGACTGGCGACCCTGACCATCCGCGACGGCGTCGTCGCAGGCCAGGGCGTCGCGGGGGTGCGTGATCTGAAGAGCCGGGTCCCGGCCACGACCGACGACGTCTGGCACCTGGGGTCGGACGGCAAGGCGATCACCGCCACGGCCATCGCTCGCCTGGTGGAGCAGGGCGTCCTGTCGTGGGAGACGCCGCTGGAGGCCCTGCTGCCCGAACTGGCGGCAAGCATGCGCCCGCAATACCGGCAGGCCACCCTGCTGGACTTGCTGTCGCACCTGTCGGGCCTGCCGGACATCATCGGCCTGGAAGAGACCCTGGCCTTCTATGACGATCCGCGCCCGGTGATGGAGCAGCGCCGGGCCTACGCCGCCGTGGCCGTGACCCAGGCCCCCGCCGTCGAACCGCGCACGACGCAGAGCTACAGCAACGGCGGCTACATCCTGGCCGCCGCCGCGGCCGAACGGGCGACCGGCAAGTCGATCGAGCAGCTGACGGCCGAACTGGTGCTGCAGCCGCTGGGCATGACCACGGCGGCGTTCGGCCCGACCGTCGCGGGCCAGCCCCTGGGGCATGAGGACGGCCGGCCGCTCACCGGGCCGCGCGCCGACAATCCGACCGTGCTGGCGCCGGCGGGCGAGCTGCACATGAGCCTGCAGGACTGGGCCCGCTTCGTTCTGGATCAGATGGAGGGCGAGGACGGTCGCGGCCGCCTGCTGTCGGTCGAGAGCTATCGCCTGCTGCATACGGCCCGGGACGGCAAGGTCGCGGGCCTGGGCTGGGGCACCCCGGCGGCCTTCGGCGGCAAGCCGGGCCGATATCTGACGCACGTGGGCTCCAACGGTTACTGGCACGCCGTGGTGGTGGCACGGCTCGACAACCGCAGCGCCATCCTGACGGTGGTCAACAGTGGCGACGGCACCCAGGCCGAGACGGTCAACCGGGCGGTCCTGCGCGCCCTGGCGGGCGAGGTGCTCGGCGACTGAGGCGCGCGGGGGCCGATCCTTCGCGGCCGTCGCGCGTTTCGCTCCTTCGCGAGCGTGGAAGCCATCGTCAGGCGCGCCGTCTGCGGCTAGGCTGTAGCCCAGCGAAGGAACCGAACACCATGCGAAACAGTCTGCTGGCCGGCGCCGCTCTGGCGATCCTCAGCTTCAGCGGCGCGGCCCAGGCCGCGACGGCCGCGCAGGCGTCGCCCGGGGCCGCGGCGGCCCTGCCCTATGACGCGCGACGCGGGGTGTTCAGCTTCGCGGCCGGGCTGGAGCAGAGCCTGCCCGCCGTGGTGCAAGTGACCACCCTGGGCCAGTCGCGCGGCCCCAGTTCCGAGCGCGAGCCCAAGCCGTCGCAGGGCGGGTCGGGGGTCATCATCGACGCGCGCGAAGGCATCATCGTCACCAACCACCACGTCATCGAGAACGGCCAGAAGTTCACCGTCGACCTGATCGACGGCCGCCTGTTCGACGCCACCCTGATCGGGGCCGACAAGGCCACCGACATCGCCGTGCTGAAGATCAACGCCACGGGGCTGTCGCAGGTGCAGACGGTGGACTCCGACACCCTGCGCAGCGGCGACCTGGCCTTCGCGGTCGGCTATCCCCTAGGCCTGGACCAGACCCTGACCATGGGCGTCATCTCGGGCCTGAACCGTTCGGGCATGGGCGACGCCATCGAGGACTACATCCAGACCGACGCGGCCGTGAACTCGGGCAATTCGGGCGGGCCGCTGCTGGATAGCCGGGGGCGTCTGATCGGCATCAACACCGCCATCCTGTCGGGCGGCTTCGGCGGCGGCAACGACGGCATCGCCTTCGCCGTGCCGACGCGCATCATGATGTTCGTGGTCGACCAGCTGCGCGCCACGGGCGAGGTCAAGCGCGGCCGCATCGGCGCTGCCCTGGGCTCCCTGACGGCGGAACGCGCCCGCGAGGTCGGGCTGAACATCGTGCGCGGGGCTGTGGTCTATGACGTCGAGCCCGGCTCGACGGCCGAGCGGGCGGGGCTGAGGCCCGGCGACGTGATCACCCGCATCCAGGATCGGCCCGTGGCCAACGCCGGCTCGGTCCAGGCCACGATCGGCATCGCCCGGCCCGGGACGCAGATGCCCGTGGTCTATCTGCGCGACGGGGGCGAGGCCGCCGGGCGGCTGACGGTCGAGCCGTCCGATCCGGCGGCTGTCCGCCTCGGGCTCCAGTCGGCCATGGTGCGGGGCCTGACGATCCGCAACGCCGGCGAGGACGGCGGGGTCCTGGTCGCCGTGGTCGAGCCCGGCTCGCGCGCGGCGGCGGCGGGCGTGCAGGCAGGCGATCTGCTGGTGGAGGCGAACGGCGCCCCTGTGGCCGACATGGCCGACCTGGCGCAGCGCCTGGGCGGCCTGGAGGCGGCGGCTCTGGTCCTGGTGCGCGACGGCGAGCGGATCGAGGCCGACCTGCCCGGCTGAGGCGCTTCCGAGCCTGCTCCAGACAGCAAAACGCCCGCGCTGCCTGGGAGGGGGAGGAGGGCAGACACGGGCGTCTCGCTTGGAGGAAGCATCGACCCGCCGAAGCCCTAAGCGGAAAAATCCTGGGGGCTGGGGGGGCTGTTCAGGATCCGGGACTTCTCCAGACTCCGACAGGCCGATGCTGTATTTGTGCGCGCCCTTCCGGGCGGGCGAAGGACCGAATGGGGGCGTTTTCGTGTCGTTTCGGATTGTCCCGGTCGGTGAAGCTCAGAACGAGCGCGGTTCCCATGCGATCGCATGGGAGCTCAGATGTTCGCTCAAGGGCTTAATTCCGACCATTGATCCGGGTTCGGCTTGGCTCAGTCCGCACCGATAAGGGGCTAGACCTTGGACAGGATCAGGCTGGCGTTGGTGCCGCCGAAGCCGAAGCTGTTGGACATGACGTGCTTCAGTTCGCCGTCATGGCGCTGACGCAGGATCGGCATGCCCTCGAATTCGGGATCCAGGGTCTCGATGTGGGCGCTCTCGGCGGCGAAGCCGTGCTTCATCATCAGCAGGCAGTAGATGGCCTCCTGGGCGCCCGCCGCGCCGAGCGAGTGGCCCGTCAGCGACTTGGTCGAGGAGATCATCGGCAGGTTCTCGCCGAAGACGTTGCGCACCGCGCCCATCTCCTTGCTGTCGCCGACCGGGGTCGAAGTGCCGTGCGGGTTGAGGTAGTCGATCTTCGGATTGCCGGCCATTTCCAGCGCGATCTTCATGCAGCGCTCGGCGCCCTCGCCCGAGGGAGCCACCATGTCGTAGCCGTCCGAGTTGGCGCCGTAGCCGGTGACCTCGGCGTAGATGGTCGCGCCGCGCGCCACGGCGCGCTCGTATTCCTCGAGCACGACGATGCCGGCGCCGCCGGCGATGACGAAGCCGTCGCGGTCCTTGTCATAGGCGCGGCTGGCCTTGGCGGGGGTCTCGTTGAAGTTGGAGGACATGGCGCCCATGGCGTCGAACAGGTTGGACATCGACCAGTCGATGTCCTCGCAGCCGCCAGCGAAGACCACGTCTTGCTTGCCCCAGGCGATCTGCTCGGCGGCCGCGCCGATGCAGTGGGCGCTGGTCGCGCAGGCCGAGGAGATCGAATAGTTGATGCCCTTGAGCTCGAACCAGGTGGCCAGGACGGCCGAGGGGCCGCTGGCCATGGCCTTGGGCACGGCGAAGGGGCCGACGCGCTTGGGCGAACCCTTCTCGATCGTGGTCTGGGCCGCCTGCAGGATGACCTGGGTCGAGGGGCCGCCCTCGCCGACGATCAGGCCGATGCGCTCGTCCTTGATCTCGTCGGCGGTCAGGCCGCTGTCCTTCAGCGCCTCCTCGAAGGCGATGTGGGCCCAGGCCGTGCCGTTGGCCAGGAAGCGGGCCGCGCGGCGGTCGACCAGCGGGGCCCAGTCCTCGGCGGTGACGCCCAGGGCCGGCGGCGCCCAGACCTGGGAGCGGAAGCCGTATTTGGCGTGATCGGCGGCGTGCTGGACGCCCGACTTGGCTTCGCGCAGGGAGGCCGCGACCTCATCCTGGCCGGTGCCGATGGAGGAGACGATGCCCAATCCGGTGACGACGACACGCCGCATGGTGGTTTCCTAACGTTCAGTCTGCACTCGCCGCGTTGGCCGCGGTCTGTAGGGTAAGTGGGGTCAGCCTTCGGCCGCCGCTACCGGAGCCGCGCCGCCGAACAGGCCGACGCGCATGTCGGCGCAGGTGTAGATGACCTCGCCGTCGGCTTCGAGCACGCCGTCGGCGATGCCCATGACCAGCTTGCGGTTGATGACGCGCTTCAGGTGGACCTTATAGACCACCTTCCTGACGTCGGGGGTCACCTGGCCGGTGAACTTGACCTCGCCGACGCCCAGGGCGCGGCCCTTGCCCGGTCCGCCGATCCAGCCGAGGTAGAAGCCGACCAGCTGCCACATGGCGTCCAGGCCCAGGCAGCCGGGCATGACGGGGTCGCCGATGAAGTGGCACTGGAAGAACCAGAGGTCCGGGTGGATGTCGAGTTCGGCCTCGACATAACCCTTGCCGTAGTCGCCGCCGTCGGCGGTGATGGTCTTGATCCGGTCGAACATCAGCATGGGCGGCGCCGGCAGCTGGGCGTTGCCCGGGCCGAACAGCTCGCCCCGGCCCGAGGCCAGCAGGCCTTCGTGATCGAACGACGACGGATATTGCGACTGGCTCAAGGGAATTCGGCTCCGAAAGGTGTTGCTGGCGGGTTACACGACCCAGAGGCCGCGCTCAACCTTGCCGTCGGGCTCGGCGTCAGGAGGCGCGGCCGGTTCCGGCGGGGCGGGCGGCGTTGCACAGGGCCCGGTCCTGGGTTCCGAAGACGGCGCGCTCGGGCACCCAGCCGCGCAGCTTGCGGGCGCGAACCCGGCACCAGCCGTCCTCGCATTCGTCCAGCGACACCAGGGCGTGCGGCGACAGCCGAGCCCGCACCGAGGCGGTCTCGGACCGGCCCGAGCGGATCGGAATCTCCTGGTCCGAGCGGTTGAAGACGCTGCGACGGCCCGAGGCGACGGTGCGGTGAATCCAGGCGACGGAGCCGTCCGGGTCGCAGATCTTGCGCCACTCGCGCGTCTCGGCGATCACCTGCACCGGCAGGCCGGCGGCGCGGTATTCCCACAGGATGCGGTAGTCGAGGCCCGGCCCCTGGCGCGCCCGCACCTGGGACGACTTCAGCGTCACCCAGCGCGGCACCTCCAGCCCCGTCGGCGTCGGCCGGCCGTCGGGCATGGTCGCCCCCGCCGAAACCATGACGCCGGTCAGAAGGACGACGGCGAGCGCCGCGACGCGACGCGCCCTTTTGAACCTGACCGCAGCTTTGCTAGACACCGATTGACCCGTTCCGAGCGGGCGACGCCCGTGGAAAAATCCAGACCCCCCTATGTCCGCCCGCAAGCTTAAGGTCGTATTAACCAGGCGCCTGCCTGACGCCGTCGAGACGCGCATGCGCGAGCTGTTCGACGCCGAGCTGAACCTGACCGACCGGCCCATGTCGCGCGACGACCTGGCGGCCGCCCTGCAGCGCGCCGACGTCCTGGTCCCGACCATCACCGATCAGCTGGACGCCGACCTGATCGCCGGGGCGGGCGAACGGCTGAAGATGATCGCCAACTTCGGCGCCGGGGTGAACCATATCGATGTCGACGCCGCCGTGGGGCGCGGGATCATCGTCACCAACACGCCCGGCGTCCTGACCGAGGACACGGCCGACCTGGCCATGACCCTGATCCTGGCGGTCAGCCGCCGCATCGTCGAGGGCGCCAACATCGTCGCGGCGGGCGAGTTCAAGGGCTGGGCCCCGACCTGGATGTGCGGCCGCAAGCTGTGGGGCAAGCGGCTGGGCATCGTCGGCATGGGCCGTATCGGCCAGGCCCTGGCGCGCCGCGCCAAGGCCTTCGGCATGCAGGTCCACTATCATAACCGCAAACCCGTCCCGGATATGATCGCCGAGGAGCTGGGCGCCACCTGGTGGGATGATCTGGACCAGATGCTGGCGCGGATGGACGTCATCTCGCTGAACTGCCCGGCGACCAAGGAAACCTATCACCTGCTGTCGGCCGAGCGCCTGGCCCGGCTGCAGCCGCACGTCCTCCTGATCAATACGGCGCGCGGCGAACTGATCGACGAGGCGGCCCTGGCCGAGGCGGTGAAGGCCCGCGCCGTCGCCGGCGTCGGACTGGACGTCTTCGAGCACGAGCCGCAGGTCCACCCCGGCCTGCTGGGCCACCCGAACGTGGTCCTGCTGCCCCACCTTGGCTCGGCCACCCTCGAGGCCCGCCAGGACATGGGCGACCGCGTCATCGCCAACATCATGACCTATCAGAACGGCCACCGTCCGCCCGACCGGGTCATTCCGGCGATGCTGTAACGCCGTTCCTCAAGCTTGACCGGATGCCCCCTCTCCCGCACCACTATGCGAGAAGCCGTTGGGGGAAACATGCGGGGTTCAAATCATTCACGTCGGGCCGCGCTGTCGCGGCGGGGTCTGTTGCTGGCCGGGGGCGCCGGGGCGGCGCTTTCGCTTCTGAACGTGCGCTTGGCGAGCGCGGCCCCCGCGGCTGCCTACGCCGCCGCCGACTTCTTCGCCCGGCCCAGGACGCAGGCGGTGATCCTCTCGCCCTCGGGCGCCCGGATCGCCGTTCTGGAGCAACTCGGGACCCGCGACGAACCGCGCGGCGTGATCGACATTCTTGACGCCGCCCAGCCCGAAGGGCGGCGGCGACGCATCGAACTCGGCAAGCTGACGGTCGAGGCGCTGGAATGGGCCAACGACCAGCGTCTTCTGGCGCGGGTCCTCATCAAACGGGTCGTCCCGGGACGCAAGCCGATGGGATCGAACCTGATCGGCCCCAGCGAGACGCTGACATCCCGACGGATCGTGTCGATCGATCACGAAACCAACGACACCGTCGTCCTGTTCGAGGGCGAACGCCAGCGGTTGCGCTATTCGATGGACCTCGGCCGGGTGATCGACATCCTGCCGAACGATCCCGACCACGTTCTGATGACCGCCTGGGAAGCCGACGGGGTGATGGGGCTTCATCGGGTCAACATCAACAACGGCGCCGCGGAACGATTGGAGCGGGGCACTTCCATGACCAGGGGCTGGCAAACCCACGGGGGCGTCGCCGTCCTGCGTCGCGACGTCAACCCGCGCGGAACGGTGGAGACGATTCACGCCCGCGCGCCGGGTGAGAAGGAATGGCGCTTCGTTCGTCGCAATCGCATCGTCGACGCGCCGGACTTCTCGTGGGTCGGCGGGGGAAGCCGTCCCGACACGGTCCTGGTGTCGGCGCGCGGCGAGGGGGAGGATGTCGAGGCCATTCGCGAGATGAACCTGCACTCCCTGGTCCTCGGCCCGCCGATGCAGCCCAGGCCCGGCCGCGACGTCCTGTATGGCCTGCTGGACGCCCGCAGACGCTATGTCGGCGCCGCCTATTACGGCGATCGGCTCGAGTATGACTTCGCCGAGGAAGGTCTGGCGGTCCACCATCGGGCGATGAACCGCTTTTTCGATGACGACTGCGACGTGCATCTCAGCCAGGTCAGCGACGACCGCAACCGGTTCATCGCCTATGTCGAAGGCCCGAGGGAGCCCGGCGCGTGGTATCTGTACGACAAGGCCGCCCGCAGCATGTCGAACCTGGGATCGCGCTACGATCTGGATTTCGAGAGGTTGGGCGGTTGCGACCTGTTGACGGTCCGCACGCGCGACGGCGCCGCCATCGAGGCCTATCTGACGGCTCCGCCAGGGGCTGCGCCCGGACCGCTGGTGGTCATGCCGCACGGCGGGCCGGAAGCCCGTGATCAGCGCGGCTATGACCGCCAGGTGCAGGTGTTGGCGGCGCAGGGCTGGTGGGTGCTCCAGCCTAATTTCCGCGGCTCCGGCGGCTATGGGCAGGCCTTCGCCCAGCAGGGCTGGCGGCGCTGGGGCGAGCGGATGCAGGAGGATGTCGAGGACGCCGTCGCCCAGGTCGTGCGCGACAAGGGCCTGGACGGCGACCGCGTGGCCATCATGGGAACCAGCTACGGCGGTTATGCGGCGCTGATGGGCGCCGTCCGGCGGCCGGATCTGTACAAGGCCGCGATCTCGATCTGCGGCGTGACCGACCTTGTGGACATGCTGGCCTGGGAACGGCGGGATGACGACACCCCGACCAAGGAGGTGTACGGATTCTGGAAGAAGCGGATCGGCGATCCCGAGACGGACGGTCCGATGCTGCAGGCGGCCTCACCGCGTCGCCGCGCCGCGGAAATCACCTGTCCCGTCCTGCTTGTGCATGGCGTCGATGATGCAATCGTGCCGGTGATCCAGTCCCGCATCATGAACAGCGCTTTGCGCAGCGCGCGCAAGAGCATCGACTACGTCGAGGTGCCCGACGCCGGCCACAGCGACTGGGACGACGAGGTGGAGCAGGGCCTCATGGAGCGCTACGTCGCCCTGCTGAGACGCGCCTTCGCCTAGGGCGAGGGGGGCCGGCTGCCGCACGTCGGACAGGCGGGGTCGGCGGCGATCCTGGCCACGCGGCTGGCGCCCGCCAGGCCGTCATAGAGCATCAGCCGGCCGCGCAGCGGTTCGCCCGCGCCGGTGATGAGCTTGATCGCCTCCAGGGCCGCCATGGCGCCGATGACGCCGGCCAGGGCGCCGACCACGCCGACGCGGGCGCAGGTCTCGGCGTCCGGCGGAATCTCGGGCACCAGGCACTGATAGCAGGGCCGGGCCTCGAACACCGCCACCTGGCCGGACCATCGGCCCAGGGCGCCCGACACCAGGGGCTTGCCCGCGGCCATGCAGGCGGCGTTGACGGCCAGGCGGGTCTCGAAATCGTCGGTGCCGTCCAGCGCCAGGTCGAAATCCCGCATCAGGGCCGCGGCGCTGTCGGGCGTCAGGCGCTGGTTGAAGGTCTCGACCGCGACATGCGGGTTCAGCGCCGTCAGCCGCGCGGCGCCCGTCTCGACCTTCGACCGGCCGGCGTCGGCGGCGGTGAAGGCGATCTGGCGCTGCAGATTGGATAGGGCCACCGTGTCGTCATCGATCAGGCCCAGGGTCCCGACCCCGGCGGCGGCCAGGTAGAGGGCGGCCGGATTGCCGACCCCGCCCATGCCGACGATCAGCACGCGGGCGCGCTTCAGCGCCTGCTGGCCGGGGCCGCCGATCTCGGACAGGACCAGCTGGCGGGCGTAGCGCTCGACTTCTTCATCGGAGAAGCGAACCGGGACGGGAGGGGCGGAAGGCTGGGTCACGCCCGACTGTCTAGCGCAGCCGGGCCGCCCCGTCAGGCATGTCGATCAGGCCGGAACCGCTGCGGCGTCGACGGCGGTCGCCAACAAGGTCTCGGCCCGGGCCGGGCTCAACTGATCCAGGGGCTCGCCGTTCAGGACCCTGGCCGCCGCCGACGTCAGCTCGACCAGGATCATCGGCCAGTCGCCGAACCGACGGTCGGCGACCGCCACGTCCGACAACAGGCGGACGTTCTCATGGCGGGGGTCGAGCCGCAGCCGGTCCATCAGCCGATCGACGTCGGCCCGGCGACCCTCGATGACCTGCAGAAAGCGGCCGTCGTGGCGCATCAGGGCGCTGGTTAGGCCTGAGCGACGGTTGTTGCGCCCGGCCTGGCCGAGAATCTCGGCCAGGGGCAGGAGGCTGGTCGCCGCAGCGCCGACGGCGTCGCTGACGAAGATGGCGCGGTGCAGAGGCAAGGGAACTCGTCGAAAACGCGGCGCTCTCCGCCGGACTGGGGCGGGCGGGGCGGAACGGGGCGCTGCCTTTTCACGATCCGGTTAACAAATCCTTACGATGTTGCGCGCGGTCGTCTCAAGCGGCCTTGATCTTGCGGCCCGAGACGGGCTTCGCCATGTCAGCGCCATGAACACGACCGCATCCTCCTTTCCCGACTGGCACGGCACCACCATTCTGGCGGTGCGCAAGAATGGCCGCACCGTCATCGCCGGCGACGGCCAGGTCTCGATGGGGGCGACCATCGTCAAGGGCAAGGCGCGCAAGGTGCGCGTCCTGGCGGGCGGCAAGGTGCTGGCGGGCTTCGCCGGGGCCACGGCCGACGCCTTCACCCTGATCGAGCGGCTGGAAGCCAAGCTGGAGCAGTATCCCGACCAGCTGGCGCGCGCCTGCGTCGACCTAGCCAAGGACTGGCGCACCGACCGCTACCTGCGGCGGCTGGAGGCCATGCTGCTGGTCGCCGACAAGGACGCCATCCTGACCGTCACCGGCGTCGGCGACGTGCTGGAGCCGGAATACGGCGTGGCCGCCGTCGGCTCGGGCGGCAACTACGCCCTGTCGGCCGCCCGCGCCCTGCTGGAGGAGACCGATCTGGACGCCGAGCAGATCGCCCGCAAGGCCATGAAGCTCGCCGCCGAGATCTGCGTCTACACCAACGGCAACCTCACCATCGAGAGTCTTTAAGGGCGCTATCGCGCGGCTCGCGGAGCCGCGCTGCTTGAGCGCGTGGCAGGGCGCTGCCGTTCGCGCGTGCGCCGGAGAACGCGGCTTTCCGCGAATTAAGGCGACAGGCGACGATTTCGGGCGACCAATGCGTGGCGGAGGATCGCCGTCATGCCGCTCGCCGCCCTGATGTTCGCCATCGCCACGATCGCTGCCGACGGGGGCGCTTGCCCCGCGGCCTCCCCCGCGCCGGTGGTCGCCGCCGAGCGGGCCTTCGCCGCCGATGCGTCTGGCCTGGGGATCGGCGGCAGCTTCAACAAGTGGGCGACGCCCGACGCCGCGGTCATCGCCCAGGGGCGGGCCCAGACGGTGCGCGAGGTCTATCCGCCCGAGGCGGCGCGCCCCGCCGACGAGCCGAGCCTGGAGTGGTGGCCCAACTGGGCCGGGATCGCCCGCTCCGGCGACCTGGGCTTCACCACGGGCGGGGTGGCGGTGAACGGCGCGCGCACGGGCCACTACTTCACCATCTGGGCCTGCCAGCCCGACGGCCGCTGGCGCTGGGTCTATGACGGCGGCTCCGGTGCGAGCGCGGCCGAGGTTCCCGGCCCCGACAGAGAGCCCATGCTGATGAAGACGGGCGTCGGCGTGTCGGCTTCCCCGGAGGCAGCCATGGCCGAGGTGCGGGCCGCCGAGGCGAGGCTGGCCGAGGCCGCGCGCACGGATCAGAGGGCGGCCCATCTGGCGGTGCTGGCCGAGGATGGGCGGCTCTATGTCGCGCCGCGTCCGCCCGCCATCGGCCGGGCGGCCATGGCGGCGGCGCTGGATGGTTGGCCCTCGACCTTCGATTTCGGCCCGACCGAAGGCGGCGGGGCGTCACGGGCGGGCGATCTGGCCTGGACCTACGGACCGGCGCTCTGGAGCCGCGACGGGGCCGAGCGGCGCGGCCACTATGTGCGGCTGTGGCGCAAGGGGACGGACGGATGGGCTCTGATGTTCGCCCAGCTGATGGCGGCGCTGCCCGTTTCCGCCGCGCCTGACGCCGCACCCCCTCCCGCCGGCGGCTGAGACCCCCTATCTGGCGATCATGACCGACCTATCTCCCCGCGAAATCGTCTCCGAACTGGATCGCTTCATCGTCGGCCAGGACGACGCCAAGCGCGCCGTGGCCGTGGCCCTGAGGAACCGCTGGCGCCGCAAGCGCGTGCCCGAGGACCTGCGCGACGAGGTCACGCCCAAGAACATCCTGATGATCGGCCCGACGGGCGTGGGCAAGACCGAGATCGCTCGGCGCCTGGCCAAGCTGGCCGGCTCGCCCTTCCTCAAGGTCGAGGCGACCAAGTTCACCGAGGTCGGCTACGTCGGCCGCGACGTGGATCAGATCATGCGCGATCTGGTCGAGAGCGCCCTTGTCATGGTGCGCGAGAAGCGCCGCGCGGGCGTGAAGGCCCGCGCCGAGGGCCAGGCCGAGGAGCGCATCCTGGACGCCCTGGTCGGGCCGGGCTCGCAGCCGGCCACGCGCGACGCCTTCAGGAAAAAGCTTCGCGCCGGCGAGCTGGACGACAAGGAGATCGAGATCGCTCTGGCCGACACCGGCTCGCCGATCCAGGGGCTCGACGTGCCGGGCGGCGGGAACGTCGGCCTGCTGAACCTGTCGGACCTGCTGGGCAAGATGGGCGGCGGCCGCACCAAGACGGTCAAGCTGACGGTCGCCGAGGCCATGGCCCCCCTGACCACCGAGGAAAGCGACAAGCTGTTGGATCAGGAAAGCCTGACCAAGGAGGCCCTGCTGCTGGCCGAGAACGAGGGCATCGTCTTCCTCGACGAGATCGACAAGGTGGCGGCGCGCCAGGGCGCGTCGGGCGCCGACGTGTCGCGCGAGGGCGTGCAGCGCGACCTGCTGCCCCTGATCGAGGGCACGACGGTCTCGACCAAATACGGGCCGGTGAAGACCGACCATGTGCTGTTCATCGCCTCGGGCGCCTTCCATGTCGCCAAGCCGTCAGACCTGCTGCCCGAACTGCAGGGCCGCCTGCCGATCAGGGTTGAGCTGAAGGCCCTGACCCGCGACGACTTCAAGCGCATCCTGACCGAGCCTGAGGCCAATCTGATCCGTCAGAACCAGGCCCTGCTGGAGACGGAGAGCGTGACCCTGGTCTTCACCGACGACGCCGTCGAGGCCATGGCCGACGCGGCCGTGGCCGCCAACTCCACCGTCGAGAACATCGGCGCGCGCCGGCTTCAGACGGTGATGGAGCGGGTGCTGGAGGAGACCAGCTTCAAGGCCTCGGACCTGTCGGGCCAGACCTTGGTGTTCGACGGCGACAAGGTGCGCGAAAAGGTCGGGGACCTGGCCAAGAACGTGGACCTGAGCCGGTTTATTCTGTGACGAGTTGAGCCTCTCCTCCCCATTTCATGGGGAGGAAATTAGCCCCGCATCGCCTCCACGGCTTCGACCAGGCGCGCCAGATCGGCCGGGCTCGACAGCCGGTGGTCGCCGCCTTCGATCAGGTCCAGGCGCAGGTCGCCGCCGGTCAGGCGCTCGGCCAGGTCGACCTGGTGGCGCCACGGCACCACGTCGTCGGCGCGGCCCTGAAGCACGTGGATCGGCGCCGCGATGTCGATCGTCCCGTCCAGCAGCAGCCAGTCGCGCGCCTCCTCGAACAGGCGCCGGGTGAGGACGTAGGACCCCAGCCCCTCTTCGGTGATGATCGTCTCGCCCTCGCGCAGGATGGCCTGGCGCTCATGGTCGGCGAGGCCCGGCCACATCAGCTTTTCGGTGAAGTCCTGGGCCGGGTTGACCAGGACCACGCCCTTGATCCGCTCCGGCCGCGCCAGCGTTGCCAAGAGGGCCACCCAGCCGCCCATGGACGAACCGACCGGGATGACCGGGCTCTTCAGGCTGTCGATCAGGGCGACGGCGTCCTCGCGCCAGCGGCCGATGGTGGCCTGCTTCCAGTCGCCGGAGGAGACGCCGTGGGCGAAGTGGTCGTAGCGGACGTAATTCCAGCCGCGCTCGCGGGCGGCGGCGTCCAGCGCCAGGGCCTTGGTCCCCTCCATGTCCGAACGGAAGCCGCCGATCCAGATCACGGTCGGGCCGTCGCCCGCGACCGTCTTGAAGGCCAGGGTCTCGCCGTCGGGGCGGGCCAGGGTCTGGGTCAGGGTCTGGAAGTCGGACATGCAAGGCTCCTCGGACTGTCATTCGGCGCGGAATGGCTTTAGCAGAGACGGCGTTTCTTCACAGGCCGCGAGGGGCCCCCGCTTGTCCGCACCCAAAGTCCTGTTCGTCTCCGCCAACCGTATTGGCGACAGCATCATCTCCTCGGGGGTGATCCGCGAAATCAACCGCATCCTGCCGGGGGCGGAGATCACCGTCGCGGCGGGCCGCCCGCCCGCGCCCTTCTTCCGCTCGGCGCCGGGCGTGACCCGGGTCATCCCCCTCGACAAGAAGCCGGCCGCCGGCCACTGGGTCGAACTGTGGGCGCAGGCGGTCGGGACGCAATGGGACCTGGTCGTCGACATCCGCGGCTCGGCCCTGGCCTGGCTGATCCCGACCAAGCGGCGCATCGTCTATAGCCGCCGCTGGGAGACCGGGCTGCGCAAGGTCGAGACGGTGTCGCGCATGATGGGGGCCGAGGCGTCCCTGGACCCCGAGATCTTCCTCGACGACCGGGCGCGGGCCGAGGCCGCCGCGATCATCGACCCGCAACTCGCCGGCGGCGCGGGTCCCGGGCCGATCATCGCGCTCGCCCCCATCGCCCACCAGCCGGGCAAGTCCTGGCCCGCCCATCGCTGGGGCGCCCTGGTCGAGCGGCTCAAGGCCGAGCCGCGCTTTGACGGCTGGCGCTTCATGCCAGTGGGCGGCCCGGGCGACCGGCCGCCTGCGACGCCGGCGCTGGAGGCCGCGGGCGAGCGCGGCATCGACTGCGTGGGCAAGGGCGACATCCTGTGTTCGGCCGCGGCCATCGACCGGGCGGCCCTGTTCGTCGGCAACGACAGCGGCCTGATGCACGTCTCGGCGGCGCTGGGTCGGCCGACCCTGGGCCTGTTCGGGCCGACGGAGTGGTGGCTGTATGGCCCCTGGGGGCCGCGGACGCGCACGGTGGCCTCCAACGAGACCCGGGGCCAGTTCGCGCCGATCGAGGACCTGAGCGTCGATCATGTGTTCGAGGGGGTGCTGGCGCTCCACGACGCCTATGCCGCCGACGGCTCCAAGCCTGAAAAGCCTTGAATTTGCGGCCCCGCGCCGCCATATTCCAGCCGCTTGGGACGCCGCGGCAAAATCGTGCGCTGATCCAGACTGTTTCGCCTATCTTCTGATCACATAAGGAAACGACGCCCATTCGCCGTCCCATGCAAGCGCCGCCCGTAAAGGACGGGCCGCCCATCAACCAGGAAATCCGCGCCACCCGCGTTCTGCTCATCGATCAGAACGGCGAGAAGCAGGGCGTCATGCCGCTGTCGGCCGCGCTGGAGGCCGCCGAGGAGGCGGGCCTGGACCTGGTTCAGATCGTCGCCAATCCGGACGCGCCGGTGTGCAAGATCCTGGACTACGGCAAGCATCGTTTCCAGGAGCAGAAGAAGAAGGCCGAGGCGCGCAAGCGCCAGAAGGTCGTCGAGCTGAAGGAAATCAAGCTTCGGCCGAACATCGACACCCACGATTATGAGGTGAAGGCCAAGGCCATGCACCGCTTCTTCGATGACGGTGACAAGGTCAAGGTTACCATCCGCTTCCGCGGCCGTGAAATGGCCCACCCGGAACTGGGCATGAAGCTGATGAACAAGGTCCAGACGGATTTCGAGGAAGAAGCCAAGGTCGAGTTCGCGCCCAAGATGGAAGGGCGCCAGATGATCATGATCCTGGCGCCGCGCTAAGCGGCGCTGCACGCCCCTGGCGTGCAATCTGACGGTTCGCCGCCCGGCCTTTGCGCCGGGCGTCTTGCTTTTGGGGGGGCGGCGCCTTACAAGCCGCGCCTTCGCGTACTGGACCGCCGGGCGAACAGGCATGCCTGGGCGGTCTTAAATCAAGGGTTCCATCCTCGGGCTCAAGTAGCCAAAGGGCGGTAGCCCTCTCAAGATAGAGAGAGTGAAAATGCCGAAGCTGAAGACGAAGTCGGGCGCCAAGAAGCGCTTCAAATTCACCGCGACGGGCAAGGTCAAGGCTGGCGTGGCCGGCAAGCGCCACCGCCTGATCAGCCACAACTCGAAGTACATCCGCCAGAACCGCGGCACTTCGGTCATGGCCGACGCCGACGCCAAGAAGATCAAGTCCTACATGCCGTACGCCTGATCGGCGCGCTGCATCACTGATCCTCTCCGCATAATCGAATTTGAACTAAAGCCTCTCATGCAGTGAGCCGCCGCGCGGCGAACGCTAGAGGCTTCCCGAAGGGAAAATTACAATGGCTCGCGTCACCCGGGGCGTTACGTCCCACGCCAAGCACAAGAAGGTCCTGAAGCAGGCCAAGGGCTTCTACGGCCGCCGCAAGAACACCATCCGCGCCGCCAAGGCCGCGGTGGACCGCGCCGGTCAGTACGCCTACCGCGACCGTCGCAACAAGAAGCGCTCGTTCCGCGCCCTGTGGATCCAGCGCATCAACGCCGCGGCCCGCACCGAAGGCTTCACCTACTCGCAGTTCATGCACGGCCTGAACAAGGCCGGCATCGAGCTGGACCGCAAGGTCCTGGCCGCCATCGCCGCCGACGAGGCCGGCTTCAAGGGCATCGCCGACAAGGTCCGCGCCGCCCTGGCCTAAGCGCTCAAGGCGCTCGGCCCCGCGGGTCGAGCGGTAGCGCCCGCGCTCAAGCAGCGAGACCGCGCGGGTCGAGCGCTAGCGCAAAAAGAAACAACGCCCGTCCCGTTCGCCGGGGCGGGCGTTTTTCATGGCTGAAGCCCTCCCCCGCCGACAGGGAAGGGAGAAAGTCGATTCTTATGGCCAAGCCTGACTTTTGGACGGGTCAAGCGTTGGGGTTCGACAGCCGGTTCGACTGGCGAACCGGGGTTCAGGAGGCCTTGCCATGTCCGTCGCCCGCGTCACCGAGATCACCGCGTCCTCGACCGTCAGCTTCGAAGACGCCGTCACCCAGGGCATCGCCCGCGCCGACAAGACCCTGCGCCATGTCGAAGGCGCCTGGATTCAGGACCAGAAGGTGATCGTGCGCGACGGCGCGATCACCGAGTACCGCGTCAATATGAAGGTCACCTTCGTCCTCGCGGATTGACGGGCGGACTGAGGCGGATCGACGCTGAAAGGCTTTGCGTGACGGCCGTGGCGGGCTAGACGCTGCGGACCATGACCGATCTCGCCCAGCTAGAACTCGACCTGATCAACGCCATCGGAGCGGCCTCGAGCGTCGCTGCGATCGAGGAGGTGCGCGTCGCCGCCCTCGGCAAGACGGGGACCGTCTCGGCCCTGCTCAAGGGCATGGGCGCGCTCAGCCCCGACGAACGCCGCGAGCAGGGGCCCAAGATCAACGGCCTGCGCGACCGCGTCGCCGCCGCCCTCGCCGCAAGGAAGGCCGAGCTGGAGGCCGCCGAGCTGGACGCCCGCCTGCTGGCCGAGCGCGTCGACCTGACCCTGCCCAACCGTCCGCGCCGCAAGGGCGGGGTGCATCCGACCATGCAGGTCATGGACGAGATGGTCGCCATCTTCGCCGACATGGGCTTCGCCGTGGCCGAGGGGCCGGACATCGAGGACGACTTCCACAACTTCACCGCCCTGAACTTCCCGCCCAAGCATCCGGCGCGGGAGATGCACGACACCTTCTTCCTCAAGCCTGACCCGGAAACGGGCGAGCGCAAGGTGCTGCGCACCCACACCAGCCCGGTGCAGGTCCGCACCATGATGTCGCAGACGCCGCCGATCCGCATCATCGCTCCCGGCCGCACCTTCCGTAAGGATTCCGACGCGACCCACACGCCGATGTTCCACCAGATCGAAGGTCTGGTGATCGATCGCGACATCCACATGGGCCACCTGAAGACGACGCTGCAGACCTTCATCGCCCGCTTCTTCGAGCTGGACGACGTTCACGCCCGCTTCCGCCCGCACCACTTCCCCTTCACCGAGCCCTCGGCCGAGATGGACATCCGCTGCGACCGCTCGGGCGGCAAGCTGACCCTGAACGAGGGTGAGGACTGGCTCGAGATCCTGGGCTGCGGGATGGTGCACCCGAACGTGCTGCGCAACTGCGGCATCGACCCGGACGAGTATCAGGGCTTCGCCTTCGGCATGGGCGTCGACCGCCTGGCCATGCTGAAATACGGCGTGCCCGACCTGCGCCCCATGTTCGAGGCCGACACGCGCTGGCTGGCGCACTACGGCTTCTCCGCCTTCGCCGCGCCGAACCCGGCGTCGGGCCTCAGCTGAATAGAGAAAGACGCGCCATGACCGATCAGACCGCGATGTCCGCCGAGGAGAAGTTCGGCCGTGAACTCGTCGCTCGCACCGCCTTCCAGAAGGAGGCGGTCTGGCTGCCGTCCCTGGCGGTGCATCACATGAACGCGGGCCAGACCTTCATCGACGGCAAGACCTTTACCGAATGCCTCATCGAGGGACCGGCGGTGATGGCGGTCATGGACGGCACGACGTTCGACGGCTGCAACATGGGCATGGCCGAGGATCCGCGCACCCTGCTGCTCGATCCGCGTGGGGAAAAGATTGCCGGCGTGATCGGCATGGCCAACTGCCGTTTCGAGCGCTGCCGTTTCGTCCAGGTCGGTTTCACCGCCGCCGCTGAGAGCCTCGATCAACTTGAACAAGGTCTGCTGAGCGCCCGCGCCCAGGCCGGGGAGTGAGCCGCGTCGTCCAGGATGACGCCTCTTCCCCTCCCAGTATCCGAAAGACCGATATGACTGACACCGCCATCACCCTCGAACTCCTCGGCCCCGGTCCGGCCTATGTCGGCAAGAGCGTCTGGCTGCCCCAGCTGTTCATGGAGACGGCCCGCGCCGGCGCCATGGTCATCGAGGGCCGACGGTTCGAGAACTGCCTGATCGAGGGGCCGGCCGTCCTGCTGCCGCTGGAAGGCTGCAATTTCGACGGCTGCAACATGGGCGACGCCCATGGCGATCCGCGCAACCTGATGCTGGCGCCGCAGGGGCCGCAGCGGGTCACCGGACCGATCCCGTTCAGGAACTGCCAGTTCGTCAACTGCCGCTTCCTGGGCGTCGGCTTCACGGGCGCGGCCGACTTCCTCGACAACATGGCCAAGGCCCTGGCCGAGCCTCAGGTCGAGGCGACGCAATGAAGTTCACGCTTTCCTGGCTGAAGAGCCACCTGGCCACCGAGGCCGAGGTCGATCAGGTCGCCGAGGCCATGACCATGGCCGGGCTGGAGGTCGAGGAGGTCCACGATCCCATCGCGGCCCTGGCCCCCTTCAGTGTGGCCAAGATCGTCTCGGCCGAGCGCCATCCCAACGCCGACCGCCTGCAGGTCTGCCAGGTCGAGACCGTCGATGGTCTGAAGGAGATCGTCTGCGGCGCCCCGAACGCGCGGGCAGGCCTGACCACCATCTACGCCCCCATCGGCGCCTATGTGCCCGGCCTGGGCGTGACCCTGGTCGAGAAGCCGGTGCGCGGCGTGGTGTCGAACGGCATGCTGTGCTCGGGCGCCGAGCTGGAGCTGGCCGACGACAGCGACGGCATCCTGGAGCTGTCCGACGAGCTGCAGGTCGGAACCCCGGCGGCGGGCGTCTTCGGCGCCGAGCCGGTGATCGACTTCGAGGTCACGCCGAACCGGCCCGACTGGCTGGGCGTGGCGGGCATCGCCCGCGACCTGGCCGCCGCCGGCCTGGGCCGGCTGACGACGCCGCCGATCGCGCCGGCGCCCGGCGCCTTCGCCTCGCCGGCGACGGTGCGCATCGACCGCCCCGACCTGTGCCCGGTCTTCGCCGGGCGGGTGATCCGAGGCGTCCGCAACGGTCCGTCGCCGGAATGGCTGCAGCAGCGGCTGACGGCCATCGGCCTGCGTCCGATCAACCGTCTCGTCGACATCACCAACCTGGTTTCCTACGATCGGGCGCGGCCGCTGCACGTCTATGACCTGGCCAAGCTGGAAGGGCATGAGATCGTCGTGCGCGGCGGCCGGGGCGAGGCCGACAGCCTGGTCGCCCTGGACGGCAAGACCTATGCGCCCGGCGCGGGCGACTGCGTCATCGCGGACGCCGGCGGCGAGCGCGCCGTCGGCCTGGGCGGCGTCATGGGCGGCGTCTCGACCGGCTGTTCGGACGAGACGGTCGACGTCTTCGTCGAGAGCGCCTGGTTCGACCCCATCGCCATGGCCCAGACCGGCCGCTCGCTGGGCGTCAACTCGGACGCCCAGTACCGTTTCGCGCGCGGCGTCGACACGGCCTCGGTGGTTCCGGGGCTGGAGCTGGCGACGCAACTGATCCTCGACCTGTGCGGCGGCGAGCCGTCTGAGGTGGTGGTCGCGGGCCGGGCCCCGGCGGCCCCCGAGAGCTTCGCCTTCGATCCGGCCTATGTGAAGCGCCTGTCGGGCATGGACCTGGGCGAGGACCGGATCTTCGAGATCCTGTTCGCCCTGGGCTTCACCGTCATGCGCGGATCGCCCTGGTCGGTGACGCCGCCGTCGTGGCGCCGCGACGTGGAAGGCCCGGCCGACCTGGTCGAGGAGGTGGCGCGCATCCACGGCTTCGCCGCCCTGCCTGACACGCCCCTGCCCCCGCTGGCCCCCAAGGCGGGCGGCGTGCTGAGCCCGCGTCAGGCGCGCGTGCGCACCGCCCGTCGCGCCCTGGCCGCCCTGGGCTACGCCGAGGCCGTCACCTGGTCCTTCACCAAGCAGTCGATCGCGGCCCTGTTCGGCGGCGGGGACGAGCGTCTGGTGCTGGAGAACCCGATCGCGGCGGACCTGGACTGCATGCGGCCCTCGGCCCTGCCGAACCTGATCCAGGCGGCGGCGCGCAACGCTGCGCGCGGCCATGCCGACGTCGCCCTGTTCGAGATCGGCCCCATCTATCTGGACGACCAGCCGACCGGCCAGCGCACCGTCATCGCCGGCCTGGTCGCGCCGCACCCCGACCGCCACTGGGGCGGGACGGGGGAGGATCCTCTGTTCGCGCTGAAGGGCGACCTGATGGCCGTGCTGGAGGAGATCGGCGCGCCGGTCGCCTCCCTGCAGCTGGCGCAAGGCTCGAACCGCGACTGGTGGCACCCCGGTCGTTCGGCCCGGCTGCAGCTCGGGCCCAAGAACGTCATCGTCGAGTTCGGCGCCCTGCACCCGCGCGTGCTGAAGGCGCTGGACGCCGACGGGCCGATGCTGGCCTTCGAGATCGTGCTCGATTCCGTGCCGGAACCGCGCGGCAAGGGCGGCAAGGCGCGCGGTTCGGCGGACCTGCCGAACCTGATGCCCCTGACCCGCGACTTCGCCTTCGTGATGGACGAGGCCAGGGCCGTGGGCGATCTTGCCCGCGCCGTGGCTGGCGCCGACAAGGCCCTGATCGTCGACGTCCGCGTCTTCGACGTCTATCGCGGCCAGGGCGTACCGGACGGCCAGAAGTCGATCGCTGTGGAGGTCGAGATCCAGCCCCGCGCCGCCACCTTGACCGAAGCCGAGATCGAGGCCCTTACGGCCAAGGTCGTCGCCGCCGCGGCCAAGGCCGGCGCCACGCTGAGAAGCTGACCATGGCCGAGAAGAAGCCATGGGCCGAGACGCAGTTCGAACGGAACCTGTTCCGGGCGCGCTGGCTGATGGCCCCCTTCTACCTCGGCCTGGTCGCGGCCCTGGTGATGCTGCTCGTGGTTTTCGTGCGCGAGCTGATCTACTACGTGCCGCAGGCCTTCGTGATGGGCGAAGGCCACATGAAGTCCGACGGCGCCATCCTGGCCATCCTCAGCCTGGTGGACCTGTCGCTGGCGGGCAATCTGCTGCTGATCGTCCTTTATTCCGGCTATGAGAATTTCGTCTCCAAGCTGGACCTGGACGAGAACCACGTGGATCGGCCGCCGTGGATGGGCACCGTCGACTTCTCGGGCCTGAAGATGAAGCTGATCGCCTCCATCGTGGCGATCTCGGCCATCTATCTGCTCAAGAGCTTCATGAACATCGGCAAGCCGGACTATCCGCTGGACCAGGCGGCGCTGCTGTGGGCGGTGGTCATCCACCTGACCTTCGTCGTCTCCGGGGTGCTTCTGGCCCTGATGGACTGGATCGCGAGCAAGACGGACAAGCACTGAGGCGTTGCCTCGGTGCTTGATCTGGGGGGACTTTCCCCGTGCACATCGCGCTTCGCGCCACTTGAGGCCATCGGGCGAAGCTGCAGCGGCCTTGAATATGGCCAAGCAAGGTTCTGTTAACCTTGAGGCCCCAAGGCTGCCGTAAAAGGCACGGACGGTAGGCCAAGCCCGCGACGACGGGCGGACCGTCCTTTGCCGGGAGCCTAGACCATGCACCGCCGCCAACTGATCCGCACCAGCCTCGGTCTCGCCGCCGCCGGCGCCCTGCCCGCCGGCCTGGGCGCCTGCGCCAGCCGCCCGCCGGCCGATCCCAACTATCCCATCGCCTCGGACACCAACGCCCAGGCCTACACCTTCGACGAGCTGGTCGCGGCCGGCTCGCGCGAGCTGGGCATCGCCGCCGAGGCCATGGGCGGCGCCATCGAGCGCATCTTCGCCGAACAGGGCGACCGTCCGACCGCCTATATCGCGGGCGAGGAAGGCGCCGGCGCCGTGGTGGCCGGCCTGCGCTACGGCCGCGGGGCCCTGCACATGAAGGACCTGTCGGCCTCGCAGGAGGTGTTCTGGCAGGGCGCCTCGATCGGCTGGGACTGGGGCGGCAACGCGAGCCGGGTCTTCACCCTGGTGTACGGCCTCTACCATCCCGACATGCTCTATCGCCGCTATCCGGGCGTCGAGGGCTCGGCCTATCTGGTCGCCGGCCTGGGCGTGAACTATCAGCGCGCCGACGGCATCGTCCTGGCCCCCATCCGCACGGGCGTCGGCCTGCGCCTGGGCGCCAACGTCGGCACCATGAGCTACAGCCGCCAGCGCAACATCCTGCCGTTCTGAGTTCAGAGCGCTAACGCTCGCGACGCGGTCGCTCGCTGCTTGAGCGCATCCGGGTTCGCTATCGCTCGCCGCGGGGCGGCTCGCTGCTTGAGCGCAATGGGCGCGCCGGCTTCGGTCGGCGCGCCTTTTTCGTGTCAGCCGGCTTCGGCCGCCAGGATCGCCTCCAGTCCCTCGCGGTAGGAGGGGTAGCGCGGTCGCCAGCCCAGTTCGGCCTTGGCGCGGGCGTTGGAGACGCGCTTGGAGTCCAGGTAGAAGCGCCGCATGGCCTCGCTGACCTCGGGCGCGGTCCAGTCGACCTCGGGCGGGCGCGGAAGGCCCAGCCGCTCGGCCGCCCAGGCGGTGACGACGTCGGCGGAAGACGGCTCGTCGTCGGTCAGGTTGTAGATGCCGCCGGGCCGGGGCCGGGCCATGGAGGCGAACAGGCCCGACACGATGTCGTCGACATGGATGCGGTTGAACACCTGGCCGGGCTTGCGCACCAAGCGCGCCGTGCCCGCGCGCAGACGGTCGATCACGCTGCGTCCCGGCCCGTAGAAGCCCGGCAGGCGAAAGATCTGCAGCGTCAGTCCCATGCCCTGGGCGGCGTCCAGCCAGTCGCGCTCGACCCGGGCGCGGCGCGCCCCTTCCAGGGTGGGGGCGTTCAGGGGGCTGTCCTCGAACACCCAGCCGCCGCCGCGGTCGCCATAGACGGCGGTGGAGGAAACGTAGCCGACCCAGTCGGGCCAGGCCGCGCCGGCGACGGCCCCCAGGGACCGCAGGGCCGGGCAGCCCAGGTCGTCGGGCGGGGCGGTGATCAGCACCGCGCGGGCCTCGGCCAGGGCCCGTCCCAGGGCGGCGGGGTCGGCCGGGTCGATCGCCTCGACGCCCTCGTCCTGCAATCGGCGGCGAACATCGGCGTCGCGCGAGGTGGCCGCCGCCCGGCCGCCGCGCCGGATCGCCTCCAGCGCTGCGGCCCTGCCCAGGTAGCCGCCGCCGAACACCAGCAAGGCGGGAACGGAGGCGGGATGTGTCATGACGCGTCTTGAACTCAGGCCGAGAGGGAGCGAGCGGGCGGCGCGGCCTCGGCCTCCTCCGCCTGGCCGTCTTGCTGCAGCGCCTGGGCGCGGCCGGCGTTCCAGGCCGAGGCGCAGGGAATCTTGGCGCGGTCGGCGCGGTCGGCGTAACGGCGGGCGATCTCGGTCACGTCGGCCATCAACCCCTCGGCCAGGGTGATGGGCTTGAGCCCCAGTTCGCGGAACTGGTCGTTGGCGACGACCAACTCGTTCTCATCGGCCTCCTGGCGCGGATTGGCGACGTTGTGGATCTCGGCGCCCGTCATCTCGGCCACCATGGCGGCGAGGTCGCGCACGCGGCGGCTTTCGGTCATCTGGTTGAGGATCTTGACCCGGTCGCCCCGCTTGGGCGGGTGTTTCAGCGCCAGTTCGACGCAGCGCACCGTGTCCTGGATATGGATGAAGGCCCGCGTCTGACCGCCCGAGCCGTGCACCGTCAGCGGATAGCCGACCGCCGCCTGCATCAGGAAGCGGTTGAGCACCGTGCCGTAGTCGCCGTCGTAGTCGAAGCGGTTGATCAGCCGCTCGTCCTGTCTCGTTTCCTCGGTCTGGGCGCCCCAGACGATGCCCTGGTGAAGGTCGGTGATCCGCAGGCCGTCGTTCTTGGCGTAGAATTGGAACAACTGGGCGTCGAGCGTCTTGGTCATGTGATAGACCGAGCCGGGATTGGGCGGGAAGACGATGTCCTGGCGGGCGGGGCCGTGGTCGGTGTCCACCGTGACGCTGAGGTAGCCCTCGGGGATGCGCAGCCCCGCCGTGCCGTAGCCATAGACCCCCATGGTGCCCAGGTGGGCCAGGTGGATGTCCAGGCCGCTGTCGACCATGGCGGCCAGCAGGTGGTTGGTGGCGTTGATGTTGTTGTCGACGGTGTAGAGCTTGTGCCGCGCCGACTTCATCGAATAGGGGGCGGCCCGCTGTTCGGCGAAATGGACCACGGAGTCGGGCCGGAAGTCGCGCAGCAGGGCCAGCAGGCGATCATACTCCTTGCCCACCGTCATGTTGACGAAGCCGATGTCGCGGCCCGAGACCGCCTTCCAGGCCCTGAGGCGTTCGCCCATCGGCCGGATCGGCGTCAGGGACTGGACCTCCAGCTCATTGTCGATGTCGCGGCGGCTGAGGTTGTCGACGATCAACACGTCCCAGCCCCGCGCCGAAAGGTGCAGGGCCGTGGGCCAGCCGCAGAAGCCGTCGCCGCCGAGGATGATCACGCGCATTCGTCGAACCCAGTCTGTCTTGTCTTCGCCTGTCCTGCCTAGCCCAAGGCGGGAGGCGGCGAAAGCCGGGATGAATGCGCGCGGCGGTCGGCGGCGACGGTCGACGGCTAGGAAGCGCGCCTGACGATGGCGCTCAGGGGGGCGATCTGGGCGGTTTTCGAGAGGCGGGCCGACCCGATCTGGCCTCTGGCGTCGGCCAGGGCCTCGCGGACGCACAGATGACGCAGCCGATAGTGGCTGATGACCAGGCGGGCGTCGTCACACACCCGGCGCGCGGCCACGTTCAGGCGGTGGTCGAGAATGCGGGCCTGGTCGGGACGGGTCAGGTCGAGATCGGCGTAGAAAACGACGACGACGTCGTCAGCGGGGTTTCGCGCCGGGTGCTGCGCCTGACTTGGCAGGGCTGCGGCGCTCGCGATCAGCGCGGCGGCGCTGAGGATCATGGTATGCATGTCGCATCTCCTGATCGCCCGCTCGCCGAGCCTCCTCCTTCCGCTATGGTCGGCGCCCGACCGGACTTGATGATACGCCGCATGCGCCGGTCGCGCCCGGCCAGAAACCGGACGTTCCAGCGGCTCCGTTACACAAAAGCGTGCGGACGGCCCGGCCGAGGCGACCGGTTCAGAGCAGGGCGGTGATGGCGGCCCGGGTGGCCTCGCCCAGGTCGGGGCGCTTCAGGGCCAGGGCGACGTTGGCGCGCAGCAAGCCGATCTTGTCGCCGCAGTCGTGGGTCACGCCTTCGTATTCATAGGCGGTGAAGGGCTGGGAGCGCATCAGCCGGTCCATGGCGTCGGTCAGTTGGATCTCGCCGCCGGCGCCGCGCTCCTGCGTCTCCAGCAGGTCGAAGATCTCCGGCTGGAGGATGTAGCGGCCCGAGATCGACAGATTGGACGGCGCCGTGCCCGGCTTGGGCTTTTCGACCATGCCCTTCATGGCGAAGCGGCGGCCGTCGCGGTCGGCCGGGTCGACGATGCCGTATTTGTGGGTCTCGGCTTCGGGCACGGCCTCGACGCCGATGACGTTGCCCCCGACCTCGGCATAGACCTCGGCCAGCTGCTTCAGAGCGCCGGGCTGCGAATCCACGATCACGTCCGGCAGGATGACGGCGAAGGGTTCATGGCCGATGATGTCGCGGGCGCACCAGACGGCGTGGCCCAGGCCCTTGGGCTGCATCTGGCGGGTGAAGCTCATCTCGCCGGCGCGGGCCAGTTCGGCATTCATGGCCGCCAGGAGCTCGGTCTTGCCCTTGGCCGCCAGCTGGGCCTCCAGCTCGATCTGGTGGTCGAAATAGTCCTCGATCGCCTGTTTGGCGCGGCCGGTGACGAAGACGATGTGCTCGATCCCCGCCTCGCGCGCCTCTTCCACGATGTAGGAGAGGATCGGCCGGTCGACGACGTTCAGAAGCTCCTTCGGCGTCGTCTTGGTGCCGGGCAGCACGCGGGTGCCGAGACCGGCCACGGGCAGGACCGCCTTGCGCAGGCGGGCGGGAGAGGTCGTCATGGATCGTCCTGAACAGCCTTGGGGCGTGCCCGTCATAGGCGTAATTGGCGAGGCTTCCAAACGCACAGACCCGCCCTTCTCCCCTTGTGGGAGAAGGTGGCCTGCGAAGCAGGCCGGATGAGGGGTGTGGACATGGAGGCCGATGAAGAGGCGCTGTCGGCGAGTTCGGCTTTCATGCCCGCCCGCCGCCCCTCATCCGAGCGCCTCCGGCGCCCACCTTCTCCCACAAGGAGAGAAGGGGAACGGGATCACTCCACCGTCACCGACTTGGCCAGGTTGCGCGGCTGGTCGACGTCCGTGCCCTTCTGGACGGCGGTGTAATAGGCCAGCAGCTGCATCGGCACGGCGTAGACCAGGGGGGCGATCAGGGCCGGGCAGTCCGGGGCGTCGACGCGGCGGATTCCGGCGCCGTGCGGGTCGGGCGCCTTTTGCGGGGCGATCATGATGACCGGGCCGCCGCGCGCGGCCACCTCCTGCAGGTTGGAGGCGGTCTTCTCGAACAGGTCGTCCAGCGGGGCCAGGGCCACGGTCGGCGTCGCCTCGTCGATCAGGGCGATGGGGCCGTGCTTCAGCTCGCCGGCGGCGTAGCCCTCGGCGTGGATGTAGCTGATCTCCTTCAGCTTCAGCGCGCCTTCCATGGCCAGGGGGAACATCGGGCCGCGGCCCAGGAAGAGGACGTCGCGGGCCTTGGCCAGGTCCAGAGTCAGGGCGTGGATGCCAGCGTCCATCTGCAGGGCCTCGGCGATCAGGCGCGGGGACTCGAACAGGGCCTTGACCAGTTCGGCCTCCTGGGCGGCGTCGATCTTGCCGCGCGCCACGCCCGCCGCGACGGCCAGCGACAGCAGGGCGGCGACCTGGGCGGTGAAGGCCTTGGTCGAGGCGACGCCGATCTCCGGCCCGGCATGGGTCGGCCACAGGATTTCGGCCTCGCGCGCCATGGAGGAGGAGTGGACGTTGACCACGGCGGCGGTCTTCAGCCCCTGCGCCTTGCACCAGGTCAGGCTGGCCAGGGTGTCGGCGGTCTCGCCCGACTGGCTAACGGCGACGGCCAGCGTCCCCTTGGCCACGGCCGGATGGCGATAGCGGAACTCGGACGCGATCTCGACGTCGCAGGGCAGGCCTGCATAGCGTTCGAAGGCGTATTTGCCGATCTGGCCGGCGTAGAAGGCGGTGCCGCAGGCGACGATCTGGATGCGCTCGACGGCGGCGAAGTCCACGGCCTGGACCTTGGCCTTGCCGGAGACGAAGTCGAGGTATTCCGACAGGGTGTGCTGGACGCTGTCGGGCTGCTCGTGAATCTCCTTCTCCATGAAGTGGCGGTACTCGCCCTTCTCGACCAGGGCGGAGGAGGCGGAGACCTGGACCACGGCGCGGTCGGCCGGGCGGCCCGAGGCGTCGAACATGCGCGCCCCGGTGCGGGTCACAGCGACGTAGTCGCCTTCCTCGAGGTAGGAGATCTTCTGCGTGAACGGGCCGACGGCCAGGGCGTCAGAGCCCAGATACATCTCGCCCTCGCCCCAGCCGACGACCAGGGGGCTGCCCCGGCGCGCGCCGAGGATCAGCTCGTCCTCGCCCTCGATCAGTACGGCGAGCGCATAGGCGCCGGTCAGCCGGTCCAGCGTCGCCTTGAAGGCGTCCAGCGGGGTCATCCCCGCCGCCAGCTTGTGGTCCAGCAGATGGGCCACGACCTCGGTGTCGGTCTGGCTTTCGAAGACGCGGCCCTCGGCCTCCAGCTCGGCCTTCAGCTCGGCGAAATTCTCGATGATGCCGTTGTGGACCAGGCAGACGCGCCCGGCCTTGTGCGGGTGGGCGTTGGTCGTGGTCGGGGCGCCGTGGGTGGCCCAGCGGGTGTGGCCGATGCCGACCGTCCCGGCGACCGGATCGGCGTTCAGCACGGCCTCGAGCTCGCGGATCTTGCCCTTGGCGCGGCGGCGTTCGATGCCTTGGCCGTTCTGG